>JBFMBS010000007.1:22893-163628 GCA_040755055.1 Bacteroidota bacterium
TCAATCCGTACAAAAATTTTACTCTATTTCTATTAAAAATAGCCGATGAAAATATGATGGTTTTCATGATTACTCCTTGTTAATTGTAACTTCTGAATACTCCAATTACTTTACCTATTATCGAAAAGTTTTCAAGATTATCAACTTCAATTGCTTCGTAGTTTTCGTTTTCGGGAACAAGAAAAACCCTCCCGTCATCGATTAAATATCTTTTCATTGTTGCATCATCGCCAATTAAGGCAACAACAATTTCCCCGTTAATTGCTTCTTTCTGTGGTTGAATGATTACGAGGTCGCCTTCCAATATGCCGGCGTTGATCATACTATCGCCGCGTACTTTTAACCCAAAGCATTCGGTATGACTTCCCAATAAATTTTTATCGATGGAAAAATTACCCTCGATATTTTCCTGGGCAAGGATGGGATAGCCGGCGGCAACTCTACCAACAACCGGGATTTCAATCACGTCATTTTTTTTTGGAATTGGATTATTGTTAATGACGAGTGAAAGCGTGCGATTGGAATTGGTTGCGTTGTTTAAAAAACCTTTTTTAACAAGTGCATCGATGTGGCGTTTAACGCCAAAGGTGCTTGCAATATTAAACTGTTTCCCAATCTCCCGGTAGGTGGGGGGATATCCATTGAAATCTACATATTCTTGAATGAAGCTAAGGATTTCTTGCTGGCGGTCGGTTATTTGTAATTTTTTCATATTAGTGCTCTTTTGTTCACTGCTAATATAGTGAACAAAAGTGCACGTGTCAAGAAATTTTTAATAAATAGGAAGGGCTACCTTTTCAAACGAGGGTATTGCTTTTAGAAGTTTCTTTTCTCTTCGTTGTTTATAATCGATTATTATAAATCCAACAATTTCATTGGTTATTGGGTCTAACCTCAAAGTTATCCCATTGCCTTTTTCTTTGCTTACGGTATTTCTTTTCTTACCAACAATAGCATAAAGAACATCCGAAATTTCGTCATAATGAAATTGCAAAGAATCTTTTGTTGTTAAAGATTTATTCATATTATTTCTTTTTATAAATTAAATTTTCTTTTTTTACTATTTTGTCAACAACATAAGCAGTCTTTACGTTCCCATTATCAATACCAGCACTTACTTTTAAAAAATTACCAAAAGGCCTAAGTCTTGTACTACTTATTATCGAATAATAATTGTAAGTAGTTGATATATCTTTGTCTTTGTATATAAAATCTGGATTTTCGATAGTTTTTTTTACTTTTTTCTCTTCACCAGCCATATATAGATGTTCAGGTTTAATATGTTGTTCCCATGTATCAACAGTGAGAAATATATAGTTGCCTAGAACATCCGCAGTTTCAAAGACGCAAGGAATTTCTTTACTGTCCGACATTTTCAGTCTGGTTTGTTACCTTAAGGTTAATCTCGCCGAATTGTTCTTCATAATTTTGTAGTTGTTTTTGAGCAATATTAAGGAAGGATTTGAAATGCTGTGGACTCATAGCAACAACTACAGATTTGAATTCTTCAATTTCCGGTTTCCCCCCATCGGGACCCGTCTTGGGTACGATTAACTTAAAGTCCATAATAAAGTCGAAAGGTGAAGAAGTTATAGTTGTGCGATTTGAGTAATTGATAAATGAGAACTGTTGTGTTTCCATATATACTCGAAATTTTACATACAATATAAAATATTGTAGTGTATATTATCAAGTGTCGCAAAAAAGCATAGAATGTTGCTTAAAATTTGAATTTTTAATTTCTACCGTGAATAAACATCTAGTTTATATAAGTCATCCACCCATAGCGGTCTTTAATTTTGCCGTACTGGATACCCGTAAGTTCCTCGTATAATTTAAGTCCAAGTTCACCCGGCTTGGTTTCGCTGAATTGTAATATTTTATCTTTGTATTTCAACCGGCTCACAGATGAAATAACAGCGGCTGTTCCGGTTCCGAATACTTCAATCAATTCACCTTTGTCATAAGCATTTACCATTTCATCAATACTTATAAGTCTTTCGTTTACGTTATATCCCCAATCTTTCAATATTTGTAGAACAGACATTCTTGTAACTCCCGGAAGAATTGAACCGTTGAGTGCCGGGGTAGCAACTTCATTTTTAAATTGAACAAAAATATTCATTGCACCGACTTCTTCAATATATTTTTGCTCAATAGCATCGAGCCAGAGTACTTGTGTATAACCTTCTTTTTTAGCTTCAACTTGGCCGACTAAACTTGCAGCGTAATTGCCGGCAGCTTTTGCTTCGCCGGTTCCCTTGCGTACTGCACGTACATATTTATCGGTAACCATAATCGGTACCGGTTTGAATCCTTCCGGGTAATACGGGCCAACCGGGCTGAGCATAACAATCAATTTGTATTGCTCTGAAGGACGTACTCCAAAACATCCTTCCGTTGCTATAATGAATGGCCGGATGTAAAGAGAATATCCCGGTCTCGATGGAATCCAATCCCGGTCAATGCTGACAAGCTCTAACATTTTTTGTAGTACTAATTGCGAATTAACCTCGGGCATGCACATTCTTATTGCGGATCTGTTTAATCTCTCAACATTTTTCTCCGGCCGGAATAATGCAACCTTTCCATCAGCTTGTATGTATGCTTTCAATCCTTCGAAAATAGCTTGTCCGTAATGAAACACCATGGCAGCCGGACTTAAACTTAGGTTATCCAATCGTTTAATTTTAGGTTTCTGCCACCCACCCGACGCAGAATCGTAATCCATTTCTAAAATGTGATCTGTGAAAATTTTTCCGAAGACGAGGTTATCAGGCAGATTCACTTTCGATTTTTTCTCCAATGTTTCGATATTTAATTCGTTCATGTTAACACCATCATTTTGTTAATCGCTTTTTTCAAAATTAAAATATTTGTTGATTACTTGCCTTGCATTAATATAAAAAATAATCTTATATCGCAATAGAAAAGATTTTATATTTATTATCAATAAAAACTAATCTATAAAAGAAATGGTCTTTAAAAAATTAGGACTTGCAATTACATTTTCCCCAAATGCAAAAGCCCTATTAAAAACAGCAAAACGGCTGCAAGAATTATTTAGCGCCCAACTTTGTTTGATTCATGTAGGTGACAAAAACAAAAGCACAGAGGCACAATTATTTTCACTACTTGATGATGTTGGTATAGATGAAAATAAATATGAAATGGTCTGGCAGAATGGAGACCCATCTAAAGTAATAATTGATACTTGCTCGGCAAAAGGGGTAGATCTTTTAATTGCCGGTGCGTTGGAAAAGGAATCGATGCTGAAATACTACATCGGTTCGGTAGCAAGAACGATTATGAGGGAAGCCGAATGTTCTGTTCTCATCTTAACCAAACCCACCGAGGAACAAAAACCATTTCAAGAATTTTTTGTACTTGTTGAATATTCCGAAGTCGGCGAAAATGCCGTAAGAAAAGCATATCAATTTGCACTACTTGAAAATGCAAAAGAACTCGGTTTAATTAAAGAAATTCAAACACCCGGCTTAGCTATTACTATTTCGGACGGCAGTTCAACCCAGGAGACTGAAAAAAGAAGAACTGATTGGCAGTACGAGGAAGAACTAAAACTAAGAGTGTTTGCCAAGGAAATGAAACTTGGAAACATAAATTTAAAAACAGTATGTCTGTACGGTAAACAAGGATGGGAATCGAGTAATTATGTAAAACAAAACGGTGGGGAGATTTTTGTTGTTCCTTCTCCCACAAAAAAATTAAAACTGTTTGATAGGATATTTCAGCACGATTTGGAGTTCATAATTAAACAAATTCCTTGTGCGCTTCTTATAATCAAAGAAAAATATAATTGAATATGTCACTAAGCTCACTTGAAATAATTTATTTTTTACTGAGCATCGGTGTAATACTCTTATTCGGTAGGGGAATTGGTGAATTATTTCGAAATATAAAACAGCCTATAATAATTGGTGAAATCATTGCCGGAATCTTTTTAGGTCCAACAATTTTAGGTTCAATATCGCCGTCATTATACAACTATTTATTTAATTATTCACCTCAAGTTAATATAGCATTCAATGGGTTCAATTTATTAGCACTTGTTTTATTGATGTTGGTTCTGGGTTTGGAAATTGATTTAAGTTTGGCTTTATCGCAAGGAAAAGCTGCATCATTGATTAGTGTTTTTGGTGTTATTATACCTTTCACACTTGGCTTTGCTGTCTCTTATCTATTCCCGACTTCATTAGGAATTACTGATGTAAGTATGAAATTACCTTTTTCATTATTTATAGGAACAGCTTTGTCAATCACTGCATTGCCGGTTGTAGCAAAAACATTAATGGATTTGAATTTATTTAAAACAGATATCGGCTTAACTATAATTACTTCGGCGATGTTTAATGATTTAATAGGTTGGATAGTATTTTCATTAATAATAGGAATGCTTGGTCATACTCTTCACCCGATGGAATTTCATTGGTTAATAATTTCAATAATTTCTTTTGTATCAATAGTATTGTTAATTGGTAGAAAACTTATTAACTACGTAATCCCCAAACTTGAAAAAGTCACTTCTTACCCCGGTGGAATTATTAATTTTATTTTTGTTCTCGGATTATTATCCGCTGTTATCACTGAATATATAGGCATCCATGCAATTTTCGGAGCATTCATTATGGGAATTGCAATTGGGGATTCCGTTCATTTAAAGGAGGATACAAGAGAAATAATTCAACAGTTTGTCACTAACATTTTTGCTCCAATTTTCTTTGTATCGATAGGGTTGAAAATAAATTTCATCACAAATTTTGATCTGCTGCTTGTCATAATATTTTTATCACTATCTGTCGCTGGCAAAATGTTAGGCAGTTTATTGGGTGCAAGGTTAGGAGGTATAAAAAAGGAAAATTCTATAATTATCGGCTTGGGCTTGAATGTTCATGGTGCAATTGAAATAATTTTAGGAACCATAGCACTACAGAATAATTTGATTCAGGAAAGAGTATTTGTTGCACTCGTTATTATGGCACTGACCACATCAATCACAAGTGCACCGTTGATGAACTATTTTTTGAAGAGAAGTAGAAAATTCTTGAGTTTTGTTAAACTTGTAAAATCTGAAAATGTATTTTTCACAAATGCTAAAACAAAGAGTGAAGTCATAAAAGAACTCTGCAATAAAATTTCTATTTACCACAAACTCAGTAACGAAAAATTATTAGAGGAAGTGTTAACACGAGAGGAACTGATCTCTACCGGTTTGGAAAAACATCTTGCTATACCTCATGCAAAAGTAAATATTCCTAACCCTTTGGTTGCAGTTGCAATTCATAAAGACGGTATAGAGTTTGATTCGCTTGACGGATTGCCGGCTAAACTAATAATCTTATTAATAACGCCTCAAAATGATCCTGAGCTACAATTGAAATTATTAGCAGAAATTTCCCGGATGTTGGGTGATAAAGAGAGGATTGATAAGTTAATAAATTCTGGGAACGCGACTGAATTTGTGTCTAATCTCAATCAACTTTCTTAGTTTTGAATGAGCAAATAAGAAAAATTATGATTACAAGATTTGTTCGATTGATCGGTAAAAAAACGCTGGATTTTTTTCAGGAGAGTGGGCAAGTATTTCGTTTGCTGTGGGAAATCATCAAATATGCACCCTCATTAATTAAGAATAGAAAAAATTTTGTTTACCAGATGGAACACATTGGCGTAAATTCCATTCCGCTTGTTTTGATAATTGCAATCTTCACCGGTGCAGTTGCTGCATGGCAAGCAGCTTATCAATTAAAAGGGATTGCACCGTTATCTTTTCTTGGTGCAGCAACCAGTAGGGCAATCATCACCGAATTAGGTCCCGTGCTCACCGCGATTGTAATTGCCGGAAGAGTAGGAGCTTCAATTGCAGCAGAACTCGGCTCGATGAAAGTTACGGAACAAATTGATGCTCTTGATACGATGGGTATTAGCCCGGTAAAATTTTTAGCAACACCGCGCTTCTTTGCTGCCATAACTATGATGCCGGTTTTGATTGTATTTGCCAATGCTGTTTCCATTACCGGCGCATATTTTATTTCGAACATGTTTCTTGGTGTATCGTTCAATGTTTTTTTTGAATCGGTAAAAAGATATTTTATTCTAAACGACCTTTTCTTTGGTTTGGTAAAAGGTGTTTTTTTTGGCGGGGTTACTTCGTTGCTTGGTTGTCACATCGGTTTCAAAACCGAAGGCGGTGCCGAAGGTGTAGGATTCTCTACAATCAGATCTTTCGTTTTAAGCTCTGCAATGATTTTAATACTCGATTATATACTCTGGACTTTGATATTTTAGCCGGAATCGTTACTACTTTCTAAATCAAATCATAAAACAAATCTTGAGCTAAAATTTTTATAATTATTTTTTATGCAACTCGAATTTCTATTTCAAAAGTTATTTATTGAATAGGTATATTTTTTTAAGCTGATGACTGCTAATCCTCTTATAATTTTAGTTAAGTATGATACTTTATTAAATTTTTATTGAACCAACCTGTACAGTTGGAAGGGAAATATCGCTTGCTTAAGAATTTATATGCTTCTATTTTGCACAGCAACAGATTACGATTTTTGCACTAAGTGATGTAATTGGTTTTGGGAATGGATGTAATAAATAGATACTCGTTTCCACATACGAAAAAAGAACTTTCAAGCAGTTTATTGATAAATTTCTGCACTAAAGTTTTTCCTTCTCTTCATTCCAATCAACTAAACAATAATACTCAAAATCAACAGTGGGGCATTTATGTCTGAATTCGTAAAGAATTTTATGGCTCAAGTGAAAGCAAAAAATCCAAGCGAGCCCGAATTCCATCAAGCAGTATATGAAGTTGCTTCTTCTTTAGTTTTAGTACTTGAAAAACATCCTGAATATCGTAAAGAAAAAATTCTTGAAAGAATAGTTGAACCTGAACGTGTATTGATGTTCAGAGTACCGTGGGTAGATGATCAAGGCGAAGTACAAATTAACCGTGGATTTAGAATTGAAATGAACAGTGCTATCGGTCCTTACAAAGGCGGATTACGGTTTCACCCGTCGGTTAATCTCGGCATACTCAAATTTCTTGCGTTCGAACAAGTATTCAAAAATAGCTTAACAACATTGCCTATGGGCGGTGGAAAAGGCGGATCTGATTTCGATCCAAAAGGTAAGAGCGATGGCGAGGTAATGCGGTTCTGCCAAAGTTTTATGAATGAGCTTTTCAGACACATCGGGTCAAATACAGACGTTCCAGCCGGCGATATCGGTGTTGGCGGAAGAGAAATTGGTTATTTATTCGGCCAGTATAAAAAACTACGCAATGAATTTACCGGCGTTCTAACCGGCAAAGGTTTGAATTGGGGTGGTTCGCTAATTCGTCCGGAAGCTACCGGTTACGGTTCTGTCTATTTTGCGGCCGAAATGCTTGGAACAAGAAAGCAAACACTTGAAGGGAAAAAATGTCTTGTATCAGGCAGCGGTAATGTTTCCCAATATACAGTAGAAAAAATTCTTGCCCTCGGCGGAAAAGTTTTAACGCTCTCAGATTCAAACGGATATATTTATGATGAAGCCGGTATTGATCGTGAGAAATTAAACTTTATAATGGATTTGAAAAATGTTCGTCGCGGAAGAATTAAAGAATATACTGATAAATTCAAAACCGCTGTTTATACAGCAGTTGATCCTAATTCTGATTTCAACCCGTTATGGAATCACAAAGCTGATTGTGCATTCCCATCGGCAACACAAAATGAAATTAACGGTAAAGATGCTGCCAACTTATTAAAGAATGGTGTTTATGTTGTAAGTGAAGGTGCCAATATGCCTTCTTCAATTGAAGCTATCGATCAATTTGTTGCTGCCAAAATTTTATACGGACCGGGCAAAGCTGCTAATGCCGGCGGTGTTGCTACCTCAGGTTTGGAAATGGCACAGAATAGCATGCGATATTCATGGACACGCGAAGAAGTTGATAACCGTTTGCACATGATTATGAAGAGCATTCACAAAACATGTGTTGATACAGCAGAAAAATATGGTACACCGGGCAATTATGTTAACGGTGCAAACATTGGCGGATTTGTTAAAGTAGCAGATTCAATGCTGGATCAAGGGATTGTCTAAAATTCTGAGTCCCCGACTTTAGTCGGGGCGAAGAATCTCTAGCTCATAATCTGTAATAATATAATTTATCATTCATATAGTAGAGACGTTCACGGAACGTCTCTACTTTTTATCAAACACAAATTACTTCATTAGAATAAATTTCTTCACATCGGAAAAAGTACCGGCTTGTAATCTGTAAAAATATACGCCGCTTGGTAAAGACGTTCCATGGAACGTCTCTACATTAAATTCCACCTTATATTTTCCCGGCTGCTTGTATTCATTGACCAGTGTTGCGGCCTCTCTGCCAAGTAGATCATAAACTTTTAGAGTTACAACCCCTCCCATATCCCTCCCCTTAGTAAGGTGAGAGACAGAGGGTAGGGTAGGTATTGTATACTCTATTGTTGTTGTTGGGTTGAACGGATTTGGATAATTTTGGGATAACTGAAATCCGTATGGTATTGTTTGATCGGGTAATTTTATATCCGTTCCAGGCGAAGTCTTCCATGTAATATTTGATGCATATTCGCTTGAAAAATAAACGATATTGTTAGCAACAAGTGTATCTCCCATTATATACATTGGACCACCGTTGTTCAAATTGATATCGAACATTGGGTAATTGGATGAGCTAATAATTAATCTTAGTTTATGCTGGGGCAGAATTTTAATAGCGAGATCACATAATTCGACAGTAACTTTATAAATTTGTCCCGGGGTTATTAATTCAGGGTCCGAATATGAATTCCGGAAACGCATTCTTTTAATTCCCTGGGTAATCAGCATTGATCTTCCGTCCGGGTAAACATCGCATAATCTTACACTAAAATCGGTATCGGTTCTATTGGACGAAACATATAAATTAATTGCAACCGGTCCGAGGATTTCAATAGGAGAAGTTAATTCCTCCGTTGAAAAGATCAATACATCGTTTCTGCTCTCAACGTAAAATCTTTGATCACGGGGACCTAAAAGAATAGTGGGATTAAACGGATTGAAACGGGAACCCCCGAATGTAGGGGACGGATTTTTAGGATCGTAAATGTAGCCATGCGATGATGCACCGCTATAAATTTCCTTCCGTAAAAAGCCATCAGGGTACAGATAAAAGTACATTTCACTTATACCAACGTCAGTCCAAGTAGAAGCATTTTCCCAAACATTGCTCCCCATTACAAAATACCGAACTGCTGGAATCAATTCATAACCATTGGTTTTGCCTCTCAAATAAAAATCAAAAAATTGTGACGCCGCCGTATCGGTAATTCCAACAGCTTCGGGAAATTCCAAACCGCCTTGTTGTTCCGCACCTATTTCTCCATGAAGCCATGGCCCAACAATTAATTTATGTTTATTTCTAACTGCCTGGTCGCTTTTCGTTACAATATCGTTGTAAGCTCTAATTACATCGGTAGGATAATGATCAAACCACCCGGTTACCATCAACATCGGGACTGCAATTTGATCTGGATAATTATTTGCAGATTCGGTCAAATCCCAAAAATCATCTTGTGCTGGATGCGCTGTAATTAAATCCATATCGATAAAACGAAGTCTTTCAATCGATTCGACATGTTCTTTTCTTAAAACTCCGCCATAATAAAAGTCTGAATATTTGGTTTTAAAATCTTTTATCATTGGCATTGCACAAACAAGATGCGGCGGTTTGTGCCGGGCAGTTTGAAATTGTATTAACCCAAGTGCCGAGCCGCCGAATGTTCCAACTTTATCGTTACACCATGCTTGCTGTGCAATCCATTCTATGCAATCGTAGCCGTCAAGCCCACGGTCGTAAAACGGTACGGCTGCGGAGTCGGAACCGTAAAAGCCCCGCCAATCGACTACAACATAATTATAGTGTTCCAAGTTAAACGGCATAGGAGCTGCGCTTGATGGAAAACCGGTTCTATAAGAATTTTTATTGTACGGGGTTTGAATCAATATTACCGGTTTGGGAAAATTTAAATCGAGTGTATAAAGATCCGCAGCAAGCTCTTTCCCATCGCGTGTAGGAATTAAAATTTTGTAATAATCTATTTGTGAATAAATGGAAAGCGGCAGCAAAAGAAATAATAAGACAACGGAAGCGAGCTTAATATGTTTCATTTTATTATCGTTGAAATACAAAAAGAGTCTCATTGCCGGCAAATATATATAATTTGAAATTGACTCAATAGTTTTTTGTCTTGACGCCAGTCAATCCGCACCGTCTATGATTTCACTTCCAATAAAGTAATGGCACTGCTTCAATAGGTTAATTCAAAAAAACATATGGTTGGATGCACAAAAGCACAAAAAACGACACGAACGAAAGCAATCAAATATTGCAGTTGTAAAAAAAGTATGTGAGGTAAAACAAAAACCCGGCTCATTTCGAAACTGCTCCAAGTCATCGAAGGCGAAGTAAGCCGGGTCCAACCGACAGTCCTAATTCTAAATTTATTTAATTAGAACAAATTTCTTTGTATCGGTAAACGAACCGGCTTGTAATCTGTAAAAATATACGCCGCTTGGTAAAGACGTTCCATGGAACGTCTCTACATTAAATTCCACCTTATATTTTCCCGGCTGCTTGTATTCATTGACCAGTGTTGCTACTTCTTTGCCAAGAACGTTGTAAACTTTTAAAGTTACAACCCCTCCCATATTCCTCCCCTTACTAAGGGGAGGGACAGAGTGTGGGGTCGGTATTGTGTACTCTATTGTTGTTGCTGGATTAAATGGATTGGGATAATTCTGAGATAAACTATAAGTAGTTGGTATATCAAGAGTGTTCGCTAAATAAGTAGTTATATTAAATGAAGTCGCATTAGACCATTCACTCCATTTGAGATTATGATCGCGGTATTTAACTCTGTAAAAGTATGGAGTGTTCTTTTTAAACCTTGAATTGTTAAATGATAATTTTGTAAGATTGATCCCGTTATTTTTATCGATCGGGTTGAACCCGGCATCTACCTGGTAAATATTTTCCCAATGAATCATTGTGTCGATAGCTGTTACGTTGAATTCTGAATTTTCGGAAATTTGGATTCTAACGGTCATCAATGAATCATTTGATATCGGGGATGTATTAAAAGTAATCTGGCTTTCATTAATAGTAGGAATATCAGTAACCGGTTGTGCCGGTACCGGTTGATTAATTTTTATATACCAGCTATCCATAACCTCGTTATCCCTTGCTCTGCTTGTGTTACCTAAACTATACATTTTAGATTCGAAAGTTTTATTCGCAACATCAATTTCAATAACCTGGTAGAAAAAATGATCGAGTGTTATATGAATATTGGAAAAATCCTGGTTCTGGTAAGCACCCCAGCGATCGATTGCGCCGCCGCCTCCACCGCCGCAAACAATTCTGAAATCTCCGCGTAATTCCGGTTTATCTGATTCTATTGTTCCTCTCTCAAAACCGTGTGTATGTCCGTATGAATACTGAATAACTTTTGAATATTTTTTTAGCAGAGGAAAAACCTGGTTCTTAATGTAAGACGGACCGCCATCATAAGTTATTCCTTCACCCCAGAGCTCTGTTATTGAGAAATGATGACCAATAAGAAAAACAAAATCGATGCGAGGATTATTCTCTGCTTCATTGAGTTTTTGTTCAAGCCAAGTGTTTTGTAAAGTTTGAGATGCACCGGTTAGGTTTGTGTTCAGACCAATAATCATTGTATTTGCTATGACGGTTGACCAAAATTTCTCGGCAAATCCGTTTGGCGGAGGATAACCGGAAATATTATCGTAATGCATGTACTTATAATAGTTTTGGTGTTCGCCTTCGTGATTGCCGGTCACGGTTAGAAATGGTATGTAAGGTGATAAGTGAGACATCGGTGCAAAATATAATTTTGTCCACTCTGCAATTGAACTGCCGGTCACAACTAAATCGCCGGAATGTAATACCAAATTAACTTGATTGTGTATATCGTTGCCATAAATCTGCTGAATAGTTTTCTTTGATTCTTTAATTACCTTGACTGACTTTGTGGTGTCGCCGTTATGAGTATCGCTGAAGAGCAAAATTCTAATTTTGCCGTTATAATTTGAATCGGGAAAAGTCTTAAAATTATATATTGGTGAATTACCGGTTCCGCTGACTATTTTATAATAATATTCCTGGTTTGGCTGAAGACCGGTTAATTCAACAGTGTGCCATCTATGCAAACCGAAAACAATTTCACTTGTGCCGGAAGCACTTTCTCCTAAAGAGGAAGTAGTACCGTAATCGACCCTTGTTAGGGTTGCAAGTGTATCGTGCCAGCAAACTATCATTGATGTTGCCGACGGGTTTTGCAAATAGGGGACTAAAAGTAATTGTGTTGAACCTTGTCCGGTGATTTGGTGACCGTAACCTCCCAGATTTTTTATCTCTGTATTATCGAGCGGATAATTCCAGATAGCAATTTCTGCACAATCTATCTCACCGTCTTCGCTGTTATCATCTGCAAATAATAATAATTTACTCTCAAGAGAAAATCTTCCATCTATGGTTTGTGTATTGCCGGTTAATAATAAGTTGCCATCTAAAAAGTATTTGTATTGGATCCCATTTTTTACAGAAATAACCAATCGATACCATTCATTTGGTTTAACCGAATAAGAAGAATACCCGGTAGCTGCAACACCTATGTTTCCACTTGGATTTATAAAACATTCACCGTCATTAGAATTTGTTAAGTTAGTTTGGAAGAAAGTGTACCAGGGTCCTAAAGTCTTAACTTTAAAATCGATCTGTATGGTGAATTCATTTACGAATGTACCACCGCCGTTTGGAGAAATACCATGTGTGAGCGAATAAAAACTCCCAACACCGATAGTTATCGCGCCATTCTCGGCAGTAGGTCCGCTTGTTTCTTGATGGGTACCGATTAATTGTAGGTCTGTTCCGGTCTCTGCTTTAAGTAGGTTTGTGCTATCGTCAAATTTCCATAAACCGGTCTGTGCGTGTGCTTGTGCGAATAAATAAGATTGCCCGAATGTTATAGCAATAAATAAAATGATGTTGATAAGTTTTTTCATAATGTTCCCGGAAGTATTACTGTTAATAGTCAATTTTGATTTTATCATTGAAAAAGTAATTTGTAACGATGGGCAAAACAATAGCACGTTTGTGGTATTTGAATCTTGACGGGTGTAAATGCTTCTAATGGAAAAAACAAGTGGGGTAGTTATACCCCACTTTAGAATCAATTGTTATTTAATCAGAACAAATTTCTTTGTATCGATGAATGAGCCAGCTTTTAATCTGTAAAAGTAAACTCCGCTTGAAAGGTTGCTTCCGTTAAATTTAACTTCATATTTGCCCGGTGTCTTTACTTCGTTAATTAATGTAGAAACCTCTCTCCCGAGTATATCATAGATTGTTAGTTGAACATTGCCGATTTCTGCAATATGATAATTTATTGTTGTAGTAGGATTAAATGGATTGGGATAATTCTGTAACAGTGCAAATCTAAGCGGAATTAGTTCGGTTCCATTTTCTTCAACACTAACTATATCCCTAATTGCAGCAGTTTTTATCTTCTCATAGTTCTCTACAATTTCTTCGGCACTTAATGCTCTGTTGAATATCTGGAGATTATCCATAGAACCTTTAAAATATGAAGGAGAATTTTTTGCACTTCTTCCGAGCCATGCTTCTTGTCCTGGTTTTACATCACCGGTTAAATTATGAGAATCTTTTAAAACACCATTTAAATAAACCATGGCTTTTGTACCATCGTACACGCCGACAACATTTATCCATTGCCCGGTTATCAAATCGGTTTCAGGAATTCCCGGTCTTTCTGCGCCGGCGGTTGTGGATACTTTGAACCTCAACTCTTTATTCCCTTTGTCCGCATATATAACATATTGATCACCGTCCGAATCGAACAACGGTCCGAATGAACCCGGCATTTCAGCCGGCAAATAATTTAAATTTACCCACAAAGAAACAGTTACTGCACTGCCGCCAATATCAAAAGAAGTAGAAATAGGGAATTGAACATAATCATCTACTCCATCGAACTGTAGTGCATTGCCGAGCAATCCTTCCGAAAGCACCGTCCCATTTCGCAATGTTCCGTTATTTGCATTTGCTGTATAGTCGGTTAAAACACTATCGCTCTGGATACTATCCATACTGTAATAAGCGATAATATTTTCGGGCAAGTTTTTATGAGTGAATTTTACAGTATCCGGCAACATAGTATTTGATGCACTCGCTCTGTCTTTTACATTCTTAACGATTAATGTGTAAGTATTCTCAGATAGAACTGATGTTGTTAGTATTACCGATTTCTGGTCTAAAGCCAACTCTGCATCTGATACGGTAGCATTATCAAGTGTATAATTAGCAATTGTCTCGCTGGTAGTTTGATCAACTTTTTCGTTAAACTCAACAACAAGTTTAGTTGTTTCTGCCCTGGAGGTTGTATTTAATATTTCAGGTTTGAAGAGATCCTGACCGGTAGCTGCGTTTAATTCATTGCTGAAATTTGCACTTAACAATGCAGAAGAATTTTTTGCCTTAATTCTATAGTAATAGGTTTTGTTTTCTTCGGTATCGGTATCGATAAATTCCAACACGTTTGCTGCGGTAGCATGTAAAGTTGTGGGTTCGGTTTGGGTATCCCGATAAATTTCATATCCAACAACAGTTGATTCATAATTTACAACCGGCTGCCATTGTAATTTAATATACTGATCATCTAACTGGGCTGACGTAAATACTACATCTGTTGGTCTTGGATCTACCGGTGCAAGCTTTGTTGAATTATATAAATCCTCAACTTCTTCCCGGCTTAGAGCTGTATTCAATATCAGAACATTATCAATGCTGCCCTGGAAATAACTTGGAGAACTTGTTGAACTACGACCAAGCCATGCAACTTGCCCGGTTTTGACCGTCCCGGTTAATTGATGTGAATCTTGCAGAACTCCGTTTAGATAAATTTTAGCATAAGTTCCATCATAAACACCAACAATATGAATCCATTCATCAGCTGTAAGATTGCCGCCCGGTATTCCGGGTCTTTCGGCTGAAGATGATGTTGATACTTTAAACCTGAGTTCGTTGTTACCTTTATCTTCATAAAGAACATACTGATCGCTGTTTGAATCAAAGAGAGGACCGTATGCGCCGGGTAGATCAGCCGGCAAATATTCTAACTTGGTCCAAAGGGAAACTGTTACTGCACTGCCGTTAATATCGAATGATGGTGAACTTGGGAATTCAACATAATCATCAACACCGTCGAATAGTAAAGCGTTGCCTAAGAAACCTTCAGAAAGCGTCGGCCCATTTTTTAGAACGCCGTTATTTTGGTTTGTGGATGCATCTGCTAAAACACTGTCTTGGGTAATTGCATCGATGCTGTAATAAGCCACCGTGCTTGCCGGCAAACTATTATGAATAAATATTGCTGTTGTAGTAACCATTGTATTTGGTGCAGCGGCTTTATCTTTAACATTCTTAACAGTCAATTTATACGAATCTGCTGCCAATGCCGATGTGGTAAGGATAACCGACTTTTGATCTAATGCAAGCAGCGCTGATTCCACAGTAACGGATTTATTGATTGTGTAATTATTTTTTGTCTCGGCAGTAGTTTGATCGACTCTCTCGCTAAATTCGACAACAATTTTATTATCCTCAGCGTTCGATGTTACATTTGTTAATGATGGTTTGGTAACGTCGGTTGTAGTAGCAGCAGAAACTTCATTACTGAAATTTGCGCTTAATAAACCGGCACCGTTAATTGCTTTAATTCTGTAATAATATGTCTGTGTCTCAGTGTAGGTTTCATCTGTAAATTCGGTTGTGTCACCAACAGTAGCAAGTAAAGTTGTTGGAGAAGGAGTAACATCACGGTAGATATTATAACCGGTTATATCACTTTCAGCATCGGATGCGGCTTGCCAGGTTAAAGCAATTTTTGTTTCTGATGGAGTAGCAGATGATAATACAACATCGGATGGCGGTGTTGTGTCCGATACGATTTGCAGAGTCAACGGATTATCCGTAGTAATACCATCAACACCTAATTGCGATAAAGAAATCATTTGCGAAGCGCTGTTAATAGTCCAGCTATTGAACTTCACATTTTTTGAGTGGGCATAATTCAAGAAATCGGTTGTAACTGTTCCACCGCTTCCGATCCATTCTCCGCCGATTGCTGCAACTTGATCGATGCTTCCATTTGATGTTGTGCTTACAAATAATTGTACCGGTATAGTGTTATCTAAATTCTTGGATTCTGTAATCTGGCTTAATGTGAAACTTGATATGATTACACGGCTTTCCATATCAAGGTACTGAACCATATTTACAACTTTTTGAACAACACCGGCAGCCGTGGTTTTAATTTCAATAACAACACCAATATTGTTGGAACTGTTTTTTGCCAGCATTAACGATTCGTATAAAGTTGGAATTTTTTCACCGGCAAATGCCGCACTAAATTTTGATCCGGCATCGTAAGTGCGAAGCTGTGCATACGTTAGCGAGCTAACACTGCCCGTACCGGTTGTTGTTCTGTTTATTGTGTTATCATGCATAATCATCAGGGAATCATCTGCAGAAATTTGAACATCCAGCTCAAAATAGTCAGCACCGATATCAATTGCATTTGAGAATGCTGCTAAAGTGTTTTCAGGGGCGAGTGCTGCACCGCCTCTGTGAGCAATGTTTGCCACCTGGGCTAAATTGCCCACGGGCACAAGCAATGCCAGCATAAATGTAGCTGTAAAAAATAACTTGATCATTTTCATTGAACCTCCTTATAGATAATTTATTTTCGGCTAACTTTTTATTTCAAGATAAACCGGGATAATAAAATTCTGTGTGGATTGATCTTCTAATTGAAAAGATATAAGATTGAATAAATTTCGACAATCGCACGTTTGTGGTATTTGATAGAGCAGAGATTCTCAATACTGTAAAATGGTGGGTAAGCAGAAATATTTTTTTTTCTGAAAATATCCTTCGTAATTGAAATTAGCAACTTATCGCTTAAAATAAAGAGAATATTTTTGTCCTTCGTGTATCTTTATATCTTCTTCTTGTTTCTTCGTGAAATGACAATTTTCTTACACGAAGTTCCGCGAAGTAGGCACGAAGACCCACGAAGTTGTAAGATTTATGCTGCCATAGAACTTAAGATGATTAGACGAAAGGTTTTTATGAAACCCTCTCCTAAAATTACCGGAGAGGGTCCCAGATGGAGAGGCTATTTGAGTAAAATTAATTTCTTAGATAAGGAATAATTATCACTAATCATTCTATATATATAAACTCCGGATGCTAATCTGCTGCCGTCAAAATTGATTGTATAATAACCGGCATTTTTGTATCCATTCTCTATAACCGATACTTCGTTGCCGAGTATGTCATATAGCTTGATAGTTACTTGTGATGCCTTAGGAACCGAATAATTAATTGTCGTAGAAGGATTAAACGGGTTAGGATAGTTTTGCGATAGTGAATACTCAGTCGGAATTTTATTTGTAGATTCACCAACATCACTGATGACATGACCATAACCGCCAAGTGCAGTCACTTCACTGCTTGATAGCGCATAATTATAAATAGCAAGTTCAGCACAATCGATAATATCGTCTTCACCGTTTTCGTCGGCAAAAATTAAAAGTTCGCTGCCAAGAGCAAAACGCCCGTCTATTTGCTGAACTGTTCCGCTCAAAGCTAATGTGCCGTCAAGATAAATTAAGTAATGTGAAGCATTAAGAACCGAAACAACCATGCGGTACCATTCGTTGGGAATAATGGAATATTCGGTATAGCCGGTAGCTTGTACTCCAACCTTGCCGGAAGTATTAATGAAGCAATCGCCGTCATTAACATTACCGGTGTTTGTCTGGAAGAAACAATGCCAGTTATCTAATGACGGAACTCTGAAATCGAAAAGTAATGTGTATTCGTTTACTGAAAATCCGCCGCCGTTGGGCAAGATACCATGATTCATTACGTAGTAACTTCCTATGCCGACTCTTGTAGCATAATTAGTTGGAGTAGGACCATCCATTGGTTCGTCATCGCCTACTAAAGTTAATGGCTGTCCGTTACCATCCGAAACTAAAAGATCAAATGGATTATCGAATGTCCATCTGCCGACTAATTTTTTTTCAACCGAACCGCCATTAGTTAAGTCATGACCAAAACCGCCTAACTGAGCAGCTTCGGATTCAGTAACGGCTATATCCCACATTCCGATTTCAGCAACATCGATTAGTCCATCATCACCATCATTATCTCCAAACAGAATTATTTTATTTGCAAGCGCGAATCTGCTGTCAACGGATTGAACATTTGCTTCAAGAAGAAGCTGCCCATCAAGATAATATCTGTAATGAGTACCATTCTTGACTGAAATAACCAAACGATACCATTCATTGGCAAGGACTTTGTATCCGCCATAACCGGTAGCGGCGGTTCCTATTTGTCCATCGGGATTTATAAAGCAATCGCCATCGCTTGTATTTGTTGTATCTGTTTGGAAGAACGTTCTCCATTTGTTGAGTTCGGAAACTTTGAAATCGAATTTTAATGTATATTCATTAACAAGATTTCCGCCGCCGTTGGCATTGATACCGTGGTTTACTTCATAATAACTACCTACATCAATTCTTACAGCTTTGTTGGTAGGTGTTGGGCCCTCGACGGATGAATGAGAACCGGTTAATTCTAAATCGTTTCCGTAATAAGCTTCCGTTAAACTGGATTCATAATCAAATTTCCAGAGATTGACCGGCTGTAAATCTGCTTTTGGTAATTCGTGTCCGTAACCTCCAAGTGAAAGTATCTGCCCGCTTGTGAGAGCTGTATTCCAAATGGCAAGTTCCGCACAATCAATTTCATTATCCTCGCCGTCTTCGTCTGCAAAAACTAACAAGATATCATCGAGAGCGAATCTTCCATCAATTGATTGAACAGTACCATCTAATAATAATTGACCATCGAGATAGTATTTATAAAAAACTCCGTTTTTTACAGATACAACCAAACGGTACCATTCGTTAGGACTAATTGAAAATGAGCTGTACCCGGTAGCGGCAACACCAATCATTTCGGATGGATTAATAAAACAATCGCCGTCATTGGAATTGGTTGCACTTGTCTGAAACAGTGCATGCCACAAACTGATTTCAGTTATCCGGATATCCATTTGTAAAGTGTACTCATTAACTAAAGTGTCCGGCGAGGGTGTGATACCGTGAGTCATCTTATAATGACTGCCAATTCCAATATGAGTAGCACCGTTTTCCGCTGAGGGTCCGGAAACCGCTTCTTGAACTCCTACTAATTCCAATGCATTTCCAATTTCTGCTTTTGTAATGTTTGCAGCGTCATCGAATTTCCACCAGCCGGAACGCGTTGGAACTTGTGCTTGTGCTAACGAGAGAACTAAAAAGAAAATCATCAAACAATTAGTAATGAAAATGTTTTTTCTCATGATCCACCTTTTAAGTGATAATTGAGCTAACAGTTGTAATGGATTAATAAAAATTTTACCAAATATAATTTAGAAGGGGGATTAAAAAGCCACAATCGCACGAACGTGGTATTCGACGGAACTACAGTAAATTTTCTTTATATACTTTTGAAACAGCACCGGAACGGGTATTAACGTGAAGTTTATGATAGATGTTTTTTATATGTGTGTTTACAGTATGAAAACTAAGGAATAGTTTATCGGCTATTTGCTGTTTTGTTAAGCCGGAAATTAAAAGCTGGAGTATCTCTTTCTCACGATCGGTTAGACCGTAATCCGTCTTTTTAGTTTTAAAGCGGCTGAACATTTCCAATACTTTATGGGCAATTTTCATATTCATTGGCGCTCCGCCGGCAAGTACTTCTTTTATCGAATCAATTATCTTTTCCGGCGGCGAATCTTTTAGTAAGTAACCGGATGCACCGTTACAGAGCGCTTCAAACACATTATCGTTGTCGTCATAAACTGTTAGGATTAATATGTGTGTGGAAGGGAAGATAGTTTTAAATTTATCGATGCCTTTGATACCGCTCATTCCCGGCAGACCTATATCCATCAAAATAATTTCCGGCGCTTCTATTTCCGAAACACTATTTAATGCATCCTCGCAAGATGTGAAAGCATTTGTACATTTCATGCCTTCGGTTCTATTTATTAAACCGTACAATGTTCTTTGATAGCTAATGTTATCTTCGATAATAAGGACGTTAATCATTACTGTATTTTTTTTCATTAATCTATGGTAAAAGATAAATTTTAAAATAGTATAAATTCTATACCACGTTCGTGCGATTCTTCTTTAGAAATTTTATTGATCTGAGAAATTCCCGGTAATCGTGAAGTTGTATTCTAAGTTCTATTGTCGTACCGATATTTACTTCACTTTTAATAAGTAAATCGGCGTGAATTTTCCCGGCTCTTCTTTTCATGTTTATCAGCCCGAAATTTTCACTTGCATTGTCAATATCAAATCCTTTCCCGTTGTCTTTAATCCTTAAGATAAAATATTTTTGATCCGAGAGTAGTTCAATAGTGCATTTATTTGCATCGGCATGGCGGATAACATTTGTAATAGCTTCCTTGAAAAGAAGGAAAATGTTACGCCTAATTTCAAGGTTAAATATTTCTAAGTTGATATCATCCTGAATAAAAATATCCCAATTTATGTTGGAAAGAATTTTTGCTGCTGTTTCTTTAATTCTAAAAATAAAATTTTCGTTCAAGTCGTTTTTAGGATTAATAAACCAAATGATATCCCTGAACGATTCTATCGTAACCTTAGCGGTTTTGCTGATGTTGGTTGATAGTTCCTTTTCGGTATTGGTAATAGAATTACTTGAAATCAGCGATTGACTGTCCACGCTTATACTGCTCAGGTTGCTTCCGACTTCGTCATGAAGATCGCTTGCTATGTTTAAACGTATTCTTTCAATTTGCAGTAGTTGGTTCATCCGGTATTTGTAAATTGCAAAACCGGCACTTATTAAAAATAATACGGCAATTATTTTAAACCATAGAGTATTCCACCAGGAAGGTTTGATTATAATTTTTAGTAAAATTGGGTTGCCCCAATAACCATCTGCATTTGCTGCCTTAACAAGAAATTTGTACTCACCATATTTTATATCGGTATAAAAAGCCGTAGTTCTGTTACCGGCTTGCACCCAAACCGGGTCGATTCCTTCCAGCATGTACATGTATTTATGTTTACTTTCCGGGAATAGGTCCAGTGCAATAAATTCTATCGAGAAAAAGTTTTGGTAATGTTCCAACACAATTTCTTTGGTTGTTGAAAGCGAATGCCGCAATGGAGTTTCAATATCGAATACCTTGAATGATGTTAAAATAACCGTTGGGGCGTTTTGGTCTATTGTTATTGAATCGGGATTAAAAGAAACAAATCCATCAATACCGCCGAAATACATTTTACCGTTTTTACTTTTGTAATAAGCATGCCAATTGAATTGGTTATTAACTATGCCGTCATTCTTATCATATACTCTGTAATTACCGGTGTTAGGGTTGTATCTAACCAACCCGTTCATTGTACTAATCCATAAATTATCTTTCTCGTCTTCAAGTATGCCGAAAACAACGTCATTCGGGAGCCCATTCAAAGTTGTGAAGTGATAAAATTTATTTTCCTTTTTATCAAATTTATTTACACCGCCGCTGTGGGTGCCGAGCCAGATGAATCCTTTGCTGTCTTCAATTATTGAAGTGATTTTATTTGATGTAATTGAATACTCTTTTCTATCTGGTAGAAAATTATAGAGCATTTTTGAATCGGGATCATAACGGTAAAGCCCGTTCAGCCACGTGCCAATCCATAAATTGTTTTTGCTGTCTTCATATAAAGCATTGATGGAAACGGTATCCGGGAATTTAATTGAGTTACTGGATAATACCGGTTTGAACGGATAAAATTTTTCTTTTTCACGATCAAAAATTTGGAGTGCATCATTAGTGCCGATAAGAAAAGTTCCGTCATGTGTTTCTAAAATTTGTTGTACCCAATTTGTTCTAATTCCATATTGGTTAGTTGGATCAAACACATAATGTTTAAATGATTTTGTTCGTTTGTCAAACCGGTTAAGTCCGCCGTCATTTGTACCGATCCATAAAATGCCTTCCTTATCTTCATAAAGTGTTATCACATCATTCGCAAACAGACTGTTTCTATTATTAGGATCATTTTTGTAATGAGTAATGATGCCGGTTTTAAGATTATAACCATCAAAACCATTTCCGTTGTAACCGATCCATAACAAATTATCTTTTCCTTCAATAATATTGCTTACAACTCTGCCCCCCAGACTATTTTTTCTTAAAGGCATGTAGCGGTGCTGTGTAAAAGATTTGGTAGAAGCAAGTTTGCCTAACCCATCTTCCGTTCCCAACCAAATATTCCCGATCTTATCTTCGTATATCCATCTTATCCGGTCGCATAAAAGCGAGTTCGGATCATCTTCTTCGTTTCTCAAATGAATTAACTGCAAATTGTTCGAATCGTTTTTTTCTAAAAGGTAAAGACCTTGGTAGTTGTAAGTCCCGATCCAGATTTTGCCTTTAGAGTCTTTAGTTAACTGTCTTATCGAACCGTAAAAATCCCGGTATCGGTCTTTTGGTATATAAGGATTAGAAATTATTTTTTTTGTGCCGAGATCAATTTTATCTAAACCGCTGTCGGTACAAATTATCATGGAGTTGTTGTTATCTTTGACTAAAAGCCAGACTGCATTATTGCTGATAGAATTTTTATTGCCGGGGTTATGCTGAAAAATTTCATAATCTTTTGTTTGAGTGTTGAACCTTAATATTCCCTTAGTCCAGGAACTGATCCAAAGATTATTTTTTTCATCTTCAATGACAGATGTGATATTATTATCTAAAATTTTACCCGGTATTTTGTACTTATCTTTTAAGTAAAATATTTTGGAAGATTTTGGATTATAGTAGTACAAACTGTTGTTGGCAGAGCCAACTAATATGTTGCCTTCTTTGTCTTCATCGATGAATTGTATGTAACTGTTGGAAGACTTCTCCAATTTTTCAAATGATTCATAGGTAGGATTGTATTTACACAGACCTCTGCCCCAGGTGCCAACCCAAAGTGTTTTATCTTTACTTTCGTATAAGTACATGATATAGTTCTCGGGTAAGGAGAGTGAATCATTCGGATTATGTTTGAACACTTTAAAATTATTGCCGTCGAACCTATTGAGACCGTCTTTCGTTGCAATCCATAAATAACCGTCCGCTGTTTGGATAACGCAATTAACCGAGTTGTTGGATAATCCATCTTGAATATTGAAATGTTCAAACTGGTAAGTTGTTAGCTGGGGATAAGCCGTGCAATAACCAAGAATTAAAATTAATATTGAGTGCTTTAGGAAAGTCAATATTATTTTCTCCAATGAGCTACCTAATATTAACCAAAAAAAGTTTTTTTAGCTTAAAAAATATTATGACGGATTCATCGAGCAAATTGCTCGATCGACAAATAATATCCGGCAAAAGGTGATTGTGAATTAATCAGTCGGGGAATGTTTTAGTCGTAGTAGGAATCATCTATTAGAAGTTGTGGACCAAACCTGGGTTCGATCCACAACAATTTGTATATCAGTTGGGTCTGGTAACAAAAGAAAATGTATATGGTGTTTTCATATTAGTCCCATGCATATCTTTTATAGCAGTAGAAATTGTTATAGTGTATTTTGTATTTGCTTGCAAAGCACTGTTCGGCTGAAATACAATCTTATCCATTTGTTCGTATGGATAATAGCCATCATAATAAATAGTCCCGCTAATTTGAGGCGAAATAGAAATTGCAGCCCTAGCCGAAGTTAATGTAATGTAATTATTGAAAGACATGCGGATCGGTTCTGTTGGTGATACAAACAACTGTCCATTGTTCGGGGAAGTATAAGTTATTCCAAGTTCGGCAGTTTGAAATGAAAATGTAAATGTATGCCCGAGTTTTACACCATCTTTATCTTTTGCCGTGCTGTCTATAGTTACAGTAATCGTAGTATCCGACATAAATGGTCCGCCGGTATATATACGTAATTTATTTTCTTCAGGCCAAAGAAGGATAGTATTCATTTGCGGTGTTACATGAGTGGACATTTCAACAGAAGTTTTATCCATACGTCTTGGGAAAGTTACGGTAATTCCGCTATATGCATAGTATAATGGGGAAATATTAATATCACCGTGTACCGGGTCGGTTTGAATACCATTTTGTGTCGAATAGGATTGTACTGTTTTAAACTTGAAATGCAAAGGAAATCGTAAATGATTGCCGGCTGTATCCTTAGCGGTTGTATTAATTGTGACAGTATAAGTTGTATCGGTAAAGGAATCTTTTTTGGAGAAGTAGTATGTCATTGAAGTTACTTTGCTGTATGTAGTAATCGTAGCACTTTTATCAAAATATGAATCCGATGGATCGGTAAAAAATGAATTCACCGGTGCATGTGTATAGTTACCCCAATGAAAAATTCCTTCAGTAGGAGGATTAGTAGAAAAAGCTGCTTCAACGCTTTCTCTATCCATAGGTGAAGTAAATAATATTGAAATGGTTATTCTGCCGTAACGCCAATCATATACAATTTCATCGTTGTCCTCAGGATAGTGTTCTTCAATCAAATCCGGGACAGTCGATAATTTTATTTCACCAAAATAAATAATACTGCCGCCGTTTAACATAACGTTGGTTCTCTTATAAATACGATAATTATCGGCCTTAATTGTTACATCGTAATTACCGCTTCTAATGTTACGGAATTCAAAAGTGCCGTCGGCCGAATTAATTTCTACTGAATCGATGGGCGCGGTTTGGCTTATTATTACTTTTGCTTTACTATCCTTTTGAACTACCTTGCCTATTAAATCAGCATGAAGTAGATCATTTGTGAATTCTTTCGGTATTTGTTGTTCAACTATTGTTTCTTTACAGCCGAAGCAAATAATAATTATGGAAAAAATTAGTAGGAAAGTTTTCATGTTGCCCCTCCTATTTCTTATGGAGTACAGTAATAATCTAACTTTAGTGGAACAATTATTCAATGAAAAAATTTGGTGTGATAATTAAGACCGGATTTCTTATCGTATCTGGAAATAATTTTTGTGTGAAGATTCTCATCCATGTTATATAACAATATCGGGAGAAAATTTATTAGTAACATAAATTCAACTTTAATACTTTTGTCATCATAAAATAATTTCTATCTATGAATAAGCAGCCAATTAAATTCAACAAAGAGCTGATAGAAAAGAGCCGGTATTCCAAGTTTCAGGATTTCCACAACCTGATGCAATTCCGCATACGAGATATACTTCTCGTTTCGAGTCTTTATGATTCTTACATATTCGAAGAGGATAACCGGTTGTATGAACTAATAAGGCAAGAATATGAAGGATTAAGTCTCAGTCATTCTCCGGAATTGGTCCAGGTATCAAGCGGTAACGATGCATTTAGATTGATTAACGATGAAAGAAGGTTTGACCTGATTATCACGACGCTCCATATTGAAGATATGTCGGCTATTTCTTTCGCAAAAAAAATCCGCGAAGCTGGAATCGATATTCCCATTGTTCTGCTTGGATATGATAATAGGGAAATGACTGACTTGATTGCGACCCAAAATATTTCTGTGTTCGATAAAGTTTTTATCTGGCAAGGTGATTACCGTATTGTTCTAGGTATAATAAAATTTTTGGAAGATAAACTGAATGTAAATAACGATGCAAAACGTGTCGGCGTTCAATCTATTATTCTGATTGAAGATAATGTTCGGTTTTATTCATCTTACCTTCCGCTAATTTATACGGTTGTACTTCAACAATCGCAAAGTTTGATCTCTGAAGGAATAAACCTCTCTCATAAATTTTTAAGAATGCGTGCAAGACCTAAAATCTTACTCTGTTCAAGTTACGAAGAAGCGTGGGATTATTTTACCAAATATGAAGAATACATACTCGGCGTAATTTCAGATATCGATTTTTTAAGAAATGGTAAGCCCGATCCGCAAGCCGGGATTCTGTTTGCGCAGAAAGTGAAAGAACGCCAACCTGATATTCCTATCCTTTTGCAATCTTCTTTAAAAGATAATGAAAAAGTTGCCTCGTCTTTAAGCGCTTCTTTTTTGTTGAAAGACTCGCCGACACTTTTAGATGATCTAAAAATGTTCATGGTGCAAAATTTCGGTTTTGGAGATTTTGTTTTTAAAACCGAAGATGGACAAGAAGTGGGTCGTGCAAGAAATTTAAGAGAGATGGAAAAACTCTTAGCAAGTGTACCTGATGAAAGCATTCTTTACCACGCTTCACGAAATCACTTTTCTAATTGGCTTAAAGCACGGACGGAATTTTGGCTCGCCCATCAGCTCCGTCCTAAAAAAGTTACGGATTTCAATTCTGCTGCTGAACTGAGAAATTTGTTGATAGAATCGGTTAGAGAATTCCGCAAATCAAGGCAGATAGGTGTAATCTCAGACTTCAACAAAAACACTTTTGATTCTACAACAACATTTGCAAGAATCGGGGGCGGCTCACTTGGTGGTAAAGCAAGGGGGTTGGGATTCGTCAACAGATTACTGAGCGATTTTGAAATACGATACAGATTTGAAGGAGTGAAAATTTTTGTCCCCTCTGCCGTAGTTTTAGCAACTGATGTGTTCGATCAATTCATGGCGGATAATAATCTTCTAAATTTTGCTTTGAGATCGAAAGATGATGAGAAGATTAAACAAAAATTTTTTAGTGCTGATCGAATTCCCGGTTACGCTTTAAACGACCTACGTGATTTCCTGGAAATCGTTAAGGAACCAATTGCTGTCCGCTCTTCAAGTTTGCTTGAAGATTCACAAGGGCAACCGTTTGCCGGCGTGTACGATACATATATGCTGCCGAATAATCATCCGGATTTAGATGTACGCCTCAAACAGTTAATCCATGCGATAAAAAGAATTTACATGTCAATCTATTTCCAAAGGTCCAAGGATTATATTAAAGTAACTACTTACCGTTTGGAAGAAGAAAAGATGGCTGTAATAATTCAGAAACTTGTTGGTGCAGAACATAATGGTAAATATTATCCGGAATTTTCCGGTGTAGCTAAATCATACAATTTTTATCCCTCGCCGCCTCTTAAATCAACAGATGGAATTGTATCTGTTGCGCCCGGACTTGGCAAATATATAGTAGAAGGCGGATTGACTTTCAGGTTTTGCCCCAAATATCCCCAGCATGTCTTGCAGTTCGCAACAATACATGATATTCTTAAATATTCTCCCAGCGAATTTTTTGCGCTCGATTTTAAGCAAGAATTTCTTGATAAAAACATCGATGAAGATTCATTACTAAAAAAATACAGTATTGCTGATGCCCTTGATGATAACACTTTAGACCAAACTTGTTCAACTTACTCTGCAGATAACAATGTACTGTACGATGGCATAAACCGTCCCGGGCCTAAACTGTTTAATCTTTCGCCAATACTTAAGTATAGATTGTTTCCTCTACCCGAAATTTTAGATTTGCTGCTGGAGATGGGCAACTGGGGGACCGGCAATCCAATAGAAATTGAATTTGCCGTGAATTTGAGTGTACAGCAAGGTAAGCCGAAAGAATTCGCACTTCTTCAGATGCGTCCGTTGGTTATCACAAATGAAATTGAAGAATTAGAATTTGATACACATGAACCGAATGAATTAATATGCAAAAGCGATCAAGTACTTGGGCATGGTGTAATCAATAATATTAGAGACATAGTATTTGTTGATATTAATAAGTTTGATAGAAAACTAACTTTGGAAGTTGCACACGAAATTACTCAATTCAATTCTAAACTTTTGCACGAGTCACTTCCTTATTTATTGATCGGGTTAGGAAGATGGGGTACCCTTGATCCATGGCTTGGAATTCCCGTTACATGGGAAAGTATAAACGGCGCTAAAGCAATCATCGAATCTAATTTTTCTGATTTCAATGTAGCTCCTTCGCAAGGCTCTCACTTTTTCCAAAATCTAACTTCGTTCAAGGTCGGTTATTTTACTATTGATGAGTTTTCCCAACAAGGATTTATTAACTGGCATTGGCTTAACAAACAACATGTTGTTGAGGATAAAGGTTTTGCCAAACATATAAAACTTGAAAAACCGGTTGTAATAAAAATAAACGGACATAAAAGCAAAGGAATTATCTTAAAACCTTCTAATAATTATTAGTCCATTGAACTTCGCATTCTAATGAGCTAATTTTTATCGCAATGAAAAATCAATTTTCTAATCGTGGAGTTGTGATGAAAAATTTTGTAATTAAACCGGCAGTAAGAACTGAGAATGTAACATATGCAGTTAGAGATATTGTTGTGCTTGCAAATCAAGTTGCCAAAACCGGCAGAGAGATGTTGTACCTGAACATAGGTGATCCAAACTTGTTTGATTGGGAACCGCCGAAACACCTTATTGAAGAAACTTATAAAGCCATGTTGAAAAACTTGAATGGTTACGCACCGTCATCAGGGATTAAACAAGCAGTTGATGCAATAGCACTAGAAGCCGAAAAAAAAGGGATAAAAAATGTTCAAGATATTTTTGTTACTACCGGAGCCAGTGAAGCAATTGATATTTGTCTAACTGCTCTTGTTAATGATGGTGAAAATGTTTTAACTCCAACTCCCGGCTATCCGCTCTACACAGCTATCCAAAGTAAATTGCAGATGTATGAAAATCCGTATTACCTGGATGAGAGTAACGGGTGGCAGCCGAATATTGATGATATGAAAAGTAAGATTAACGATAAAACGCGAGCAATAATTTTAATTAATCCGAATAACCCTACCGGCTCTAATTTTTCTCCCGAAACATTGAAACAAATAATTGACCTCGCTATAGAGCACAATCTTGTAATCTTTGCAGATGAGATTTATGATAAACTATTGATGGATGGTAAAAAACATACTTCGATTGCATCTCTCAATTCAGAAGTACCGATGATAACTTTCGGCGGATTATCGAAAAATTATATGGTGCCGGGATTTAGAATCGGGTGGGGCATTGTAAGTGGAGATAGATCAATACTAAAAGATTACATAGAAGCGATTAATAAGTTGCTGCGTGCGCGTCTATCTGCAAATCACCCTGAACAATATGGAATTGCACCGTCGCTTCTTGGAGATCAATCACATCTAAATATTGCAATGAAAAAATTAACTAAGCGCCGTGATCTGACAGTGGAAGCAATGAATTCAATTCCTGGCATTTCTTGTGTTGCACCGGAAGGGGCTTTCTATGCCTTCCCCAGAATTCACAACATTACCGATGATGCGCACTGGACACAAGAATTGATTAAAGAAACCGGTGTTGTTGTTGTACACGGCAGCGGATTCGGACAAATGCCCGATACCAACCATTTTAGAATAGTTTTTCTACCACCTGAAAATATTTTAGAGAAAGCCTACAAAGCTATTGCACAGTTTCATCAAAAGTATGTAGAAAAGTGTGAGAAACAATTCGTAAAATAATCACAAGTAGAAATTCCACACTAGTGAAGACACTGTCTTGCCACTACTGATGTTTTGTCTATTGAAAACTGTAGAGACGCCCCATGGGGCGTCTCTACTATAGACATTGCAATTTAAAAATTAAGTATATACTTTTGGTATAGATTATTGAGGTAAGAATGGAAACAGCAAAATTATTCACAAATGGAAAAAGTCAAGCGGTACGTTTGCCGAAAGCTTACCGCTTGAAAGGAAAAGAAGTTGGAATAACGAAAATCGGCAACGCAGTAGTTCTATATCCGATTAAGACAAAGTGGAATGCACTTATTGAAAGTCTGGATAAATTCAGCGATGACTTTATGGAGGAACGCAAACAGCCTGAACTTGAAAATAGAGAAGATTTGTTCCTATGAAATATCTTCTCGACACAAATATTTGTATCTATATCATAAAGAAGAAACCGGAAGCAGTAATAAAAAGATTTCTTAAGATGAAACCGGATTTAATTGGTATTTCAAGCATTACCGTCTCAGAACTTTATTATGGAGTGGCTAAAAGTTCTAAACCAAATGAAAACGCAATTGCATTAGAACAGTTTATTCTTCCTTTAACGGTTATAAATTTTAATAAAGAAGATTCCATTGCTTATGGAAAATTACGAGCACGATTAGAACAAAAAGGGAAATTAATTGGTGCAATGGATATGCTGATCGCGGCTCAAGCGTTGAGCAGAGATTTAATCTTGGTAACTAATAATGAACGCGAATTCAAAAAGGTTGAAGAACTTGCCATAGAGAATTGGGTCTAATATAATTGTAGAGACGCTATACATGGCGTCTCAAATACCAATGTTTGATTGGATTAATCCCATTCTCTATATTTGTTCATCATTTTAATACAATTTACGAAAACATCCCACTTGAAGAATATAAACATCACACAATTACCCAACGAAATGCATGTAATCTCTGAAAAGATAACTCATGTAAAATCTTTTTCGCTTGGGTTCTGGTTCAACGTTGGTTCACGCGATGAAAATACTGAAAACAGCGGCATAAGCCATTTCCTCGAACATATGTTTTTTAAGGGAACTAAAACACGATCTGCTAAAAAAATATCTGAAGAAATAGAATCGCTCGGCGGATATTTAAACGCTTTTACTTCAAAAGAACATACATGTTTTTACGGCAGAGGGATGAGCGAGCACATCGAAAAAACTTTTGAAGTACTTGCGGATATGGTGCAGAATTCCGTTTTCTCGCCAAAAGAAATTACTAAGGAATCTCAAGTTGTAATAGATGAACTTTATGATATTGAAGATTCTCCCGATGAATTGATCTTTGACAAGTTTGAAAGTAATATTTTTAATGGTAACCCTTTGGGAATGCCGATAATAGGAACAGAAAAAAATCTTCGCTCATTCAAACAGAAAGATCTGAAAGATTTTGTAAATGAAAACTATACATTCGATCGCTTCTATATAGTTGCATGTGGAAACATCAACCATTCCGATCTAATCAGGTTCGCTAATAAATATATTACTAAAAATCTCAAACTGACTAATTCGAAAACAAGAGAATTGAAATTGCAGCAGTCTTCGGATTTGTTTGTTGAAAAGGAGACTCAGCAAGTTCACTACATTCTTGGCAAAACAACTTATGGGTTTAATGATAAACGAAGAATCCCGGTAAGCGTTCTTTCTCATATTTTAGGTGAAGGCAGCAGTTCAAGACTCTTCCAAAAAATTAGAGAGGAGAACGGCATTGCTTACCAAATCAATACGTTCTTAAATTCCTTTTACGATATATCAACATTCGGTGTTTATCTTTCGACTAATGAAAAATCCGTTCACAAAGCTCAAAACCTGATTTATCAAGAATTGAAAAAAATCAGGGAGAAAAAAGTAAACGATGAAGAACTCAACAGAGCTAAAGAATATTTGATCGGCAATATGTTAATGAGTCTCGAAAGTACAACAAACCGGATGCTGAGAATAGCACAATCTATGATCTATTATAATAAGATAAGAACTGTTGAGGATACAGTTAGAAAGATACAATCGGTAACTCGCGAAGAGATTAGGGAATTTGCCGATGAGTTATTCTCAACTGGCGGTAAATTAATTTTCCCGGATCAAACAGAAAAATTTGGAAATAGTGCTTTAACAAGAGTAATTTTAAGTCCAAAAAATTTATTGTTACAGCTCGCAGCATAAAAGGGAATGATATGCCTAAATTTATTGTCGATGGTAATGAAATAGAATTTCAACAAGGTCAAACAATAATTGAAGCGGCGAGAAGTGCCGGTATTAAGATACCACACTTTTGCTGGCACCCGAGTCTATCAATTTCAGGCAACTGCCGTGTATGTCTTGTTGAAGTTGAAAAAATGCCCAAACTTGTCATTGCATGTTCGACATATGCAACAGAAGGAATGGTAGTTAATACCAAATCAGCAAAAACACTTGAAGCGCGCAATGCAGTAATGGAATTTATTTTGATCAATCATCCTCTCGATTGCCCGATTTGTGATGAAGCCGGTGAATGCAAATTGCAAGAATATGCCTATGCGCACGGAAAAGGTGAAAGCAGATTCGATGAAATCAAAAATAGAAAAGAAAAAAGAGTTCAGTTAGGTCCACACATTAAATTTGATGGTGAGAGATGCATATCGTGCTCTCGTTGTATTCGCTTCTCAGATGAAATTGCCAAAGCAAACCAATTAACTTTTGTAAAACGCGGTGATCGTGTTACGATAAATACGTTCCCGGGAGAATCATTTGATAATCCTTACACTTTGAATACGGTTGATATTTGTCCCGTTGGTGCTTTAACTAACAATGATTTCCGCTTCAAATCCCGTGTATGGGAAATGTCATCTACAAATTCTGTTTGTATCGGTTGTGCTCGCGGATGCAATACCGAAATCTGGGTCCGCAACAATGAAATATTAAGACTAACACCAAGACGCAACGATGATGTAAACAAATATTGGATGTGCGATCACGGCAGACTGAATACTTTCAAATTTGTTAATTCCGATGATAGAATTGATGGGGCATTTGTTAGAAAAGATGGGCAGTTAGTAAAAGATGAATGGGAACCGGTAATAAATTATGCTGCAAAAGAGTTGAAGAAATTTAAAGGAAGTGAAATTGCATTTATCGGTTCACCGTATTCAACTTGTGAAGATAATTTTGTTCTGCTCAAATTAGCTAAATCTCTTGGTGTAGTGAATATAGATTTTGCTCACCATATAAAAGCCGGTGATCAAGATGATATTCTAATTCGCGAAGATAAAACTCCGAACTCTCTCGGTGCCGAACTGGTAGGAATAAAACCATCATCAAACGGATTGAATTTGGACGGGATATTAAAATCAATCAATGAAGGTAAAGTTAAAGCGCTTTATATAATGGAAGATGATATTGCATCTCTCGGAGATGAATGGGACGAAGCACTTGGTAAGCTTGATCTTTTAATAGTAAGTGCTGCAAATAAGAACAAGACTACTCTGCTTGCCGATATATTGTTAGGTGCTTCTACATTTGCAGAGAAAAACGGAACGTTTGTAAACTTTCAAGGTATTGCACAAAGAATTAAACCGGCAGTTGCTGCAGAAGAAATGGATCGCGCACTTGATGGAATGAACATGAGTCGTTGGGACAAATTCGGTACAAAGTATGATCGCTGGATGCAAGGACGTAAATTTAATTCTAAACCAAGCTGGAAAATTTTGACTCTTCTTTCTCTTGAATTAGGCGGTAAATTAAAGTATGATATGGCTGAAGAAATTTTTAATGATATTACAAATTCAATTGATAGCTTTAAAGGATTAGATTATGATATGATTGGTGATAAAGGAGTTCAAATGAAAGGTGTGAATTCCGGAACGCGGATGGAAGTTAAAAGTTATTGACCAAATTTGTAATTGCTACCCGGCACTAAATTAAACGGGTAAAGTTCTTAAGGAGTAATAATGAGCATATTTGAGATTATAATTATTTCATTAATCAAGATTGTGATAGCAGTTGTTGTTTTACTATTGACTGTGGCTTATTTAGTTTATTTCGAAAGAAAGATTAGCGCATGGGCGCAAAACAGAATTGGTCCAAACCGTGTTGGATTTCACGGATTGCTTCAACCCTTTGCAGATGTATTCAAACTATTATTGAAAGAAGATATTGTTCCCGATGCTGCTAATAAGCCGCTTCACACTTTGGCGCCGTTTATAGCTTTGTTTGTTGCCTTTGCTACTTATGCTGTTATCCCGATTGGCCCGGCAGTTCACATTTTGGGCTACGATATTAATCTGGTTGTTGCCGATGTTAATATTGGTGTGTTATATGTTCTCGCATTAACTTCACTCGGTGTTTACGGAATAACATTTGCCGGATGGTCGTCGGGAAGTAAATATTCGCTGCTCGGTGGTGTCCGGTCATCAGCACAAATGATATCTTACGAAGTGTCCATGGGATTTTCGATTGCCGGTGTGCTATTGCTTTCCGAATCACTGCGACCGATCGATATAGTAAACTCACAGTATGGCTGGATGTGGAATGCTATTGTTCAACCGATAGGATTTATAACATTTGTTGTTTCAGCTTTTGCCGAAACAAATAGATTACCGTTCGATTTACCTGAAGCAGAACCTGAATTGGTTGGCGGTTATCATACTGAATACAGTTCATTTAAATTTGCCGGATTCTTTTTAGCAGAATATGCCAACATGATAATCGCAAGCAGTATGATAGTAACACTATATCTTGGCGGCTGGCAAAATCCTCTAGTTGATATTTTAGGAATAACCGGAACAGCTGCCACTTTATTGTACGTTGTTTCATTTCTGCTTAAAGTAGCGTTCATACTGTTTTTCTTTATGTGGGTACGATGGAGTATCCCGAGATTTCGTTACGATCAATTAATGAATCTTGGCTGGAAAGTAATGTTCCCGCTATCATTAGTTAACATTGTTTGGGTTGCAGTGTTAATAATGTTGTTCAATTAAAAGAGTACAAAGGAAGTTATGACAGTAAAAAAGAGAACCGAAGATTTAACTTTTTTCCAGAAGATATATGTTGCCGAAATAGGACGCGGATTAATGCTCACATTGAAGAATATGTTCCGCCCCAAAGTTACTATGCAATATCCTGAAGTTAAATTTACGCCCCCGGCATCGTACCGCGGTCGTCCCGTTCTCGTTCAAGAAAATAATGGTGTGGAAAGGTGTGTTGCGTGCGGATTGTGTTCGCGTGTGTGCCCGGCACTTGCGATTGAAGTCCAAGCTGCTGAAACAGATCTCGAAAAAGAAAGATATCCTCAAAAGTTTGAGATAAATATGCTGCGCTGTATCTTCTGCGGCTTCTGCGAAGAAGTATGTCCCGAAGAAGCAATTGTTATGAGCAAAGATTACGAGTTGGTTTTCACTAATAGAGAAGACGCAATCTACGGCAAAGATAAATTATTAACTCCAGTCGATAAATTAAAAGACCGCCTCGAATTTTTAAGAAAGTTTAAATAGAATTTTTCATAAGAATAATTCAATTCCATATGTAGTTCAGTTGAAAAATATCTTTTAGTTTAAAATAAATTTTTTATTAGGTTGAATTCATAATCTGCTTCTGAGGAAATAGATGTTCTCAAAAGTATATTCTGCCTCTACATTTGGAATTGATGCCTACAAAGTTGAAGTTGAAACGCACAGCGAAAAACAACTCCCATCCATCACAATTGTCGGTTTGCCGGATAATGCAGTTAAGGAAAGCAAAGAACGAATTACCGCCGCACTTAAAAATACCAACATAGAACTTCCGCTTAAAAAAGTAACTGTTAACCTTGCACCGGCAGATATTAAGAAAGAAGGGAGTGCATTTGATTTGCCGATTGCTGTCGGTATTCTGTCCTCAAATGAAATTGTACAGCTGGGTAAACTTGAAGCAACTTTGCTGCTAGGCGAACTTTCACTCGACGGGACACTAAGAAAAGTTAAAGGCGGCTTGCCTATTGCTGTTGAAGTAAAAAAACTTGGAATAAAAAATTTTATCCTTCCAATCGATTCTGTTAAAGAAGCATCTATTGTTGAAGGTGTAAATGTTTATGGATTAGAAAATCTTACCGAAGTAATTCAGTTCCTGAATAACGAAAATCATTTTGAACCGGTTTACACCGATAAAGATGAAGTCTTTTCTCAAGTGAATACATATCATTTGGATTTTTCCGATGTGAAGGGACAGGAGAATGTTAAACGTTCTTTGGAAATTGCTGCAGCCGGGGGTCATAATATTCTGATGATCGGTCCGCCCGGTTCAGGCAAAACTATGCTTGCAAAAAGATTGCCTACAATTCTTCCACCGTTAACTTTTGAAGAAGCACTTGCTACAACAAAAATTCATTCGGTTGCCGGAATCCTTCCAAAGGACAAAGCACTAATAACAGAAAGACCGTTTCGCAGCCCGCACCACACAGTCAGCGATGCCGCACTAATCGGCGGCGGAAGTATTCCGCGGCCCGGAGAAGTTTCGTTTGCTCATCACGGAGTTTTATTTCTTGATGAACTACCTGAGTTCAAAAAAAATGTATTGGAAGTTTTGCGTCAGCCGCTTGAAGATTATAAAGTAACAATCAGCCGCTCAAAAATGTCTTTGGAATTTCCGGCAAACTTTATGCTTGCTGCCGCGATGAACCCGTGTCCGTGCGGATATTTTACCGATCCTACAAAAGAATGCACTTGCAACACTTCTCAAATTCAAAAATATATGGCACGTATCTCCGGGCCATTACTCGATAGAATTGATATACACATTGAGGTACCGGCTGTTAAATTTAAGGAGTTATCGTCAAGTTCAACCGGAGAACGGTCTGAAGTAATTAGGGAAAGAGTTGTTAATGCGAGAATAGTTCAGAACAAACGGTTTGAAGGGATGAAAAATATTTATTGTAACGCTGACATGGGTTCAAAAGAATTAAGAAAATTTTGTAAAATTGATTCTGCCTCGGAAGAATTATTAAAAATGGCAATGACACGTCTTGGTTTATCTGCCCGTGCATACGATAGAATAATAAAAGTCAGTCGAACAATTGCCGATCTCGAGAACTCGGAAAACATTTTACCGCAGCACATCAGCGAAGCAATTCAATACCGTACACTCGATAGGGAATTGTGGGGGCACTGAAAGCAAGTACGAAATACTAAGTTCGAAGGACGAATTTAAAAGCATGAATGCATGATTGCATGAAAGCATGATTTTGTTGCTATTCTTTTATCCAGTATCAAGTATCCAGCATCGTTACCTAAAAGTCATCCGGACAAGCATCCAGCAATCTTCTTCTTTTTTTATTAAAACTTAAAAGCCACTTGCATCTTGAAGAAACTTATTTTATGTTTTGCACAAACGTTTGCGCAAAAGTTGGATTTTCTATGAAAGAGTACAATCTTAATACCATCAAACATATTGCGGAGAAAGTAGAGTTATCGGTTTCGACAGTTTCGCGAGTATTAAACGGGAAAGCGAAGAAATACAGAATCAGCGATGAGGCATCCGAAATTATTCTCAAAGCTGCGAAGGAACTGAATTACACTCCGAATTTGCTTGCACGCGGTTTGAGGCTTAACAAAACATTTACGATCGGTTATATCATCCCTGATATTGCCAACCCTTTCTTTTCGAGGATTGCAGATAACGTAGAAAAGTACGCACGTAAAAAAGGTTACTCTGTTGTGCTTTGCGATAGTGAGGAAGATGCAAATGTTGAGAAATCGTCTGTACAAATTTTAGCGGACAAAAAAATAGACGGTATGATAATATCTCCGGTCGGGCAAGAAATTCAACACATACTTGATTTGAAGAAAAAGAAAATCCCGATTGTGTTCATTGACCGTTATTTCCCGGGCAAAGATATTCCGTTTGTTACATCGGAAAATTATAAAGGTGCATTCGAAGCAGTAAAACATCTGATAGAAAACGGGCACGAAAGAATTGCGTGCATTCAGGGTTTGAAAGAAACACTTCCGATTATGGAAAGAGTCCGGGGGTATATTGCTGCTTTGAAAAATTACAACATTCCGGTTGATGAGAGTTTGATTGTCGGCGATAATTTCAGCGAGCAGAACGGTTACATCGAAACGAAACTGCTTCTTAAAAAATCAAAACCGCCCACTGCAATTTTTGGATTGAGCAATTTGATTTCATTTGGAGCGATGCGAGCACTGCGCGAAGAAGGGTTATCTATACCCGGCGACACTTCTTTAATAACATTTGATGATTTACCGTACCTCGATTTTTTATCAACACCGATGACAGCAGTTGAACAGCAAGGCAATGAAATCGGCAACATCGCAACAAAAATGTTGATCGATCAAATCGAATCGGGAAAGAATTACGAAGCAGAAGGAATTTTTGTACCGACAAAATTAATCGCACGCAGTTCGGTAAAAAAAATCAACGGGTAAAATTTGAAGAGCAACATAAATAGTAAACACACTTTTAGTAATCTCTTTTAAAGGGAGTTTTATGTTGAACGCAAAAAATATTTTCATAAACTCTTGGAATAAGCCGGTACTCTTTGCAATAATTTTTCTTTCTATTTATGCAAACATATTTGCAAAGGGAAAGGTAACCGGCAAAGTTGTAGATAAAGAAACGGGTGAGCCGCTTGTTGGAGTAAACGTTATTATTAAAGATGCGAAAGTTGGTGCGGCAACCGATCTCGACGGTGAATATATAATAATCAATGTTCCGCCGGGAGTTTATTCCATTACCGCAACAAGTATCGGTTACGAAGCTGCAACAGTAACGGATGTTAACGTAATTACTAACCGAACAATCAGAGTTGATTTTCAACTATCGAGTTCTGCTTTTCAGCAAAATGAAGTTGTTATTTCTGCTGAGAGACCACCCGTAGTAAAAGACCTTACTGCAAGCGAACAAATTATAGACGATAAATTTTTATCGCGCTCGATTGCTCGAAGTGTTCCCGAAGCAATTGAAACACAAGCCGGAATTTTTCAAGGTTATTACCGCGGAAGTACACAAGTGCAAGCTTTGTACATGCTCGATAATGTTAGCATGAACAGCGGACTTTTTTCCGAAAACTATACCGGCATCAACACTTCTACAATTCAAGAGATTGCGGTATTAACCGGCGGATACAATGCAGAGTTTGGAAATGCACGTTCGGCAATTATTAATGTAACAACCAAAACAAGCAAGCAAGGAATACACGGAACGGTGATTGGCAGAATGCGTCCAGCCGGTATCTACCATTTTGGTTCTTACATGTACGGAAAAGACCTTTATGATTGGACTCACTTCAATCTCGATTATTGGACAGCGCAGACACAAGATCCCAACAGCGCGCATTACGGGAAAAATCCTTCAGAATTACTTGAGCTATGGCAGAAGCAAATTACTCCAAACGATACATTAAAAAATTATGATAAACGTGTTCAGTACGAAACAGAAGCAACACTTTACGGACCGGTTACGGAGGATCTTTCTTTTCTTGCTTCGGGACGTTTTGTGAGACACATAAATATTTTTCCGCAAGCCATTCCCGATAATCCAGAATTTAATTTTCAAGGCACGCTCGATTACAAACTCGGTTCCGATATTCAAATTAAGGTAAGTGGTTTATTCGGCGGTTATGAAAGTGCCGATAACATGTCAACAAATTGGCAAAGCACGGAATCGGCTCAAGAAGCGCAGTGGTACACACAAATGGTTGTTACCGATCCGTATCAAAGAGAAAAATATGCTTTGATGGGTGCGTTCCTTTATCAATGGCCCGAAAAAAGAAGATGGTCGCAGCTCTCAACAAAAGTTACATATCTGATTAATACTGATTCGTTTCTCGAAACAACATTCAGCTATCTGCATGATAATATGGACCGTTCGGATCGTTACAATTCGGTCCCCGATTCATTGTATTCACATACAGCAGACAAGCAAAAATTAATTTGGTATTTGGATAAAGGTTACGAACATGCATACGATAAAACCGATGCAAAAGTTTATTCGTTGAAATCAACTTTCACGAGTCAGATAACAAAAAATCATCTCGTGAAAACCGGCATTGAATTTACCACTTATGATTTTTACGAAGATCATTTCATGGTTGAATACAAAGGCGGCGGCAGAGAAAATTTTGTAAATAAATTTCATGGTTATCCGTACGAAGGAAATTTCTTTATTCAGGACAAAATGGAATTTCCCGGAATGGTTGTTAATGCCGGTATTCGTGTTGATTTCTTTGACCAAAACAGAGAAGCACCGAAGAGTATGTTTGATCCGCTCGCGTTTCAATTAACAACGCCGGGTCATAACGCCGATGAACCGTACGGTTACCCCGGCAATCCCGAAAGAGAGAGAACAAAATTACAAGTTGCTGTTGCGCCGCGTTTGGGTATTTCACACCCGATAACAGATAATACCGTTCTTCATTTTTCTTACGGACATTTTTATCAAAGACCTTCGTGGAGTAAAATGTTCGGCTTTCCAACTGTAAGTTATGTTGAAGACGACAGCGCCGCACTCGATCAATACGGTGATCAAAAAACTTTCATGGAAGAATGGCACGGTTATTACGGCAATCCGAAACTCACTTACGAAAAAACAATTCAGTACGAAATTGGAGTTGAACACAATCTCGCAAATCTGATGATGATTGATGTAACCGGTTATTACAAAGACGGCTCGCGCGAAACCGGATTTAATTCGATCACCGGTGTTTACCCGGCGACACATTACGCAAACAAAGCAATCATGGTTAGCAACGGCGGCTACTCCGATGTACGCGGCATCGAAAGTAAAATTGAAACACGCGCAGATTTTTATTTGAACGGCGGAATGAGCTACGATATTTATTGGTCGTGGGATGGTGTAGTCGGCTACTCGCGTTTGTACGAACCCGGCGCCGATAGAGAAAATGTTCCGAAAGGTTTGAGAAATGCAAAAGGTGCTTGGAGTAGTTTTCATAAAATAAAAGCATGGGCAACGCTTGCGTTCCCGAAAGAATTTGGTCCCGAAGTTTTTGGTTTCAAACCTTTGAGTGATTTCTTCGTGTACGTTTATTCATGGTGGCGGAGCGGCGACCCGTACACTTATCACGATCCGGGTGATCTTTCGACTCAGCCGAATAACAAAACGTGGTTCAATTATTATGAAATCGATTTGAAGATTGCGAAAGGATTTGAGTTCCTCGGCACACGTTTTCAATTAAGCATGGATGTAAAAAATCTTCTCGACAGCAAATTCTACAGAAGATTATACAGTGACGATTTGATCAGATGGCATGAGCGCACCGATTTGCCGGAGGAAGAACGTCTGCCCAAAAATGATTTTTCGAACGAGCCGGACGTTTGGAACTGGTACACTTATGAGGTTCCGCCGCGCCAAATCAATTTTGAATTGAGAATGGATTTTTGAAACCAGCTTTAATATCAAGTAAAAAAAATTTTAAAGGAAATAAAATGCTGCCGAATCGATTAATCATAAAAAAGGTCAAACAAAAAATTTCTGCTCTAATTTTATTTTTATTGATCTTCACTTCTCACACGAATGCACAAGTGCAGTGGGGGCATGAAGATTTGACACGCGGAAAATTGTGGCAGACAATCTGGAACTCACTTCAATACGGCGAGCCGAATAATTTATTCTCAAGTTCATTTTATACGATGGACTATCCCGGCTACACAAAAGGAAGCGATGCCGGCGATGCATTGAATTATTGCCAGGCAACCGGCTATTCGATTTACGGAAAGAGAAACGACACTCCGCTTGCATATACAATTACGACGCGCTTTCAGCCATCGGGCAGATATGTTTATCCTCTCGAAGAAGCGGCTCTCAAAAAAAATTACAACTTTGTTAATCCAACCGATAAAGCCGAAGAAACAGTAACGGGCGCTCATCATGTAATCGATTTAAATGTGGACATCGCACACAAAAGCATGGTGTGGAGTCTGCCGGGCTACAGCGATTTTGTAATTCACGAAGTTACAATTACAAACACACATTGGACTGCACTTTCGGATATCTACTTCGGAATGCGTTACGGAATTGTAATGACTTTGAGATCGGGAACCGAATACGATGAAAAGTACGGCTGGGATGAAAACGCAAAGCTCTTCTACTTTTATGATCACAGAAGTTTTAGATGGGATGATGAAGCACCGATAGTTTACAACTTTGGCGTTGGACCCGAAAGAGGAGACATTGCCGATGCGCGCGATATTTACGAACAAGGATCGCGCGAACACGAACTTGATGCACCCGGATATTTCACGGCATTTTGTCTCGATTCGAAGAACGCACCGGTTTATCAAAATATACTTGAACATCTCGGCGGAAATTTTGCAACCGAAGCGCCGGTCGAAGATCAAATGATCCGGCTCGATCAACTTGAATCACTCGGTGCAAATCGATTGAAAGAAATAATGATTCATGAACAGCCGCATCTTTCGTGGGATGAAGCAAAAGCAAACGGGCAAGAAGGCGGAAATAAATTTGAGAGAAAACCGGAATTTTTAGTGAGCGCGGGTCCGTACGAACTTGAACCGTACGAATCGATCACACTTGTTTTTGCGGAAGCCGTAGGAGAAATGGACCGCGCAAAAATTGTTGAAGGAGGCGTTGCAAATATTGATCTGCTCGCAACGGAATCGAAAGCAGCTTTACTCGAACATGTAAAAACCGCAAAAGAATTTTATGCAAACGGCTATGTGCCGAAAGCGTATCCGCCGATGACAGTGAGCGGCGGCGAAAATAGTTTGGAACTTTCGACCGAACCCGGAGCTGTTCGAATAAAATGGGAACCGGTTCCTTCGACATATACTGATCCTCTTACTTTACAAAATGACTTTGCCGGTTACAGAGTTTACCGGTCAACTTATTTCACAATCGGTCCTTGGAAACTTGCTGCCGATATTCCGAAAGCTGAAGCACAAGTTGACGAATTCGGGAAAGTATATTACGTCGATTCAGATTTACCGTACGGAGTGGGAAATTATTATTGTGTTACAACTTACGATGCCGAAGGAAACGAGAGCGCAAAACTAAACAACAACCGTTACCCGGTTTATCCCTTGAGAGGTTCCAACAAAGAATTTCCAAAAAATGTTTATGTGGTTCCAAACCCGTTTAGGCAGCACAGCGGTTTGTACGGTTCGGGTGAAAGATACAGAATGGAATTTATCGGTCTGCCCGGCAAATGCAGAATTAAAATTTTTACCGCAATGGGAGAACTTGTCAAAGAAATTCATCACGATGACGGAACCGGTTCTACTTCGTGGGGAAGTATTAAAACTCTCGACTATCAATTAAACAACTGGATGCTCGGCGTTGCACCCGGAGTTTATATTTATTCGGTTGAATCACTCGTGCCCGAACACAACGGCGAAACCTTTATCGGAAAGTTTGCAATAATTAAATAACAAACTCTCTATTGGTCTGTTTCTCATAATAGGAGAATATAAAATGAAGTTTCATACAATTCGAATAACTGCCGCTGCGATTCTATTGCTTGCACAACCGGCAATTCTTTTTGCACAAAGCGGAATAGAGCCATATAAGATAGAAAGAACGGGACAATCAGGATGGCAGTTTTTAAAGATCAACGGGGATGCACGCCAAGCCGCACTTGGAAATTCTTACACAGCATTAGCAGAAGGCGATGCAAATTCCGTGTTCGGAAATCCGGCTGCAATTGTGAACGTGAAAAATGTTGATGTTGCTTTGAATAGAACAAACTGGATTGCCGATATCGGTTATCAATCAATTGCAGTCGTAAAAAATTTTGAAGGGATCGGTGTGGTCGGAATCAGCATTGCAAATATTGATTACGGCGACATTCCCGAAACAATTAATAGTCCCATCTCCGGCGAGAACAGAACAGAAACCGTAGTTACCGGCAATACTTTTACGGCAACAGATATTGCAGTTGGCATAACATACGCGCGAAGTATAACCGATCGTCTTTCTGTTGGCGGCAGCATTCGCTGGATGAGAGAAAGTATTGCAGATGTAAGTATGAACAACTGGTCGCTCGATATCGGCACGTTGTTTTACACGGGATTCAGAAGTTTAAGAATCGGTTTCTCAGCCAGAAATTTTGGACCCGATTCACATTTAATCGGCTTCAATGAAGAGTTGCAATCCGAGCCGCAAGATATCAAGATGCCTCTCGATTTCCGGCTCGGCGTTGCAATGGATTTTTTCGACGAACCGGAGAGCAAAAATTTATTGACTGTTTCTTTTGACGGCAATCATCCGAATGACGGTACCGAAAAATTCCGTGTTGGAGTTGAATACACTTTCAACAAAATATTTTCTGTGCGTGCCGGCTACAAATTCAATTACGATGAAGAGAATTTTACATTCGGCGCCGGTATCGAATACCCGGTTTACGATTACAAATTATCCGTGCATTACGCGTATGTCGATTTCGGAATACTTGAGCAAGTACACATGTTCACGGTTGGTTTCTCTTTGTGATCAATTAGAAAAATTATGAACACTCACTCAATGAAAAACAGATTTGTAATAATTCTATTATTAGCGATGATAAGCTGTTCGAACTCGGATGACGTTACGAAACCCGGAACAACAGAGAAAGCTTTTCAAGCAGAAGTCCGCGATTCGGAAGGATATAATTTTCTTTTGTTCATGCCTGAAAATGAATCGCAAAAAGTAGAAGGCAAGTATCCAACAATTTTATTTCTTCATGGAATTGGCGAACGCGGAAACGATCTTCAAATTTTGAAAAAGGAAGGGCTGCCAAAAATTTTGGACGGCGACAAAAATTTCCCCTTCATAGTTATTTCTCCGCAATGCCCTTCAACGACCGAATGGTATTACACAAACGAAGATAATGTTCGTGCACTCAATAGTATGCTCGATGATGCGGTCAAAAGATTTCCGATCGATACAAACAGAATTTATATCACGGGTTTAAGTATGGGCGGAATCGGGACGTGGTACTTTGCAATTAAATCGCCACACAGATTTGCGGCAATGGCTCCGATTGCATTCCGCGGCGACGGATGGAGTCCGTGTCCGGCAAATAAAATTCCGGCATGGGCATTTCACGGTGAGCGCGATAATATTATTCCGGTTTCATCGGCACAAAGTATTGTCAATCAATTTAAAGAGTGCGGCGGAAAAATTGATTTCACAATTTATCCCGATTTATCTCACGATTGCTGGACACGCACTTATAACAATCCGGAATTGTACACATGGTTTTTAAAACATAATAAACAAAATCTCAACTGAAATATTCTCAATGAGGTTACTGTAACATGAGCGGTAAAATTGTTGTTGTTGGAAGTTCGAACACGGATTTAACAATTAAGATGAACAAACTCCCTAAGCTTGGCGAGACGGTCATCGGAAAGGATTACGTAAAATCACTTGGCGGCAAAGGTGCAAATCAAGCAGTGGCTACCGCACGAGCCGGTGCATCGGTAACATTTATTACTAAAATGGGAAACGATGAATTCGGGAACGAAGCATTAAAAAGTTTTGACGGCGAAGGCATCAATACAAAAAATATTTTGATCGATGAAAAATCCAAATCGGGTCTTGCAATGATTTGGGTTGATAGCGACGGCGAAAATTCGATTGCAGTTGCATCCGGTGCAAATGCTAATTTGTCTGCGGCGGAGATAATTGAAAAAAGTGATGAAATAAAAAGTGCTTCCATTTTGCTAACCCAGCTCGAAATACCTTTTGAAACTGTGAAGAGTGCCATCGACATTGCGCATCAAAATAATGTTAGAGTAATTCTTAATCCGGCGCCGGCTTACGTCTTGCCGGAGGACTTGCTTGCAAAGATAAATATCATCACACCGAACATTTATGAATTGGAAACACTAACCGGAGTTAAATCTAACGATGCAAATGATATAAAATATGCGGCGAAGCTGCTTCATTCAAAGGGAATTGAACAAGTGATTGTTACTTGCGGAAGCAAAGGATCATATCTCTTCAACAAGAATGAATTTGTTCATCTTCCGCCGTTTAGTGTTGATGCAGTTGATACAACCGCCGCCGGAGATATTCTAAACGGTGCATTTGCTGCGGCTCTGCTTGAAAACAAAACTATAAAAGAAGCTCTCGTTTTTGCGAGTGCCGCGGCAGCAATTTCGGTTACACAAATGGGTGCTCAAATTTCTGCACCGCACAAAAATCAGATTCTCGAATTCCTCGCAAAAAGATCGATGGAGGTTTCATTACAATAAATAAGCAGTCATCATAAAAAAATATGTAGAGGGAGGTCGTATGAAATTTAAGAAACAGTTTTTGAACATTTCGCTACTTTTTGTTCTTCTTCCTTTTTTCGGATTGAAGGCACAAGAGGTAAACAACATGACTTTGCTCGGCAACTTCGGCAAAGGCGAAGGGCAATGCAAAGCCGTGTTTGCGCTCGGCACACTGACCTATTACAGTGTCGGGGAAAAATTTAAGATTGCCGATTTCACCACTCCGGCTCAGCCGGTAAATCTTGGCAGTTTAACTCTCGATGCTGTCATCGAAGATTTAGTCCGCTCCGGAAATTATGCTTACATGATTGCCGGCAATAAAGTTTATATCGCAAATGTTCAGAACCCAACGAATATTTCTCTTGCCGGAAATTTTTCGTTTACCGGTTACGGTGAAGGGATCGCAACAAAATCAACTTACGTTTATGTTGCTGCCGGAGACGGCGGCTTGAGAATAATTGATGCGTCAACTCCTTCATCGCCGGTTGAAATTGCTGCAGTCGATACAATCGGTTATTCTGAAAATGTTTCCGTCGGCGGAAATTACGCATACGTTGCAACCGGTGCAAAAGTAAGAATAATTGATATCTCGAATCCGGCTTCGCCGGTTTACGTTGGCGAAATCGGAAGTCCGGCGGATTATTATCAAAGTGTTACTGTTCGCGGAAGCTACGCATACATTTGCGATTACAGTGTTGCACTTCGGATTGTGAACATTTCTAATCCGGCTTCACCCGTTGTTGTCAGCGATTTCCCGACCGGTTCAAGAACCACGCGTGTTCAACTCGACGGCAATTATGCGTACATTGCCAACGGCGATTCAATAAAAATAGTTGATGTAACTGATCCGGCTTCTCCGAAAAAAGCCGGTGCTCTCGCAATGACTGAAAGGGCAGTCAGCGTTTGGGTTGGCGTTAATCAATTATTTGTTGCCGATAGAAATTCGGGACTCAAATGTGTTGACATTTCCAATCCGTCATCACCATCGTTAACAAGTTCAATCAATGTTGTTCCTTCCGCATCGGGAAGTGCTTACGGAGTTTTTGCTGCCGATAATAAAGCATACGTTGCTTACGGCTCATCCGGTTTACGAATTGTTGATGTTACAAATGCAAGTTTGCCAAACTTGCTTGGGGAAATTTCTTTGAGCGGCGATTCACGGCAAGTTGCTGTTAAAGGAAACTATGCATACGTTGCTGCACGCGACGGCGGTGTTCATGTTGTTGATGTTTCAAATCCTTCATCTCCAGTTGCCGTAAAAAAAATTGAAACACCTCGTGCAAGAGGAATTACAATCGGCGGAAATTATGTTTACGTTGCTGCAAGTGATTCCGGCATGGCAATTATTGATGTTACCGATCCGGCAAATCCAAATTGGGTAAAAAGTGCAACGGCAAGTTACGGAGAAGGTGTTGCTGTTTCGGGGAATGTTGCCGCTGTTACTGATTACTCCAACATAAAATTGTACGACATCACAAATCCAACTGCGCCGGTACTAAAAGGTGAAACCGGTTCATTAACAAGCGGAACAGCTGGAATGACAATCTCCGACAATTATCTTTATGTGCCGGATTTTGATACGCTGAAAATTTTTGACATCTCAAATCTCGATGCACCGGTAAAAGTATCTTCGGTTTATTGCGGTGCAAGCTGGGACGGCTCTGTTGTTATCGAAGGGAAATATGCTTACGTAGCCGCAGAAGAATACGGAGTTCGTGTTTTCGATATTACTAATCCACTCGCACCGGTTGAAGCGGCATATTACAAAAGTTCTTCATCTGCACGCGGATTAACCGTGAGCAGCGGTTTGGTTTTTGTAGCGCAGAAAACAGACGGAATGACAATCTATAAAAATGATTTGGTCACAGATGTTGAAGATGAAACGTCAACAATTCCTTCTTCGTTCGAATTGATGCAGAATTACCCGAACCCGTTCAACCCGGAAACAACAATTGAGTTCCGAGTTGTGAGTTACGAGTTTGTAAGTTTAAAAGTCTTTGATATTTTAGGTAGAGAAGTTGCAACACTTGTTAATGAGTACAAATCTCCGGGCAGATATTTTGCAAAACTTTCGGCAGATAAATTGCATTTGGCAAGTGGAATTTATTTTTACAGATTCCAAGCCGGTTCTTATTCGGATATTAAAAAACTTATCTTGATGAAATAATTTAAAGCGGTTGTCTCAGAAGTATATCTTTTTAAAGAATAGCACGCGGATAAAAACTGATTTAAACGGATTAACGCAGATTTTAAATTGAACAATTACTTCTGAGACAACCTCGGATAATTTGACAAACGATTGAGCGAAAAGAAAAAAAATATTTTTGAGCACAACGGGCAGTTGAAACTTTTGCTGCCCGTTTTGATACCCGTGATAATTTTATCGATCCTTCCGATACTTCGCGGAATTTATCTCGGTTTTACCGATTACCGTCTCGGCTCGGAAATAAAATTTAATTTCTTCGATAATTATCTCTACATGCTCAACGATAGATATTTCTGGAAGTCTTTCCGAATCGGTTTCATCTGGACTTTCGCGGTTACATCCGGACAAATTGTTTTGGGTTTGGGTCTCGCTTTATTGTTGAATGAAAAACTGAAATTAAATTCAATCACGCGCGTACTAATTTTAGTTCCGTGGGCGATGCCGCCGGTTATCCGCGGAATTTTGTGGCGGCTTATGTATGAAATTGACACCGGCGTTTTTAATAATCTTTTTTTGAGCTGGGGGATTATCGGTCAGCCGGTTAATTGGCTCAACAGTTTTGATTACACTGTTCCTTCAATAATTATTACCGGAATTTGGGGCGAGATGCCGAAAGCCGCTGTCTTTTTATTGGCGGGACTCAAAACAATTCCAAAAGATTTGTACGAGTCTGCGCATCTCGACGGCGCGAATGCATGGCAGTCGTTCCGCAACATCACATTGCCGGTGCTCAAACCGATAATTGCGGCGACTGTATCGCTTGCGTTCATGTGGAATTTTAATGCGTTCGGTTCGATATGGGTTTTAACTCAAGGCGGTCCCGGAGGATTGACACGCTTGCCGATGCTTGCCGCATACGAAGAAGCTTTTAGATACGGCAATGTTGGCTACGCCGCGGCAATCGGAAACATAATGGTAATTGCGATTGCAGTTGTTCTCTATTTTTATCTACGGAAACAATTTAAAGAAAGAATTTCTTCGTAACTGAAGTTACGAAGAATCCAAATTTGGATACTTTTAATTGCCATGACATTTAGAGGTAGTGTGAAAATTATAGATAAACATTTGAACTCATCCCCCGCCCCCTTCTCTTAAAAAGAGAAGGGGTGCTCACGCAAGTTTTTAAAAGTCCCTCTCTTTTTAAGAGAGGATTTAGGGTGAGTTCGCTTTTGATTTTGAATTATCACACGGACTTTGAAGCTCGCGCCAATTAAAAACATAATTTGCATAACTTCAGTTAGTAAGGAAAGTATGAACAGCAAAAAGAAAATTATGAAATGGGTGAAGATATTTTTGTTGATGCTCTACGTTTTGTTTCTAACGTTTCCACTGATATGGGCTTTGTCGTTGTCGTTCAAATCAACTGCAGAAATTTTTTCGGGCGAAGTAAATCTTATTCCAAAATCTCCAACATTAATTCAGTACGAAACTGTTTTTACCGAGCAGACAATTTTCAACAGCATGTTCAATAGTTTTCAAGCCGGGGTTATTTCAACAATAATTGTTTTGATAATTTCACTTCCGGCAGCGTATGCAATCACGCGTTACAAATCTGCAATCAACAAATTTTTTATGGGATGGATTTTAACTTCGCAAGTTTTCCCGGTAATAATCGTGATGATTCCTTTGTACATAATTTTACGAACAATGGGATTGACCGATTCGATATTGGGATTAAGTTTGGTGTATGTTGTGTGGTCGCTTCCGTTTGTGCTGTGGATGCTTCAAGGATACATCAAAGGAATTCCGGTTGAACTCGAAGAAGCCGCATCGATTGACGGCGCGACGAGATCGCAAATAATTTTTAAAGTGATAACACCGCTGCTTCTTCCGGCAATCGGTGCTTCGGCATTGTTTACTTTTATTTCTGCATGGAATGAATTTTTCTTTGCGCTTGTGCTGATGAAAAGCCAAGAATTGATTACGCTTCCGGTCGATCTCGCGCGGTTCACCGGGATGGAAGGGCAAGCAAGATTGGGTCCGCTTGCCGCTGCAAGTATAATCTCAACAATTCCATCGCTTGTATTGTTCGGTTTTCTCCAAAAATTTTTCTCGGAAGGTTTGCTTGCCGGGGCGGTAAAAGAATAGATGAAAAAATTCTTCTCCATATTGAAAAAATTTTTCTTCCCCGCGTTGATGATTTTTGTTTTTTCTTGTTCGCAAAAAAATGAGCACGACAGAATTCGTTTTGTTTCGCTTGCATGGCAAGAACAATCGCTCGCTGCAAATAAAGAAATTATTCAAGAATGGAACCGCTTGCATCCCGGTAAAGAAGTGGAATATGTTCAAGCGAACTGGACTTCAATTTATGATTACTTGATTACATCTTTTGAAACCGGCGACGTGCCCGATGTTTTCCATTACGAAGCTTCGATGATTACCGATTTCGGTTTACGCGGAAACTTAACCGACTTGCGGCAGTATATCAGCGACAGTTTGAAAAATGATATTTATCCTTCCGCGTGGGAATCGGTAACACTCAACGACGGAAGAATTATCGGCGTGCCGTTCTTTTTCGAATCGCTGATTGTTCTTTACAACAAAGATATTTTTGAAAAAAATAATATCGAACTTCCGACGCATGAAAAACCGTGGACGTGGAATGAACTTAAGAACACGGCAATAAAACTTACAAAAGATTTTGACCACGACGGCAAAACAGATCAATGGGGCGCGGCAATCGGTCTTAAAATTTCGGGCAACATAATTTTGAATTTAACTCTCGGTTTCAGCGGAGGATTTTTTTATAAAGTGGGGAATGAATATAAAGTGAGAATCGAAGAGCCGGAAAAAAAACTTCTCACGACAATTCATGATATGATTTACGAAGACAAAAGCATGTCGCCCTTTGCCGCAAGCCAGAGCGGGTCGGGACTTGTTCCGCAATTTTACAACGGTAAGTATGCAATGTTAATCGGAATCGGCACTTGGGCACGCCAGCAAATTGTTGAAAATGCCCCGAAGAATTTTCGTTGGGGCGTGCTCGAACCGATTAAGGAAATAAATCAAGAGCAAGGATCGAACACACAAACGTTGAGTATTCCGAGCGGATCGAAAAGAAAAAAAGATGCTGCTGAGTTCATCGAATTTTTCCTCGGCAAAAAAAATCTTGCACGACTCGCACTCAGCGATTGGATGAATCCAACAAGAATTTCTTGCCGCACAATGCCGGAATTTCAAAACGAAAAACTCGGATGGAAAACTACAATCTCGATGATAGATAATTTAAGAATGGGTCCGTGGCTTCAAGTGCCCGGCTTTTCGGAATGGAAGGGAAGAGTTGCAAACCCGATTTTTCAAGAATACTTTTCCGGGAGAATGAGTTTTGAAGAAATGCGTAATAGTTTGATCGAAGAGAGCGATTATGTTTTGAGTAGGTATAAAATAAGAGATTGAAATTACGCAAACGACCAAAAGCATAGCCACGAAGTCACGAATAAATATAAAAGCAGAAATAAATATTGAATTTGCACTTAGTGCCTTGGTGGCAAAAAAATCACTGCTTGCATAACCACAACAAGAGAAAAAAATGAAACACGATTTTATGGATAAAGCAAAAGGATGTCTCGTTGGTCTTGCAATCGGCGATGCACTTGGAATTCATACCGAAGGAAAAACTCCCGACGAGATTAAAAAACAATTTGGTTTTGTTTCGGATTTCCTTTCTGAAAATCCGGCTGGCAGCGACGATACAGAGTTTGCACTTTTCAATGCACTCATTCTTTTAAAGCACGGAAAGAAAATAGATTCGAAAATTATTGCCGGAGAGTGGAGAGAATTTATTCTTCCGCACGAAGGAGCGTTTAAAGGCGCGGGCTTCAGCCAAATGATGGCAATTGAAAATCTTAGAAAAGGTTTAGAACCGCCGCAGACCGGAATGCATGCACACAGTTGGAGCGACGGACTTGCAATGAGGGTTGCGCCGTTCGGAATAATTTTTCCCGGGCAGCCGGAAAAAGCATGTGCACTAACTATTGAAGACGGTTCGGTTGATCATTCGGGCGAAGGAATTTATTCTGCGATGGCTGTTGTTTCTGCAATTTCCATGGCGATGATTGATGCGTCACTCGAAAAAATTTTTGATATGGCGCTCAACTCGATGCCGAAAGATTCTTGGAGTTATAGAGCAATCGTAAAAGGAATTGAAATCGGATCGACCGCATTAAACATGGATGATGCGCTTGTGAAATTGTACAATGAAATACCGAGCAGTTATTATCATTGGGCGGATGTTGCGCCGGAAGCTGTCGGACTAAGTTTCGGATTGATTGCCGCTTCGAAAGGAAATTTTTCGGATGCGGTTCTCGGCGGAGTTAATATTGGAAGAGACACCGATACGATTGCCGCAATTGCCGGCGCAATCATCGGTGCCAAAATTGGATACGGAATGCTTCCCGAAAAGTGGAGCGGAAAAGTTAAAACCGTAAACGGTAAATGCATCGAAATGGTTAAAGATATTGATCTGGTTTCAATAGCAAGCAAACTTTCTGAGTTGATTGATTAATTATTGTTTTGCAAGCTTTTATTTTTTCTGCCGCTCCAACGGAGCTAAAATTTTTATGCTAAATGTTATTACCAAGATTACGTCCCTACGGGACTTTATAAAAAATAAACTTGAGATTGTGCAAAGCTCCGAAGGAGCGAGATATAGGTAACGAGTAAAAAAGTGAGATCAAAAACCCCTTTAGGGGTGATACGAAAATATCATGCACAATAAGAAGAGTAATAAATACGTACCACGGATAAATTGAAATGAATTATCAAAGAACAAAAAATGCTTTGCTCGGTCTTGCCGCCGGAGACGCATTAAGCTGGCAAGCACTCTATCACAAAAGTTACAACTTCCCGTTCTGGACGCGTCGGTTGAGAAGAGAGATTGATGTTGAATCGGAATCAGTTGGAATTATAAAACCCAATCTTCCTTTTTCATTGAACATTCCAACGGAGCCGTTTAAAATTTCTCCGACGGACGACAGCGAGTGGGCTGCGTTTACTTCACTCGTCCTAATTCATAACAAAGGTGTTTACGATTTTGATTCACACATAAAAGTATGGAAGGAACTTGCTGAAGATAAATCGCAAATTAAGGGAAGCGTTGCAGTTGTTGCCGCTCTAAATAATTTTAAAAAAAATTTGATGCCCCCGGCAACCGGTAACGACAACCCTCATTATTTCGATGACAGCTCGATGGTGCGTGCAATTCCTACCGGTGCTTTGTATGCCGGAAATATTTCTAAAGCTGTTGAGTGTGCCGGATTTGAAGCATCAATCACAAACTCGCTCGATGGAATTTGGGCGGCGCAATCTATTGCTGCGGCTGTCAGCACAGCTTGTGTTGAAAAAGAAATTGAAAAAATTATTTCCGCGGCACTTCAACCGATTCCGGCAAACAGCTGGCTCTATTTAGAAGTAAACGAAGCGCTGAAAATTTCTAAAAAGTATAAAACTGTTTTTAGGGCACTGCCGGTTTTGCACGATGAAATAATCGATCACACATACAATTACGGTTCATCCGCACCGGATAATCTTGCACTTACACTTGCATTGTTTGTTTTATCGCGCGGAGATATTTCTGTTGGAATTACTGCCGCGGCTTCGCTTGCCAAAACTGCTGATTCGGTGCCGGCATTTGTCGGCGCGCTTTGCGGCGCAATGAACAATGAATCTTTCGAAGAAGAATGGACAAAAAGTTTTTCGCGGCTGAACGGTATTTGCATCCCTTCTTTGAAAGGAAAAAATTTCAACACGATAGCAGAACAACTAAATCAAATTGCAGAAACAATTTTGACAAATAAAAAAATATGAAAGTAGATATTACATGGATTCGTCCCGAACAGCTTGTTGAATTCGAACTCGTCCAGCTTGGAGATGAAGGAGTTGAAACAAGCAATCTAAAAATTGAATGGGAAGCGATTAAGAAAAATTATCCCGATCAAACTCACACCAGAGACGAAGCGGAAAAATTTTTAGTACGATTGGAAAGCTTTAAGAAGAATATCAGCAATACCGGTATTCAAAATTTTTTAGATGGATTAAAACAGAAAGAAGCAAAACCGGAAATTGATTTTTCATTCGATCAGCTTTATGATAAAATTCTCGGCGGATGGAATGGTCGTGCCGCCGGATGTTTGCTCGGTAAACCGGTTGAAAAATATTCGCGCGCGGTAATCAAAGAAATTCTTTCTTCGAATAATTCTTATCCGCTCGATAATTATATAACCGCCGGAGGCATGCCGGAAGAAATTCTAAAAAAATATCCTTGGAATAGACACGAAGGAAAAGAAAGTCTGCGCGAAAATATTTTGTGTATGACTGAAGACGACGACATGAATTACGCGATGCTCAACCTTCATATTCTTGAAAAGTATGGAAAGGAATTTACAACCGGCAATGTTGCAGAAACTTGGCTCGGCATTCTTCCGGTGCTTTCAACATTTACTGCGGAACGCGCCGCATACAACAATCTATTGCAATTGATCGATTTGCAAAATGTTCCAATCTATCATAATCCTTACCGCGAATGGATTGGTGCAATGATACGTGCCGATGTTTGGGGCTGGGCTTCGCCGGGCAATCCTTTGCAAGCGGCACAACTTGCTTTTAAAGATGCATCGCTTACACACACAAGAGACGGCGTGTATGCAGAAATGTTTATCGCAGCAGCTATTGCAATTTCATTTTCTGTAGATAATGCCGAAGATGTTTTGACTTCGGCGCTCAATTATATTCCCGATGAAAGCAGAACATCACACGCAGTTAAATTCGGAATTGCAACTGCGAAAAAATTTTCATCGTGGGATTCGGTACTCAACGTTCTTCTCAAAGAATATGAAAAATATTTTTGGGTTCACTCGGTGAACAACATTGCATTGATTGCCGCCGCGCTCATTTACGGCAAAGGTGATTTTGAAAAATCGATCTGTGCAACAGTGATGGGCGGTTTGGATACCGACAGCAGCGGTGCAACTGTCGGCTCGATTATCGGTACAATAAATGGTTTTAACAAACTTCCTTCAAAATGGATAGCAGCTTTAAAAGATAAAATAAGAAGCAGCATGAGAGGATTCGACAATTCAACTTTTTCAAATCTTGCCAAACGCACTTGCGAAACGGCAGTCAAAAAATTTTAGCAAGGAGAAAAAATGAAATCCAAAATTGATTTAATAAAAAACGAAAGTTTGTTAATCGATAAAGCATACGGCGCATTGATCGGTCATTCAATCGGCGATTCGTTTGGCGATGCTGCACGCACACCGGAAAAACATTTTATGTACGGCATAACAATGGATTTTGACGAAGGCGAAGTGCCGAGCACCGACGACACTGACTTTGCATTGTTGACAGCACAAACACTAATTGAGTGCAGCGGAAAATTAACTATAGATGATGTAGTGAAATCGTGGATTAAATATGTCGGACCGAACAAAGAATTGAAGCGCGGCGGTGCAAGTGAGATTGAAGGGATGGCAAATATCAAACGCGGAATTATGCCGCCCGAATCCGGCAAGTTCAACGCTTACAATATCAGCGACGGCGCGGCGATGAGAATTACACCGATCGGAATTATCAGTGCCGGAGATCCCGATAAAGCCGCACATTACGCGGAGATTGAATCTTCATTGAGTCATTGGCGCGACGGCGTTTGGGGCGCGCAATCTGTCGCCGCCGCAATTTCTGTTGCAATGATCGATGCAACAATTGATGAGATAATCGACACGGCTTTAAAATTTATGCCGGAAGATTCGTGGTTGAGATATAACATGCTCAAAGCAATCGAGATAATTAACAATTCCAATTCGTTCGAAGAAGCGTGGATGCCGCTTCATCATCAATTGTGGTCAACATACAAAGCCGCAGTTCCCGAAGCAGTGGTCGAAGCATTTGCAGTTTTGATGTTAACGAAAGGTGATTTCAAAAAAGGAATAATCTACGGAGGAAATTTCGGGCGCGATGCAGATACAATCGGTGCGATTGTCGGTGCAATCAACGGTGCGTTGAGCGGCGCAAAAAATATTCCTGAAATTTGGAAAGAGAAAACACGTTACCCGGCCGGCATTTGTCTTCCGTTCACAAAAGGACTGGATGTTTTTGATGTTGCAAAAAAACTGGCAATGCTAATTGTATAAAAAAGTTACGCAACATTCATGTTTGTATAGTTGCAAGGACCTTTAAAGTCTATTGCATAACGTGAATCTTGTTTTTTCCTTTGCGCTCTTAGCGCCTTCTTTGCGGTCTTTGCGTTAAAAGCATTTAACCGCAGAGCGCGCGGAGAAGGCGCTGTGCCGGGCCCAGCACGGCAGAGTTGCGCAGAGAGTTTTTGCAACACACTCTTTAGGTCGTGAGATTTCAGTTACATAAAAAATATTACTCATTTGTTGAAGGCTGATAAAGGATTTCTATGGCGGACGTAAAACTAATTAACATCAACAAAATTTATGAAGGGGATAATCATGTTGTGCATGATGTGAATCTTCATATTCATGATAGAGAATTCATTGTGCTCGTAGGTCCTTCCGGCTGCGGAAAATCTACAACACTCAGAATGGTTGCCGGACTCGAAGAAATATCGAGCGGCGAACTTTTAATTGATGAAAAAAAAGTAAACGATGTTCCGCCGAAGGATCGTGACATTGCAATGGTATTTCAGAATTATGCTCTTTATCCGCACATGACGGTTTATGAAAATCTTGCGTTCGGTTTGAAGCTGAGGAAGTTTGATAAAACTGAAATCGAGCGAAGAGTAAAAGATGCAGCAAAGATTCTCGGCATCGAAGAATTGCTTGGTAGAAAACCAAAGCAGCTTTCCGGCGGACAGCGTCAGCGAGTTGCAGTCGGCAGAGCAATTGTTAGAAAACCAAAATTGTTTTTGTTCGATGAGCCGCTCAGCAATCTTGATGCTAAATTGCGTGTGCAGATGCGGACGGAAATATCAAAACTTCATCGTGAACTTGGCGCAACAATAATTTACGTAACGCACGATCAAGTCGAAGCAATGACGATGGGGGATAAAATTGCAGTGATGAATAAAGGCGTTGTCCAGCAATTTGATTCGCCGCTCAATTTGTATAACTCGCCCGTAAATAAATTTGTCGCCGGGTTTCTCGGCAATCCTTCTATGAATTTTATTGAGGGAAAAATAATTAACAACGACGGATTAACTTTTGTTGATGAAAGCAGTACGCTTCAAATCAAATTAACAAAAGAGAGTAAAGAGTTATCGAACTACATCGAAGAAAAAATTACGATGGGAATTCGCCCGGAAGATATTTCAGTTTATGAATTAAAAAGCCCTTCCCTTCGGGAAGGGTTGGGATGGGCTTTTATAGAAACAACAATCGAAGTAGCAGAAATGCTCGGCAACGAAATTTTTATTTATTTCAATATTGGTACAAAACAATTGGTTTCGAGAGTTCCGGTGAACAATCAACTTCATGCCGGAATGAAAATTAAAATGAAGTTCAATCTCGAAAAACTATATTTCTTTGATAGTAGTACAGATAAAACAATTGGCATTAAAATCTGAGTTGTCCTTTGCGAACTTGGCGTCTCCTTAGCGGTCTCCGCGTGAAATACCTTTCTTTTTTCACGCAAAGGGCGCAAAGTTTTACGCTAAGACCGCAGAGAAATAAGATTTGCGTAAGGTGATTGAATAAATAGAGTATAGGAAATATCATGCTTCTTAAAATTATACTGCTGCTGTTCATGCCGGCATATGTTTTCGGCGGAACAATTGTAAAATCCGAACTCGAATCGAAAGAGTTGAATCGCAAATGGAAATACTCGGTTTATTTGCCCGATGATTACAACACCTCCGGCAAAAGATACCCGGTGATTTATCTTTTACACGGTAACGGTGATGATGAAAATGCGTGGTCGCCGATTTACAGTGTTGTTGATTCGCTTGTAAAAGCCGGAAAGATCGAACCGCTGATACTTGTTACCCCAACCGGCGAAAGAGGATGGTGGGTGAACTCAACTGAAAAATTTGAGTCGGCTGTGATTAATGAATTGATTCCCGAAATAGATGCAAAATATTTTACCACTGCATCGCGCAAAGGAAGAATGATTGCCGGCTACTCGATGGGAGGTTTCGGTGCGTTAAGATACGGACTTGTTTATTCCGAACTTTTTAGTGCGTGTGCAATTTTTAGTCCGGCACTCTACAACGAAGAACCGCCGGAAGGTTCGAGCGCGCGGACAAAAGGTATTTTCGGAAATCCGTTCGATATAAAAATTTGGAACGAGCTGAATTATCCCGTCTCATTAAAAAAATATTTGTCGAAGACCAATGAAGTTTTCTTTTTTATCGGCACCGGTGATGACGATTGGAATCATACCGAAGGAAAAAAATATAACGTAGAGTATCAAACTGTTTTGCTTTATCAACAACTCCGCAAGCAATTAAACATACCGGCAGAATTAAGAATAATCAACGGCAGTCACTCATGGAAAGTTTGGAAACCGCTCTTCACCGAAGCGATACAACTGATGCAAAAATTTGAGAGTGGTGATAAATAATTTTTTTGTGTTGAAAGCAATGCATGGCTGCATGAAAGCATGATTTTGTTGTTAATCTTTTATCCAGTATCAGCATCCAGTTTCAACACTTGTCTCGCATCTTTCGTCTCACGTCTCGCGTTCATTCCATGTATCTATCTGGGATTCAAACTTGCTTGTAGTTATTTAATAATTTATGTTGATGCATAACGAAACAGTTGAACAAATAAATGAAAACCGCGCGTATAAGATTTTATGAAGAACTGAATGATTTTCTTCCGTCGCAAAAAAGAAAGCGGAGATACGAAATTAACTTCACCGGCACTCCCTCAATAAAAGATGTAATCGAATCGCAAGGTGTACCTCACACGGAAGTTGATTTAATACTAGTCCATGGCAAGTCGGTCCGTTTTGACTACAAATTGAAAAGCGAAGATGATGTTTCTGTCTATCCGCTCTTTGAATCGTTCGACATTTCTTCTTTGCAAAGATTACGTGCAAAACCGTTGCGTAAATCAAAATTTGTTCTTGATGTTCACCTTGGGACACTCGCAAAGTATATGAGAATGTTCGGATTCGATACTAAATATCAAAATGATTTTTCTGACGAAAAGATAATTGAAATTTTCCTTCATGAAAAAAGAACAGTATTAACTCGTGATGTAGGGATTCTAAAACGGAAGGAAGTAACCCATGGATATTTTGTTAGAAATATAAAACCAATAAAACAGATTGAAGAGATTATAAAAAGATTCGACTTGCAAAAAGAAATTAAAGGATTCAGCCGTTGTATTAGATGTAATACTAAAATTGTCCCGATTGAAAAAGAAAAGATAATTGATAAAATTCCGCCAAAGGTAAAAAGTATTCATTCAAGGTTTTTTTATTGTAAGGTATGCAAAAAAGTATATTGGAAGGGAAGTCATTACGATAAGATGAAAGTGTTGATTGAGAAGATGAAAGCTTCACAGTATAGAGTATAAAGTATAAGAAGAAGTACGAAGTACCAGGTACAAGGGACGAAGGAGAAGTTCGATTCAGGAATTGAATAACTCGAAACTACAAACCGGGAACGCGAAACTATTTGTAATTACGAAGTACGAATTTTAGAATGCATGATTGCGTGAAAACATGACTGTCTAAAAAACCTTTGCATGGAACAAGGTAAAGGAATTTGTCTCGCATCTTGCGTCTCACATTTATTGCCGGTGTCCAATATCCAGTATCAAGTATTCGGAATCCAGCATCAGGCATCCAGCATCTTGTTTGTGCATAATTATGCAAAAATTTTAATAAATGGCACTTGACATCGCAAATTATAAACCGTATAATTGCATCCAACAATAATCATGGTCAACAGTCAAAAACATATCGTCACAATCCAAAAGATTTCAGGACGTAAAATGTCCGTTGAAGTTGACCGTTCAAATTTTATTAATAACTCTTCTTTAGATAACCTTCTATTAGGGATTATTATTCTATCGATTATTAGCATTATTAACCTAGTGATAATTCTAGGCTAATAATAATAGTCAATCCCTAACCAAACATAACAAAAGAGAGACGCACAAAAGATGAATTTAGGGATTGACTAAAGCCCTAAAGGTATATCTGAAGTTATTTTATGAATAATTATTCAGAGGTTTTATGCGCTCCGATCTTATAAAAAAAGGGTTTGATAAAGCTCCTCATAGAAGCTTATTGAAAGCTACCGGTGTCATCAAAAATGACGGTGATTTCAACAAACCCTTTATTGGTATCTGCAACTCGTACATAGATTTGATCCCCGGGCACGTTCATTTGCAAGAATTCGGCAGAGTAATTAAAGAAGAAGTCCGTAAAGCCGGCGGAGTCCCTTTCGAATTTAATACAATCGGTGTTGATGATGGAATTGCAATGGGGCATATCGGCATGCGCTATTCACTCGCAAGCCGCGAACTTATAGCCGATAGTTTGGAAACCGTTGTTGAAGCACACCGATTGGATGGATTAATCTGCATCCCAAATTGTGATAAGATTGTACCGGGAATGTTGATGGGCGCTGTTCGTGTTAACATTCCAACGATATTTATTTCAGGCGGACCGATGAAAGCCGGCAGAACCCCTTCCGGTGAAAAAGTTGATTTGATTTCAGTCTTCGAAGGTGTTGGAAAATTTTCGACCGGGCAGATTGACGAAAAAAAATTAAAAGAGCTTGAAGATTTCGGATGCCCGTCATGCGGCTCGTGTTCAGGCATGTTCACTGCCAACTCAATGAATTGTTTGATGGAGGCATTGGGAATGGCATTACCCGGTAACGGTTCCATCCTCGCAGTAGATCCAAAACGCCACGATTTAGCAAAAGAAGCCGCACGGAAAATTCTCGATCTTATAAAATTAGATTTAAAACCAAAAGATATTATCACACGCGAATCAATTTTGAATTCGTTTGCGCTTGATATGGCAATGGGCGGCAGCACGAATACGGTTCTTCATACACTTGCCATTGCAAGCGAAGCCGGAATTGATTTCAAGCTCGAAGAAATAAATGAGCTGTCCAAAAAAACCCCATACATCTGCAAAGTATCGCCGGCAACAAAAAATGTTCACATGGAAGATGTTGATAGAGCCGGGGGAATTTCTGCCATTCTCAACGAACTCTCCAAAGTTGATGGGGTATTAAATTTGTCTCTTCCTACCGTAACCGGACAAACAATTGGAGAGAATATTAAATCTGCCGGAGCGAAAGATAGAACAGTAATAAAAACAATTGATAAACCTTATCGTAAAACCGGAGGTCTTTCAGTTCTATTCGGTAATCTTGCACCAAAAGGTTCTGTAGTAAAGACCGGTGCAGTCGAAGAAAAGATGATGGTGCATAAAGGTCAGGCAATAATTTTTGATTCACAAGATGATGCAATTGCCGGAATCAGAAATGGATCGGTAAAACCCGGGCATGTTGTAGTAATTCGTTACGAGGGACCCAAAGGCGGACCGGGTATGCCGGAAATGTTGGCGCCAACGAGTGAAATTGTTGGAATGGGACTCGGCGACAAAGTTGCACTGATAACCGACGGAAGATTTTCAGGCGGAACACGAGGTGCTTGCATCGGGCATGTTTCCCCCGAAGCCGCTGTGAAAGGACCAATAGCAGCATTAAAAGACGGAGATATAATTTCGATTGATATACCTAATAATTCTCTAAACGTTGAATTAAGTGAAGAAGAAATTCAAAATAGATTAAATGGATTACCGGATTTCAAACCGAAAATTAACAAAGGATATTTAGCACGATATTCGAGAATGGTTACTTCTGCGAACACCGGTGCAGTTTTAATTTTACCAGAATAAAAAAGAGTATTGACTATGCATACTAAAAAGAAAATTTCAGGGGCGGATATATTTTTTGAATGCCTCAAAAAAGAAGGCGTTGAATATGTTTTTGGATATCCTGGCGGTGCTGTTCTTAAAATCTACGAGCATCTTCATGATATAAATTTTTTAAAACACATTTTGGTGCGTCATGAACAAGGTGCTACACACATGGCTGAAGGTTACGCAAAAGCTACCGGGAAAGTCGGTGTGGTGTTGGTAACATCCGGACCGGGTGCAACGAACACAGTTACCGGAATTGCCGATGCATATATGGACTCGGTTCCGATAGTTGTCTTTACCGGGCAAGTTGCAACTCATCTTATCGGCAATGATGCGTTCCAGGAAGCAGATATTGTTGGTATAACAAGACCGATCACAAAACATAATTTTTTAGTTCGCGACGTAAATGAATTAGCAACAATAATTAAAAAAGCATTTTACATTGCTTCCACCGGCAGACCGGGACCGGTTTTGGTTGATCTACCTAAGAATGTAATTAACAGTGTATGCGAATTTGATTACCCGGAAGAAGTTGAAATGCGTGGATATAAACCGAGACTTTTTGGTCATCAAAATCAAATTAAGAAAGCGGCAACGATGATACAAAAAGCAAAACGACCTTTGCTCTACGTCGGCGGCGGTGTCATCATGTCTGAAGGTAATCGTGAATTGTATCTGCTTGCAAAAGAAAATAATCTTCCGGTTACAATGACTTTGCAAGGTTTGGGTGCATTCCCCGGAACTGATCCGCAATCACTCGGTATGCTCGGTATGCACGGAACTTACTGGGCTAATCAAGCTGTTAATAATTGCGATCTTTTAATTTCGCTTGGCGCCCGTTTTGATGACCGCGTTACCGGCAAGATTGAAACGTTTGCAACTAAAGCTTATAAAATTCACGTTGATATTGACCCGACATGTATCGATAAAAATATTATTGTCAATCTTCCGATTGTAGGTGATGTTAAACATGTGATGGCTGAACTTGCATCCGAACTAACGACTAAACCTGATTTAAGTGAATGGTGGTCGCAGATCAATAAGTGGAGGGAAGAATGTCCGCTCCATTATGAAAAGAATGACGGACGTCTGCGCTCGGAATATGTAATTGAAAAATTATCTGAGATTACTCAAGGCGAAGCAGTTGTTGTTACTGATGTTGGGCAAAATCAAATGTGGACTGCACAATATTATAAATTCAATCATCCACGTTCACATATAACAAGCGGCGGACTTGGAACGATGGGTTTCTCATTACCGGCGGCGATAGGTGCGGCTTTCGGCATCAAGGACCGTCCGGTTGTTTCAATCAGCGGTGATGGCGGCTTTCAGATGAATATACAAGAACTTGCAACTGTTGTCTATCATAAACTTCCTATTCTATTTATAATATTGAATAACAGCTTTTTGGGAATGGTGCGCCAATGGCAAGAGTTGTTCCATGCAGAAAAATTTAGCTTTACAAACTTATCCGATAGCAACCCTGATTTTGCGAAGGTGGCTTCGGCATTTGGCTTAAAAGCATTTTCAACAAATGATCCTAAAGACGTAGAACCGTTGTTAAAGGAAGCACTCGCCACAAAAGATGGACCGGTGTTAATCGAATTCAAAGTTGTAAAAGAAGATATGGTCTTTCCTATCATACCTTCGGGTGCTTCAATTAGTGATATGATTACAAGAAGATTAGATCCAAAGGAGATGTTATAAATGCAGCACATAATTTCAGTTCTATGCGAAAATCAATTTGGCGCATTCAATCGTATCGTTACAATGTTTAGCGGCAAGGGATTTAATGTTCATTCAATGTCGATTGGTGAAACAGAAAATCCCGAAGTTTCCCGGATGACAATCGTAACAGAAGGTGACGACCAGATCATCGAACAAGTAGTTAAGCAATTAAATCGTTTGATCGACACAATTAAAATTATTGATCTGACTAACCAGGCAAAAGTTCAGCGTGAACTTGCATTGATCACTGTTTTTTACCAGAAAGGTACTCGTTCAGAGATAATGGATATCTGTGAAATCTTCCGCGGCAATATCGTAGATATCAACAACAAAACATTAATGCTGGAAATTACCGGTCCGCCCGATAAAATTGATGCGGCAATAAATGTGCTAGAACCGTATGGTATTAAAGAGCTGGCGAGATCGGGTAATGTTGTTCTTAAACGCGGTGAACAATTAGGTAAGGAAACTAAAGAAGTTAAATCCGATAAGTAGAAAAAATATTCAAGGAGAAAAAATGAAAGTTTATTATGATTCCGATGCAGACTTAAATCTGCTGAAAGGAAAAAAGTTAAGCGTAATTGGATTTGGAAGTCAGGGTCATGCACATGCACTGAACCTAAAAGAGAGCGGTATGGATGTAGCAGTTGGTTTAAGAAAGGCAAGTGCACGATGGAAAGAAGCAGAGGAAGCCGGTGTTAAAGTAATGACAGTTGAAGAAGCTTCAGCCTGGGGCGATGTTATCATGATATTACTGCCTGATCAAAGCCAAAAAGAAGTTTATGAGAAAGAAATTAAACAGCACATGAAAACCGGCAAGACCCTGGCGTTTGCGCACGGATTCAATATTCTTTACAAACAAGTTGATCCTCCAAAAGATGTTGATGTTATAATGATTGCACCTAAAAGCCCGGGACACTTGGTACGCAGAACATACCAGGGCGGGAGCGGTACACCATGTTTAATTGCAATCCATCAAGATGCGAGCGGCAAAGCAAAAGAGACCGCTCTTGCCTGGGCAAAAGGAATTGGCGGAACGCGCGCCGGTGTTATTGAAACAACTTTTAAAAATGAAACCGAAACGGATTTGTTCGGCGAACAAGCTGTCCTTTGCGGCGGTTCGGCTGAACTTATTAAATCTGGATTTGAAACGTTGGTTGAAGCCGGTTACGATCCTGAACTAGCATACTTTGAATGTATGCACGAATTAAAATTAATTGTTGATCTTTATTACGAAGGCGGACTTTCAAGAATGAATTATTCCGTGAGTGATACTGCTGAATATGGTGGAATGACACGCGGACCAAAAGTTATTACAAGCGATACAAAAAAAGTTATGAAACAAATTTTAACGGATATTCAAACCGGGAAATTTGCCGAAGAATGGATCAATGAGAACAAAAACGGTCAGCCGGTTTTGAACAAACTTAGAGAAGAAAATAAAAATCACATTATTGAAAAAGTCGGCTCTCAACTTAGAGGTATGATGAGCTGGTTGATCAAAAAATAATTTACATCTCTGTGTCTCTGTGGTAAAAAAAATAAACCACGGAGACACAGAGTCACGGAGAAAATAGGAGAAAGCAATGTTTAAGATTATACTCTTGCCCGGCGATGGAATTGGTCCCGAAGTTGTTGACGCGGCAGTTAAAGTTTTAAAATTGGTCGGTGAAAAATTTAATACTGAATTTGAATTTAAAACTTGTTTGATGGGCGGATGCTCTTATGATGTTCACGGTACACCTTTGACTGATGAGGTACTGAGCGAATGTTACAGTTCAGATGCAGTATTCCTTGGTGCGGTTGGCGGATACAAATGGGAAGATTTGCCGCATCATCTAAAACCGGAAGCCGCTTTATTAAAAATAAGGAAAGCATTAGGACTCTATGCAAATTTACGTCCGGCAAAAGTTTACACTTCTATGCTTTCAAATTCTTCTTTGAAGGCCGAAGTGCTAAAAGGAACTGATGTTTTGATATTGCGTGAATTGACCGGCGGAATTTATTTCGGTCAGCCGCGCGGATATGATGATGAAAAGGGATTCAATACGATGATTTATACAAAGGGAGAAGTTGAGAGAATCGCAAGAAAAGCTTTTGAATTTGCAAGAGTTAGAAATGGGAAAGTAACATCTGTTGATAAAGCAAATGTCCTTGAAGTATCTCAATTCTGGAGAAAGGTTGTTGTTGAAGTTCACAAAGATTACCCGGATGTACAGCTTCAGCACATGTATGTTGATAACGCAGCAATGCAGCTTGTCCGCGATCCAAAGCAATTTGATGTTGTATTAACGTCAAATTTATTTGGTGATATACTCAGCGATATCGCCGCAATGATTACCGGGAGTCTCGGTATGCTGCCGTCTGCAAGTATCGGTTCTAAATATGCTTTGTATGAACCGGTGCATGGAAGCGCACCTGATATTGCCGGGCAAAATATTGCCAACCCGATTGCGGCTATTTCTTCGGCGGCAATGATGCTGAAATATTCTTTCCAGATGGATAAAGCGGCAGAACTTGTTGAAGAAGCTATTGAAAATGTTTTGAACAAAAGTTATCGAACAAAAGATATTTATCAAGATGGTGATAAACTTGTTTCGACCGATGGAATGACCAATAAAATTATTGATGAGTTTGAAACGGTCTGCGCAAATCATTCATTAAATGTCTTTACACTTTAATTTATAACGAGGTAACAAATGTCATCAAATAGAATAACAATATTTGATACAACTTTGAGAGATGGCGAGCAATCGCCCGGTGCATCATTAAACGTACATGAAAAGGTAGAGATAGCGCATCAGCTTGCCAAGTTAAAAGTTGATGTTATCGAAGCCGGTTTTCCGGTTTCTTCGCCGGCTCAATTCGAAGGTGTGAGAAGAATTGCCGAAGAAGTAAATGCGATTATTGCCGGGCTATCACGAGCCAATGAAAAAGATATTAAAGCTGCGGCTGATTCATTAGCGCCGGCGCCAAGAAAAAGAATTCATACATTCTCAAGCACTTCCGATTACCATATACTTGGTAAATTCAGTCATCCTCGTTACGGTTCAACTCTTCAAGAAAAAAGAAAGACAATTATTAAAATGTCTTACGATGCAGTAGCATATGCAAAAACTTTTACAGATGACGTTGAATTCTCTGCTGAGGATGCCGGGAGAACAGACATCGGGTACTTAGCAGAAGTTATCGAAACAGCAATTGAAGCCGGTGCTACTACAGTTAATATCCCGGATACTACCGGTTATACATTACCTTCTGAATACGGAGAAAAGATTGCGGAACTAAAACGCAGAGTTAAAAATATTGATAAAGCGATTATCAGTGTTCATTGCCATAATGATCTTGGACTTGCAGTAGCAAATTCTATTTCGGCAATGCAAAATGGTGCAAGACAAATTGAATGTACAATTAACGGAATTGGGGAACGTGCCGGCAACGCATCATTGGAAGAATTAGTGATGGCATTGAACGTACGCAAAGATTTGTTAAACTATTATACAAACATTAATACGTACGAAATCTACAATACAAGCAAGATGGTTTCTGCTTTTACCGGTTTACTTGTTCAAAGAAACAAAGCTATAGTTGGTGAAAATGCTTTCTCACATGAATCGGGTATTCATCAAGACGGAGTGCTTAAAAATCGTGAGACGTATGAAATTATGACTCCCGAAAGCGTTGGTATTCCTACAAACAAAATTGTTTTGGGAAGGCATTCGGGAAGGCATGGATTGAAAGTAAGATTGGAACAATTAGGTTATAAAGTTACTGAAGAGGAAGTACAAAGAATTTATGAAGCATTCACAGAACTTGCAGATAAGAAGAAAGAAGTATTCGATGACGATTTAAGAATGTTAATGGGTGATGAGATTCAAAAGAAAGATGAAGTTTATGAATTGGAATATTTGCAAATCAATGCCGGAACAAATTCTATTCCGAATGCAGTGGTAAGAATAAAATCAGGCGAGCAAACATTTGAAGAGACCGCAACGGGTGATGGACCGGTTGATGCAGTATTCAACTCGATTGAACGTGCGCTATCGATTAAATCCGAAGTTGAATCATACCAGGTTCGCTCGGTTACATCAGGCCGAGAAGCGATGGGTGAAGTACTGATAAGGATTAGAAGTAATGGTAAATCATTTACCGGCAGAGGAATTTCAACTGATATTATTGAGGCAAGTGCAAAATCATATTTAAGTGCATTGAATCAAAAAGAACAATACATGAAAGAATCGGAAACACTTTCAAACAGTGAAACATTATCGGAAGTAATTTAAGGGATTAATAAATGGGAATGACGATCACAGAAAAAATTTTGGCTAAAGCATCCGGCAGAAATAAAGTTATACCCGGGGAAAATATTTGGTTGAATGTTGATGTGCTGATGACGCACGATGTTTGCGGACCGCCGACAATCGAAATATGGAAAAGAGAATTTGGTGATAAAGCAAAAATTTGGGATAAGAAAAAGTTAGTGATCTTTCCCGATCATTATATCTTTACCAAAAATCCTCAAGCAAATAGGAACGTAAATGTACTTCGTGAGTTTGCTTCGGAATATGGAATTGAAAATTATTATGATGTTGGCACTGACCGCTACAAAGGTGTGTGTCATATTGCACTTGCAGAAGAAGGTTATAACATACCGGGAACAGTTTTATTCGGTACTGATTCGCACACATGTACATCCGGCGCATTCGGGATGTTCTCAACCGGTGTAGGGAACACGGATGCTGCCTTCATTTTAGGCACGGGAAAAATTTGGGAAAAAGTTCCTGAATCTCTGAAGTTCGTTTTTAACGGTGAGCTGCCGAAATACATCACAGCAAAAGATTTAATACTTCAAGTGCTTGGAGATATTACAACTGATGGCGGAACATACCGCTCATTGGAATTTGACGGCGAAGCAGTTTTTGCTCTCGATATGGATGAGAGAATGACTTTGACAAACATGGCAATTGAAGCCGGTGCCATGAATGGAATCATAAAAGCAGACGAAGTAACAGAGAATTATGTTAAGGAAAGAACAGATAAAGCTTACGAAATTTTTGAAAGCGATCTTGATGCAAAATATCGAGCAGTTTATAATTATGACGTGACAAACATGGAGCCGCTGGTTGCAAAGCCCCACAGTCCTGATAACAAAGATATAGTTAGGAATGTGCAAGGTACAAAACTCACAAAGTGTTATATCGGGTCTTGCACCGGCGGTAAGTTAAGCGACTTTGTTAATGCCGCAAAAATAATTTTTGGTAATGAGGTAAAGGTTCCAACATTCATCGTGCCGGCAAGTACACTTGTTGCGCAACAATTGGAAGAAGAAACATTAAATGGGATTGGACTCAAACAAATATTTGAAAATTCAGGTTGTGTTATTGCACAATCTTCATGTGCGGCGTGTCTCGGTGGTCCTTCTGATACTATTGGCAGAGCAACCGATGGTGAAGTTGTAATCTCAACTACCAATAGAAATTTCCCGGGAAGAATGGGAAGTAAAAAATCGGAAGTGTATTTGGCATCTCCTTATACAGTTGCTGCATCAGCTGTTACTGGGGTGATTACAGATCCAAGAGAATTTTTATAAGCCCCCTTTCCGAAGGAATCCCTTCGGGAAAATCCCCCTAAGGGGGACTTGAATAAATGGGGAAGATAAAATTGTTAGCAAAATATTTTTTAAATGATTATAAAAATACCTCTCCTTTCGGGAGAGGTTGGAGTGGGCATTATGGAAAAAATTATTAAAGGAAAAGCATTTGTACTTGGTGATAATATCGATACAGACCAAATAATTCCGGCGGAACATTTGGTTTATAGTTTGACTGATCCGGAAGAAATGAAAAATTACGGTAAGTATGCACTATCGGGCGTACCTCTTGAAGATGCCGGATTACCAAATGGAGGAGAACCATTTATAGATGGGGACAATTATTTGTCGCAGTTCAATATTGTAATTGGCGGCGCAAATTTTGGCTGTGGTTCTTCACGTGAACACGCACCATTTGCACTTCAAGTAGCCGGTGCAAAAGTTATTGTAGCAGAATCATACGCAAGAATATTTTACAGAAATTCAGTTGACGGTGGGTTTGTTGTCCCTTACGAAACGCCGGTTAAGCTGAATGACAAAATAAAAACCGGTGATGAAGTAGAGATTGATCTAGTAGAAAACAAAATAAAAAATTTATCTGATGGACAGGAATATTTACTAAATCCATTAGGGGATATTTTACCAATAATAGAAGCCGGTAATATTTTTGAATATGCAAGACATAATAATATGATTTAAAAACAAATAGCTTAGAGGTAGTAAAATGTTTGTAGAAGTATTTGATACCACATTACGCGACGGTACGCAAGGTGAAGGTGTGAACATTTCTGTCCAGGATAAATTATTGATTGCAAAAAAACTTGATGAGTTTGGCATTGATATAATAGAAGGCGGCTGGCCGGGCAGTAATCCGCGTGATGAAGAATTTTTTAGACAAGCTAAGAACCTTAAATTAAATCATGCACAACTTTGTTCATTTGGTTCTACTGCAAGATCCCTCGATGATATTGAGAATGATTTTAATTTGAATGCATTGATAAATTCGGAGACGCCGGTCATTACGATTTTCGGCAAAACATGGCAGCTTCACTCACAAAAAGGGTTAGGTTTAAGTGATGATCAAAATGCCGAGTTAATTTTCAAATCTGTTGCTTATCTTAAATCATATGGAAGAAGAGTAATTTTTGATGCAGAACATTTTTTTGATGGATACAAACACAATCCAATTTTCGCATTGCGTATGCTTGAGTCAGCGTTCAAAGGAGGGACAGATACTTTAGTGCTTTGTGATACAAATGGCGGTTCTTTGCCTGATGAAGTATTTAGAATAGTTAGCGATGTAAAAAGCAAATTTGATTCTGTAAAGATTGGAATTCACACACATAATGATGGGGAATTAGCTGTTGCAAATTCTCTCGCTGCAATTAATGCCTGGGCAGAGCATGTGCAAGGTACATTTAATGGTGTTGGTGAAAGATGCGGAAACGCGAATCTAAGCAGTATCATACCAAATTTGATTTTAAAACTTCAGCACAAAACAAACCAGAAAGAAAAATTAGATCACCTAACATCAATCTCTAATTACATTTATGAATTGATGAATATTCATCCCAACACAAGAGCGGCATACACCGGTAAATCGGCATTCGCACATAAAGGCGGTGTGCATGTTAGCGCAGTGATGAAAGAAGCAAGAATGTATGAGCACATCGAACCTGAATTGGTCGGGAATAAACAAAGAGTTTTGGTTTCAGATTTATCTGGGCAAAGTAATATTAAGTACAAAGCTAAAGAAGTTGGGATTGATTTGTCTGATGATAAAGAGTTAAGTAAAAAAGTTGTGAATGATATAAAATCGTTAGAGTACTTTGGTTATCAATTTGATGGGGCGGAAGCATCGTTTGAATTGTTGCTGCGTTCAGAGACAAATGAATTCTCACCGTTCTTCAAATTAATTGATACCAAAGTAAATGTATTTTATGATGATGCCGGGCATTCTTACTCTGAGGCTGTACTCAAGGTTGAAGTAAATGATGAAATTGAGCACACTGCATCGAATGGTGATGGGCCGGTTAATGCACTTGATAAAGCTTTGCGAAAGGCATTGTTAAGATTTTATCCTGAAATTTCCGAAATAAAATTAGTCGATTACAAAGTCCGTGTTCTTGATGAAAAGGACGGAACTGCCGCTAAAGTGCGTGTTATGATCGAATCAAGTGATGGAAACGATACATGGGGAACAGTCGGTGTTTCAACAAATATTATCGAAGCAAGTTTTAAGGCGCTTAGCGACAGTATAAATTATAAATTGTTTCAATACCATAAAGAGAAACAAGTTTCTTTGTAAAGCGATCAATCATTGATTGTTGATAATTCCCTAGATCTGTTTTCTGCACGTAAAATTGCATTTGAAAAAATTTCACTAAAATTATTCTCTTTCATTATTTGAAACGCGGCTTCGGTAGTACCACCTTTAGAAGCAACTTTTTTAATTAATGAATCTAGATCCATATCGGAATTATTTATGACGTGGAATGCACCGTGCATAGTTTGTTTTACTAGTAATTCCGCCAAACTTTCATCGAAGCCCATTTTCTTTGCAGTATCAATCATGATTTTTACAATAAAATAGAAGTATGCCGGACCGCTTCCACTTAAAGCAGTTACACCATCCATGAGTTCTTCGTTATCTATCATGAATGTTCTTCCGGTTGTGCTTAAAAGATTTTCAACGGTGGAGATGTGGTGGATGTTTACCTCTGACGAAGGTATATAAACAGTAATTCCCATACCAAATTGTGCCGGCATGTTTGGCATTGTACGAACGATAAAATTATGTTTAAGGGAGTTTCTAAGTTTACTGATTTTTGTCCCGGCCAGAATTGATATGACTAAAGCATCTTTTTTTATTTTGCCCGACAAAGATTCGATAATTGAATTCAAATCTTGCGGTTTAATTGCTAAGATAATTACATCAGAGTTTAGAACTTCATCATTTATGCCCGAACAAACTCGGGATAAATTTAATTCGGCTAATTTTTGTGTGTGAACTTCATTTTTAGCAACTAATAATAGATTATCTTTTTTCGTTTTGTGATATTGTAAAAAAGAGCGAGCATAAGTTAGCCCCATATTTCCACAGCCAATTATAGATATTTTCATATTTCACCTATTTTATTAAAGATCAAATTTCTCTGTATAAAGAGGATACACCACCAATAAAACCATAAAGAAGTAAATACTTATTTTAATTTATAAATGAAATATTTATTAATCAAAATCTTGCTTTTTTTTATAGGAGCGTCTATATTTGAAGCTCGCTTTTTGACTTAATGGGTGAAATATGTCTGGGCGGACGCCGGAGTTGGAGAGCCGGGGCGGACTGTAAATCCGTTGGCAAACGCCTTTGGGGGTTCGAATCCCTCGCCGCCCACATGAGTTCTTAATGTTATGAAAATTGCGGGAGTAACTCAGTTGGTAGAGTCACAGCCTTCCAAGCTGTTGGTCGCGGGTTCGAGTCCCGTCTCCCGCTCACTCTACGCTGATGTAGCTCAGTTGGTAGAGCACTTCCTTGGTAAGGAAGAGGTCACCGGTTCAATCCCGGTCATCAGCTCAACAAACAATTATAAGTGAAGGAAGAGGTCATCCCGATTAAAATCGGGGTTATCAGCTCCACTGTTAAGTCGTGAAGTAATCCTGATAAAATCAGGATCAAAGGTGATAAAAAGTTTATCAAGAGAGCACCCTCGCAACAGTAGTTTTGTAAAACGTAAGTAAAGAAATACTTAGGATATCAAAAATGGCAAAATCAAAAAATGTAAGACAGATTATAACATTGGAAAGTACAGCCGGAACGGGTTACCGTTATAGTACTAAGAAGAATAAAAGAAATCATCCTAATAGAGTAGAATATAAAAAGTATGATCCAGTAGCTCGTAAGCACGTAATATTTAAGGAAACTAAATAATACGTCAGTAGCTCAACTGGCAGAGCAGCGGTCTCCAAAACCGCAGGCTGGGGGTTCGAATCCCTCCTGACGTGCAACGGAATGGTGAAAAAATGAAAGAAAAAATTATCAACTTCGTAAATGATGTAGTCAAGGAAATGAAGAAAGTAACTTGGCCTACAAGGGATGAACTTAAAGAATCAACAACCATAGTGATTGCAGTTTGTCTAATACTTGCTGCATTTACGTATGTAATTGATATGGCGATTTCTCAATTATTCAAAGGAATATTTTAATTGGATAACGAAAAAGGGAAATGGTATGTGGTTCGTACATTCTCAGGTCATGAGAATAAGGTGAAATCGATTATTGAGAATGAGCTTAAAGATAACGATGAACTACGCGCACATATTTATGAAATTTTAGTACCGACAGAAAAGGTTTTTGAAGTAAAAGACGGAAAGAAAAAAACAAAAAAGAAAAATTTCTTTCCGGGATATATACTTGTTTCGGCTGATCTAGATATTAAAGCAAAAGATTTTATTATAAACACTCCATCGGTGATGGGTTTTCTTGGTTCAGAAAAAAATCCAATTCCATTACAACATGATGAAGTTAAGCGAATCGTTGGTAGAATAACGCAGAATGATGATTCGGAAAGAACTGAAACTGTCTTTAGGACTGGCGATTTTGTTAAAATAATTGATGGGCCTTTCAATAATTTTTCAGGTATTATTCAGGAAGTAAACGAAGAAAAAATGAAAATAAAAGTAATGGTATCAATATTCGGCAGAAAAACACCGGTCGAAATTGATTTCGTTCAAGCAGAATTAGAGAAATAAATATTAGGTAATATTATGGCAAAGAAAGTAGACGGATTTATTAAATTACAGATACCAGCCGGACAAGCAAATCCCTCGCCACCAGTTGGACCAGCGTTGGGTCAAAAGGGTGTTAATATTATGGAGTTTTGCAAACAGTTTAATGCAAGAACTTCAGACAAACAAGGGCTTATCATACCAGTAGTTATAACTGTTTATTCGGATAAATCATTTACATTTATAACTAAAACACCCCCGGCAGCAGTACTCTTAAAGAAATTAACCAAGGTTGAAAAAGGTTCTGCAGAACCGAACAAAACAAAAGTTGCAAAAGTAAACAAAGCTCAATTACGCGAAATTGCTCAAATCAAAATGCCTGATTTAAATGCACATGATGTTGACCAAGCGATGAGCATGATAGCCGGTACAGCAAGAAGTATGGGAATTTCCGTAGAAGACTAAATCAATAAAATTTGTATGGAATAAAAATGAAAGTGTCAAAAAGAATTAAAGCCATTAATAAAAACGTAGATGTTAATAAAGAGTACTCTGTTGACGATGCTGTGAAGTTGTTAAAAGAGAATTCAAAAGTTAAGTTTACCGAATCACTCGATTGTGCGATAAGACTTGGAGTAGATCCGCGTCATGCTGATCAAATGGTGCGCGGAACAGTTTCTTTACCGCACGGTACCGGTAAGAAAGTATCGGTTTTAGTTGTTGCCAAAGGGGCGCTTGCCGAGCAAGCATTAAATGCCGGTGCTGAATATGCCGGATTTGAAGAGTACTTAGAGAAAATTAAAAACGGATGGGCGGAAGTTGATGTTATAATTGCGACTCCTGATGTTATGGGTGAGTTGGGCAAATTAGGTCGCGTTCTTGGTCCAAAAGGATTAATGCCTAATCCTAAGAGCGGAACTGTTACTCAAGATGTTGCAAAAGCAGTTAAAGAAATAAAAGCCGGTAAAATTGAATTCAGAGTTGAGAAAGCCGGTATAGTACACACTTCTCTTGGCAAATTAAATTTTACTGTTGAGCAATTATCTGAAAATGTAAAAGCATTTTTGCAAACGATAATTAAAATGAAACCAGCTTCGGCAAAGGGGCAATACGTTAAGAGTGTTTACCTTTCAACAACTATGGGTCCCGGTTTGAAAATTTCGAAGGACGAAGCTGCTCTTTCTATGAAATAAAAAATTACGCACTCATCCCGTTTGTGAGCGGGATAGTAAACGCTTCAAGCCGATTGGTTGATTATAAACTGATTTGGGAGAAAGATGAATAAAACTGAAAAAGCTGAGATTATTGAACAAATTAAAGAACTTGTAAACAAATCTTCCGGGATGTTCCTAGTAGATTATAGAGGGGTTACCGTAGAAGATATTAATAAACTTCGTTCCAGCTTCAGGAAAGAAGGAGTAACTTACAAGGTCTTTAAAAATACTCTCTTAAAAAAAGCCCTTGATCAAGTTCAAGGTTACGAAAAATTTAACGAACAACTTATTGGAATGATTGGTGTTGCATTTGCCGGGGATAATTTTGTAGCACCGGCTAAAATCATTAAAAAATATTTTGATGATACACAAAAACTTTCTTTCAAAGGTTGTTATATCGAATCAACATATTACGGTGCAGACCAATTAAACACTATAGCGTCTATGCCGACCAAAGAAGAAATCATCGCCGGTATTATCGGCAGTGTTGCTTCTCCGGCGACCGGAATTGTTGGTGCTATCAATGCAGTTATGCGCGACCTCGTTTCAGTTATTGATGAAGTTGCGAAAAAGAAAGCTGCATAAGTTTTTGAAATTATAATTATAAAAGATAGGAGAAATAAAAAATGTCAGAGAAAATTGCTGAATTAGTTGAGAAGATTAAAGCGCTTACATTAGTAGAAGCTGCTGAATTAAAGAAAGCATTGGAAGATGAATTTGGCGTTACCGCCGCAGCACCGGTTGTAATGGCTGGTGGTCCGGCTGCAGCTGCAGCAGCACCGGCTGAAGAAAAAACTGAATTCGATGTTGTATTACAAGCTGCCGGCGCTACTAAAATCAACGTTATCAAAGTTGTCCGTGCTCATACCGGTTTAGGATTGAAAGAAGCAAAAGATTTAGTTGACGGTGCACCGAAAAATGTAAAAGAAGGAATTTCAAAAGACGAAGCTGAAAAAATTAAAAAAGAATTGGAAGAAGCGGGCGCTACTGTTCAAATTAAGTAATCCGATTTTTACCACAATTTAGTATTAACTGAAGTGGTAAGATGGTGAAATCCGTCTTACCACTTTCTTTCATTATGTAAATGGAAGAAAACCAAGTAAAACCATTGGAGGTTAGGTTTGGAAAAACAAAAAATTAACAAAAGCACCGGAAGAATTACGTTTGCGTCAATTACTTCTGCGCTTAAGGTTCCTGATCTGCTCAACATTCAGTTGGAATCATTTGAAGATTTTCTCCAATTAAGAGTGCCGCCATCGGAAAGAGAAAGCAAAGGTTTGCAAGCAGTATTCAATCAAAACTTTCCGATCTTAGATAATAAAGAATTTTACAGATTAGATTTTTTGGAATACTATATTGAAAAGCCACGCTTTTCTATAGCAGAATGTGAAGAAAGAGGTTTGACTTATTCTGCACCGTTAAAATGTAAACTTCGATTATCTACAAAAGATGACGATACCGGAGAATATGTAAATACCGTTGAACAAGAAGTATATCTTGGTAATCTTCCTTTTATGACTGAACGCGGTACTTTTATTATTAATGGTGCCGAAAGAGTTATTGTTAGCCAGTTACATCGCTCCCCCGGTGTTGCATTTGCTCAAACATTACATCCGAATGGTACACCGATTTATTCTGCAAGAATTATTCCTTTTAGAGGGTCGTGGGTTGAATTTGCTACCGACATAAATAATATCTTATATGTTTACATCGACCGTCGAAAAAAATTCCCTTCGACAACTTTACTAAGAGCATTAGGATATGAGAACGACGAACAGATTTTAAATCTGTTTGATTTGATTGAAGAAATTACAGTTAAACAGTTAAACGTTGATAAACATAGCGGTCGTATAGCTGCTAATGATATTATTGATACCGAAACCGGCGAAATTTACGCATCTAAAGATTCTGAACTTACCGAAGAAGTTATTGACAACATTAAATCATCTTCTGTTACGAAAGTTCAATTGCTCAGTTCTCAAACTTCTTTGGAACAAGACTTAGTGATAAATACGCTAAGAAAAGATACTTCAAAAACTAAAGAAGAAGCGTTGTATGCAATTTACCGACAGTTAAGGTCTGGTGAAGCACCGGATATTGAAACTGCATACGGCTTAATAGATAAATTATTTTTCAATGAGAAACGATACGATCTTGGTGATGTTGGTCGTTTTAGAATGAACGACAAACTCGAATTAAATGTAGCAGATAATATAAGAGTATTGACAGTTGAAGATATTATCGCAATTATGAAAAATATTATCATGCTTAAAATTGGTAATGTTAGTGTTGATGATATTGATCATTTAGGTAATAGAAGGGTTCGAACAGTCGGCGAACAATTAATGCAGCAATATAATGTTGGCTTGGCTAGGATGTCGCGTACAATCAAAGAAAGAATGAACATGCGCGATAACGAAAACATGCAGCCGCAAGATCTTGTTAATGCAAGAACAATAAGCAGTGTGATAAATGCTTTCTTTGGCACAAACCAATTATCACAATTTATGGATCAAACAAATCCGCTTTCCGAACTTACTCATAAAAGAAGAGTTTCAGCATTGGGCCCGGGCGGTTTAACACGCGAAAGAGCCGGCTTCGAGGTGCGCGACGTACATCATTCGCACTATGGAAGATTATGTCCCATTGAAACTCCCGAAGGTCCAAACATTGGTTTGATCTCCTCCTTAACAATATACGCGAGAGTAAATCAATACGGATTTTTAGAAACACCTTATCGAAAAGTTAAAGAAGGTAGGGTAACAAGTAGTATAGATTATTTAAGTGCAGACCAAGAAGACGAATATATTATTGCACAAGCAAATGCACCATTAGATGATCAGGGCAAGTATGTTTTAAATAGAGTTAAATCGAGATTAAAAGGGGAATTCCCGGTAGTGCCTCCTACCGAAGTTAATTATATGGATGTTGCGCCGGCACAAATTGTTAGTGCAGCTGCAGCACTGATACCGTTCCTTGAACACGATGATGCAAACAGAGCATTAATGGGTTCAAACATGCAGCGTCAAGCAGTTCCATTACTTATGCCTGAAACTCCGATCGTTGGTACCGGTATGGAATACAAAATTGCACGAGATTCAAGATCGGTTATGCTTGCAGAAGATAACGGAGTTGTTGAATACGCTGATTCTAAAAAGATAGTTGTAAAATATGAGATTGAAGAGAGCAGTACCGAAGCACTTGTTAATTTTGACGACGAAAGACGTGTTACTTATAATTTGACAAAATTCTCGGGAACCAATCAAGAAACATGCTTTACGCAAAAACCGATAGTTGTAACGGGGCAAAAATTGAAAAAGGGAGATGTACTTGCCGATGGCCCCGCTATTGATAAGGGTGAACTCGCGCTCGGAAGAAATGTTTCTGTTGCATTCATGCCGTGGAGAGGTTACAACTTTGAAGACGCTATTGTGCTAAGTGAAAGATTAGTTGCCAATGATGTTTTTACATCAATTCATATTGAAGAATTTGAACTCCAGGTTAGAGAAACAAAACGCGGTGAAGAAGAATTAACACGTGATATACCAAATGTTAGCGAAGAAGCTACAAAAGATCTCGATGAGAACGGTATTGTACGCGAAGGTGCTGAAGTTAAAGAAGGCGATATTTTAATAGGTAAAATTACACCGAAAGGTGAAACCGATCCCACACCTGAAGAAAAACTTCTTAAAGCGATCTTTGGAGACAAAGCCGGTGATGTGAAAGATGCTTCCTTAAAAGCACCTCCAGGATTGAAAGGCATTGTTATAAAAACAAGATTGTTCAGCAGAAAGAAGAAAGATGCTGAATCTAAAAAATTGGAAAAGAAGTTATTAGATAACCTCGAAGTTGAATTTAAGAACAAGAGGGAAAATCACTACGCAAAACTTGTATCTAAGCTAACCAAAATAACCGAAGGAAAAACTACATCGGGAATTAGAGATCTTGATGGCTCGGTTGTTCTAAGAAGCGGAACATCAATTAAAGAAAATACTTTCGAAGATATAGAAGATATAACAAAACTTGATTACACCAAGGATTGGTTCGAAAGAAAAAATACAAATGAATTAATTAAACAACTCTACTCAAATTATTTCCGTGTACTTTCAGATATTGAAGAGGATTACAAGAGAGAGAAATTAAAAATCCAAAGCGGTGATGAATTGCCTCCGGGTATAACACAGCTTGCAAAGGTATATGTAGCTAAGAAGAGGAAAGTATCGGTGGGCGATAAGATGGCCGGGCGTCATGGCAATAAAGGTGTCGTTGCTAAAGTTGTACCGGTTGAAGATATGCCTTACCACGAAGACGGAACACCGGTCGATATAGTTCTTAATCCGCTTGGCGTACCTTCTCGTATGAATCTTGGGCAACTCTATGAAACAGCATTAGGCTGGGTCGGAAAATTGTTGGGAGTAAAATTTGAAACACCAATTTTCGATGGTGCCGGATTTAATGATGTAGAAGAATTATTAAAGAAAGCTGAACTAAGCGATGGAAGTAAAACATGGCTTTATGATGGAAGATCAGGTGAAAAATTTCATCAAAGAGTTACATGCGGATATATATATATGATGAAGTTAGGCCATATGGTAGATGATAAGATACACGCGCGTTCGATAGGACCTTACTCTTTAATCACACAACAGCCGTTAGGCGGTAAAGCACAATTCGGTGGTCAGAGATTTGGAGAAATGGAAGTTTGGGCTTTAGAAGGTTATGGTGCCGCCCATGTACTTCAGGAAATCTTAACTGTAAAAAGTGACGATGTAACCGGCAGAGCGAAAACCTATGAGTCAATAGTAAAAGGTGAAAATATTCCGGAGCCGAATTTGCCGGAAGCATTTAATGTAATGATTAAAGAATTGCAAGGTCTCGGCCTTGATGTAAAAATTAACTAAGTAGCCTTAGTTCCGCAATATTGCGGAAAAGTTTTAAGGAGGAATTTCTATGCGGTTCAAAGCCCAAGAAACAAAAATCAAACAGATAGAAAAATTAACTATTAGTCTTGCCAGCCCCGATGATATCTTATCGAGATCTCACGGAGAGGTTACAAAACCAGAGACAATCAACTATAGATCATTCCGGCCTGAAAAGGACGGGCTCTTCTGCGAAAAGATTTTCGGACCGGTAAAAGATTGGGAATGTGCTTGCGGCAAATATAAAGGAATACGTTACAAAGGGATTGTGTGCGACCGTTGCGGTGTTGAAGTTACGCTGAAGAGTGTTCGACGCGAAAGAATGGGACATATCTCTCTTGCTGTTCCGGTTGTTCATATCTGGTTTTTTAAAGCACTCCCGTCGAAAATTGGAAACATTATCGGGATGACTACAAAAGAATTAGAAAAGATTGTTTATTATGAATCGTATGTAGTTATCAACCCGGGCCCAACCGGTTTAAATAAAAAGGATTTGATTTCTGAAGATCAATATTATGAAATAGTTTCTTCCTTGCCACACGATAACGATGCACTTGATGATGAAGATCCTAAAAAATTTGTTGCAAGAATCGGCGGCGACGCTGTAAAAGAACTTTTAAAGAATATTGATATTGAAATAACCTTCCAGGAGTTAAAAGCGCAGTTAGCTGTAGAAACATCACAGCAAAAGCGTGCTGACGTTTTAAAAAGATTGAGAGTACTTGAAGCATTCCGTGAATATGAAGGCAAAGTACCGAACAAACCTGAATGGATGGTGTTGAGTGTCATACCGGTTATTCCTCCTGAATTAAGGCCGTTGGTACCCCTCGAAGGAGGAAGGTTTGCAACATCAGATTTGAATGATTTATATCGTAGGGTAATCATTCGTAACAATCGCTTAAAGAGATTAATTGATATAAAAGCTCCCGAGGTTATTCTACGTAATGAAAAAAGGATGCTTCAAGAAGCTGTTGACGCTTTGTTTGATAATTCAAGAAGAGCAAGCGCGGTTAGAAGCGACGGTAATCGTCCGCTAAAATCTTTAAGCGATATGTTGAAAGGAAAACAAGGGCGCTTTCGCCAGAACCTACTTGGTAAACGTGTTGATTATTCAGGTCGTTCGGTTATTGTTGTTGGCCCCGAATTAAAATTGCATCAATGCGGTTTGCCTAAAGATATGGCTGTTGAATTGTTCAAACCGTTTATAATTAGAAAGTTGATTGAGCGCGGACATTTTAAAACAGTTAAAAGTGCCCGCAAAGCTGTTGATAGAAAAGATGCGATTATTTGGGAGATTTTAGAAAAATTGATCGATGGCCATCCGATTATGTTGAACCGCGCACCTACACTTCACAGACTCGGTATTCAGGCATTCCAACCGGTATTAATTGATGGTAAAGCAATTCAATTACATCCGATGGTTTGTACTGCATTCAATGCAGATTTTGATGGTGACCAGATGGCTGTTCACGTTCCGCTTTCTTATGAAGCTCAACTTGAAGCTTCTATATTGATGTTAAGCAGTCATAATATACTTTCTCCGCAAAACGGTATGCCGATAGTAATCCCAACACAAGATATAGTGTTAGGGTGTTACTATTTAACCAAAGTTAAAGCCGGTGCAGTGGGAGAAGGGAAAATTTTCAGCAGCATGGATGAAGTAATAATTGCTTACAATTCAAAAGCTGTTGAACTTCACGCAAAAATAAAAGTTAGAATTGATAATGAGTTGATTGAAACTACTGTCGGCAGAGTTCTTTTTAATCAGATTGTCCCGAGAGAATACGGATTCATCAATGAATTGTTAGTAAAGAAAATTTTCAGCGGACTTATTTATAGGATGTTTATGAAAATTGGTAATGAAAAGACCGCTAAGTTTCTTGACGATGTAAAAGAACTTGGATATAGATATGCTACTGCTGCCGGTATTTCAATCAGCTTTAGTGATATGATTGTCCCGGATGAAAAAGTTAAATTGATAGATGATTCAAACAAGAAAGTAAATTCTATACTTAACGAACACGAACAAGGTTTGATTACAGATGCCGAACGATATAACAAGATAATAGACGTTTGGACCTTCACAACAAATAACGTAGCGAAATCTTTAATGGACAGATTGAAAACCGATCAATCAGGATTTAATTCACTCCATATGATGGTTGATTCCGGTGCGAGGGGTTCACAAGAACAAGTTCGCCAGTTAGCCGGTATGAGAGGTTTAATGCAGAAACCTCAAAAGAGTTTAACCGGCCAATCTGGAGAAATTATTGAAAACCCGATTGTTGCAAACTTCAAAGAAGGTTTATCGGTTCTTGAATATTTTATATCTACGCACGGTGCACGTAAAGGTCTTGCAGATACCGCTCTTAAAACTGCAGATGCCGGTTACTTAACAAGAAGGCTTTGCGACGTTGCTCAAGACGTAATCATTTCAGAAGTAGATTGCGGAACGATCCGCGGTGTTTATATAACCGCCCTGAAAGATGTTGAATTGGAAAGAGAGCCGCTTGCCGAAAGAATCACCGGTCGTGTTGCTCAAGAAGATGTTTACGATCCGCGCACAGATGAAATTTTGGTTGAAGCCGGCGAATTAATATCTGAAACCATTGCTGAAAAAATTGACGAAGCAAGCATCGACCAAGTATATATTAGAACTGTTCTAACGTGCGAATCCAAACGCGGAGTTTGTGCTAAATGTTATGGACGTAATTTAACAACCGGTTCGTTGGTGGAGATCGGTGAATCTGTTGGAATTATTGCAGCACAATCGATTGGTGAACCGGGTACACAATTAACACTAAGAACATTCCACTTTGGCGGTACATCATCGCGTATTGCAAGTCAATCGCAAGTAGAAGCAAATATTGGTGGTACTGTTAAATTCGATAGAATAACATTTGTTGAAAAGAATGATGCTTTTGGTAATGTAAAAGTTGTTATCGGTCGTAGGGGTGCGATGGGTATATACGATGAGGATAACCGTCAGATCAAGAAATTTGAGATCCCCTATGGCGCTGAACTTGTTGTTGAAGATGGACAGAAAGTTGTAAAAGGACAGCCTTTGTACAATCATGATCCTTATAACTCAGTTATTGTATCGGACTTCTCTGGTAAAGTTTCATTTGTAGATTTGGTTGATAATGTTACCTATCAGCAAGTTGCTGATGAACAAACCGGGCACGTGCAAAAGGTTGTGATAGAATCAAAGGATAAAAACCTCACCCCAAGTATTTCTATCAGAGATAACAAGGGTAATGAAAAAGTATTTAACATTCCTACGCGTGCATATTTAGCTGTTGAGGAAGGTGAGGAAGTACAAGCCGGTACCATTTTGGCAAAAATATCAAAAGCAACTGCGAAGACACGCGATATCACCGGTGGTTTACCACGTGTAACGGAATTATTTGAAGCTCGCAGTCCTCACGATCCCGCTGTTGTTTCTGAAATCGAAGGTAAGGTAAAATTTGGTGCACGCAAGAAAGGTTCTCGTGAAATAATAATTGAATCATTAGATGGTTCAATCCAGAAAGTTTATGCGGTACCTTATGGTAAACACATTTTAGTTCAAGAAGGTGACGAAATACCGGCTGGCGAAAAAATAACTGATGGTCCAATAGATCCGCATGATATATTAAAGATAAAAGGTACTAATGCAGTGCAAGAATATCTCGTAAATGAAATTCAGGATGTTTATCGATTGCAAGGTGTTAAGATCAATGATAAACATATCGAAGTAATTGTAAAACAGATGCTTCAAAAGCTGCAAATTATATCTGCCGGTGATACCAATTTTATTGAAGAAGATTTAGTAGATCGTAATAGACTACTCGAAGAAAATGAACGGATTAAAAATATGGTTTGCATTGTTGATCCGGGGCAATCGAAATTCAAAGCCGGTCAGCTTGTTACAAAAACAAAATTCCGTGAAATTAATTCTGAGTTAACTAGAAAAAGCAAAAAAACTATGAAATCTCGAGATGCTGAACCAGCTACTTTTGATAATATTCTTCTTGGTATTACACATGCAGCATTATCAACTGAAAGCTTTATTTCAGCAGCATCTTTCCAGGAGACAACAAAAGTATTAACTAATGCAGCAACAGAAGCTAGAGTTGACACTTTGATAGGTCTAAAAGAAAATGTTGTTATGGGGCATTTAATACCGGCTGGTACCGGCTTGAAGAAATATAAAAATATTCTTCTTACAGCTGATGAACCTGAAGTTCAATCACCAAAAGAAGAGGAAGTTGAAGTAAAAGTTTCTGAATAAATAGCTTAATTACAAAATAATAAATAGACTTTCTTGACAATTGAGAGTTCTTTCAATAAATTAAAAGTCTGAATTTTTATCTGTTTGTTCAATTTTGGAGGAAATTACGTGCCAACGATTAACCAGTTGGTTAGAAAAGGTAGAGTAGTTGTTACATCAAAAAATAAAGCACCGGCTTTAGATGCTTGCCCTCAAAAACGCGGTGTTTGTACAAGAGTATATACTACAACTCCTAAGAAACCAAACTCAGCACTTAGAAAAGTAGCAAGAGTTAGACTTTCACATGGAATAGAAGTGACTGCTTATATTCCCGGCGAAGGTCATAATCTTCAAGAACACTCAATCGTTTTGATTAGAGGCGGTAGAGTGAAGGACCTACCGGGTGTGCGCTACCATATTATTAGGGGTACATTAGACACCGGCGGAGTTGAAGATAGGAAAAAAGGCAGATCTAAATATGGTGCTAAAAAACCAAAGGCAAAATAATTTATTATGAGAAAGAAAAGAGCTGAAAAAAGTTATATCAAGCCTGATCCAAAATACAATGATATTTTGGTTGCCAAACTTATCAATTATATGATGTGGCATGGTAAAAAGTCTGTAACTAGAAGAACAATTTATGATTGTTTCGATTTGGTTGAACAAAAAACTAAAAAACCGGCTTTAGAAGTTTTTAAAAAGGCAGTACAGAATGTTCAGCCTCTTGTGGAAGTTAGAAGTCGACGTGTCGGCGGTGCTACTTATCAGGTACCGATGGAGGTTCGTCCGGAAAGAAGAGTAGCTTTGGCATTCAGATGGTTAAGAACATATTCACGCGAAAGAAAAGATAAATCGATGGCAGCTAAGTTAGCTGCAGAATTGTTAGCCGCAGCGAACGGCGAAGGTAACGCGGTTAAGAAAAAAGATGATACACACAGAATGGCGGAAGCAAACAAAGCTTTTGCACACTTTAAATGGTAATGAAAGGGGTTTTTCGTTTAGATGTCAGGTAAAAGAGTAGACATAAATAAAGTAAGAAATATCGGTATTATGGCTCACATAGATGCCGGTAAAACAACAACGACTGAAAGAATTTTATTCTATACTGGTAAAGTACATAGAATTGGTGAAGTTCATGATGGCGCTGCTACTATGGATTGGATGGAACAAGAAAAAGAGCGCGGCATAACAATTACCAGTGCAGCAACAACTACATCATGGATGGATCATCAGATTAATATTATTGATACTCCCGGTCACGTTGATTTTACTGTTGAAGTTGAAAGATCGTTAAGAGTTTTAGATGGTGCTATTGCTCTATTTTGTGCTGTTGGCGGTGTTGAACCACAATCAGAAACTGTTTGGAGACAAGCAGATAAATACGGTGTACCTAGAATTGCATTCGTGAATAAGATGGATAGAATTGGTGCTGATTTTTATCATGCTGTGCAAATGATGAAAGAAAAACTTGGCGCTAACGCTGTGCCAATTACTTTGCCGGTTGGTGATGGAGATCTGTTCAGCGGTATTATTGACTTGATGACAATGAAAGCTCGTATGTTTCATGAAGATACGTTAGGTACAACATTCGAAGACGTGGATATTCCCACCGACCTAAAACCAATTGCTCAGAAGTATCGTACTCAAATGTTGGAAGCAGTTTCTGATGTTGATGATACTTTATTGGAAAAATATTTAGAAGGTAAGGAAATATCTGCCGAAGAAATTAAAAATGTTCTTAGAACAGCAACCATTCAATTGAAGATAATACCGGTTTTATGCGGATCTTCATTTAAGAATAAAGGCGTGCAGATGCTGCTTGATGCAGTTGTTAACTTTTTACCTTCGCCGACTGACATGGGTAATCTTACAGCTCATCATGTTCATAAGAATGATCATATTGAAAGAAAGATGGATCCTAAGGAAAAGTTTGCTGCTTTAGCTTTTAAGATTATGACCGATCCATATGTTGGTAAACTTACATTTATAAGAGTATATAGCGGAACGTTGAACGCCGGCTCCTATATATATAATTCAGTATCCGAAAAGAAGGAACGAGTTGGTAGAGTTCTCCAGATGCATGCTAACCATCGGGAAGATATGGATGAAATTCGTACCGGTGATATTGCAGCAATTGTTGGTTTGAAATATACAAGGACTGGTGATACACTTTGTACCGAAGACGATGCAATAATCTTAGAAAGAATGGCTTTCCCAGAACCGGTTATACAAATTGCTATTGAACCGAAAACGAAGGCGGACCAAGATAAATTATCGGAAGCACTTGCTAAACTGAGCGATGAAGATCCTACATTTAAAGTTAAAGTCGATGATGAGACGGGGCAGACATTAATCAGTGGTATGGGTGAACTCCATCTCGAAATCCTTGTTGATAGAATGAAACGTGAGTTTAAAGTTGAAGCTAATGTTGGTAAGCCGCAAGTTGCTTATAGAGAAACTATTACAAAAACTGTTCAAGCTGAAGGTAGATTTGTTAAACAGTCAGGCGGTCGCGGAAAATACGGACATGTTTGGATAGAGTTTTCACCAAATGAAGCCGGTAAAGGTTTTGAATTTGAAAACGCTATTGTTGGCGGCGTAGTACCAAAAGAATATATCAATCCGGTTGTCCATGGATTGCAAGATGCGTTAAGGAATGGCGTCTTAGCCGGTTTCCCGGTTGTTGATGTTAAAGCAAAATTATATGATGGTTCATATCACGATGTTGATTCCGATGAAATTTCATTTAAGGTCGCTGCATCCTTAGCTTTCAAGAATGGTGCATTAAAAGCCGGCCCGGTTCTGTTAGAACCTATGATGAGTGTTGAAGTAATAACACCTGAAGAATATTTGGGTGATGTAATGGGCGATCTAAATTCAAGAAGAGGAAAGATTGAAGGATTCACATCAAGGAAAGATGCTCAAGTAATTAAGGCGATGGTTCCTCTTTCGACTATGTTTGGATATGCAACAACTTTAAGATCAATGACCCAAGGTCGTGCGATTTATACTATGCAGTTTTCGCATTACTCCGAAGTGCCGAAATCAGTTGCAGAAGAAATTACTGAAAAGTCTCAATCAAAAAAATCAGTTGAATCAGTTTAGTTAACAATAAATAAATAAGAAAAATAAAATAACAAGGAGAGTAACTCGATGGCAAAAGAAAAATTTGATCGTAGTAAGCCTCACGTTAATATTGGTACTATTGGACACGTAGACCATGGGAAAACTACTCTTACAGCTGCCATCACCATGGCATTAGCACAAAAGGGTTTATCAGCTGTTAGAACATTTGATAGTATCGATAATGCGCCGGAAGAAAGAGAAAGAGGTATTACTATTGCAACCGCACACGTTGAATATTCAACAGCAAACAGACATTATGCTCACGTTGATTGCCCTGGCCACGCTGATTATGTGAAAAACATGATCACCGGTGCTGCGCAAATGGACGGTGCTATTCTTGTTGTTGCTGCTACTGATGGTCCTATGCCTCAAACAAGGGAACACATTCTTTTAGCTCGTCAGGTAGGTGTGCCTAGAATTGTTGTGTTCTTAAATAAAGTTGATATGATGGATGACCCGGAATTAATCGACTTAGTTGAAATGGAATTAAGAGAACTATTAACTAAATATGAATTCCCAGGAAATGAAATTCCAATTATCAGAGGTTCAGCATTGCATGCGTTAGAAGCTGGTGCTTCCGGTGCTGCTCCAACCGACGAAAGATATAATTGCATCTGGCAATTGATGGACTCGGTTGATTCATATGTCCCGGTTCCAGAAAGAAGCGTTGATAAACCGTTCTTAATGCCGGTTGAAGACGTATTCTCGATTACCGGTCGTGGTACTGTTGCTACCGGTAGAGTTGAAAGAGGTACATGTAAATTAAACGAAGAAGTTGAATTAGTCGGACTTGGTGCTCATAAGAAAACAGTTATTACCGGTATTGAAATGTTCCGTAAAGAACTTGATTCAGCAATTGCTGGCGACAACGCCGGATTGTTGTTAAGAGGTGTTGATAAAACTGAAATCGAAAGAGGAATGGTTCTTGCCAAAACCGGTTCGATTACTCCTCATAAAATATTTGAAGGTAAAGTTTATATCCTTTCAAAAGAAGAAGGTGGACGTCATACACCGTTCTTCAACGGATATAGACCGCAATTTTATTTTAGAACAACAGACGTTACCGGTGTTGCTTCACTACCGGAAGGAACCGAAATGGTTATGCCAGGTGATAGTGTTCAGTTAAAGATTGATTTAATTTCTGAAATTGCTATGGAAGAAGGATTGAAATTCGCTATTCGCGAAGGCGGCAGAACAGTAGGTGCTGGTTTCGTTACAAAGATTATTGAGTAATAAAATTAATTGAAGGGAATCCAAGTTAGGGTTCCCTTCTTTATGTCTGAACAAGGAGATTATTAAAAGTGCCCGGTCAAAAAATTAGAATCAAGCTGAAATCATACGATCATATTCTGATTGATAAATCAACAGAAAAGATTATTAAAACAGTTAAAAGTACTGGTGCTGTAGTTTCAGGTCCAATACCGTTACCAACAAAGAAAACTGTTTTTACGGTATTGAGATCACCGCACGTAGATAAAAAATCGAGAGAACAATTTGAGATTAGGGCTCATAAAAGAATAATCGATATTCATAATTCTAACAACAAAACTGTTGACGCGCTGAGCAAGTTGGAAATTCCAGCCGGCGTTGATATTGAGATTAAGTTATAGGAAAAAAGAAATGCCTGGTCTGTTAGCTAAAAAATTAGGAATGACTAATATATATTCGGAAGACGGTCAAATTATTCCAGTTACCGTTCTCGAAGCCGGTCCTTGCAAAGTTTATACTGTTAAAACGAAAGACAAAGACGGTTACGAATCTATCCAGATAGGATTCGGCGAGAAAAAAGAGAAAAAGGTTAACAAAGCCCAATTAGAAACTTATAAAAAAGCCGGTCTTAGTTCACCATTAACGCTGAGAGAATTCAGAAATTTTGAATTGAACCAATTTAAAGCCGGTGATGAAGTTAAAGTTGATATTTTTCAGGTTGGCGATAAAGTAAAAGTCTCCGGTAAAAGTAAAGGTAAAGGTTTTCAGGGTGTAATTAAGAGACATGGTTTTGGCGGAGTTGGCGGTACTACTCACGGTCAAAGTGATAGAGTTAGAGCACCCGGTTCTATAGGTGCAAGCTCTTATCCTTCGAGAGTTTTCAAGGGACAAAGAATGGCCGGGAGAAAAGGTTATGAAAGTGTTACCGTTCGAAATCTTAAGGTAGTTAAAATTATTGCGGATAAGAACATTATTATGGTAAAAGGAGCTGTACCCGGTTCAATTAATTCAATTGTTGCTATTAATAAATAATATTATAAAAAATGAAATTAGAAGTTTATAAAACTGATGGTTCAAAATCTGGCGAACAAGTAGAGCTTTCAAAAGATATTTTTGAAATCGAACCGAATGATCACGTACTTTATCTTGCGGTTAAAGCTTATTTGGCAAACCAAAGACAAGGTACACATAAAGCGAAAGAGAGAAATGAAGTAAGAGGCGGCGGTAAGAAACCGTGGCGGCAAAAAGGCCGTGGCGGTGCCCGTGCCGGTTCTTCCAGGTCTCCGCTTTGGGTTGGCGGCGGTACTATCTTTGGTCCTAAACCAAGAGATTACAGACAGAAACTGAACAAAAAAGTTGTTACCCTTGCCAGGAAATCGGCTCTATCTTATAAAGCTAAAGCTAACCAGATTGTTGTTATTGAAGATTTCAATTTTGAAGCTCCAAAGACAAAAGATTTTGTTAAGATTCTTTCTTCGCTTCAAATTAAAGGTAAGAAAACCCTCCTTCTTACCAACGGTACTTTAGAAAATGTTTATAAGTCTGGTAGAAACATTGAAAGAGTAAATATCTTGGAAGCTAACAAAGCTTCTGCTTATGATATTTTGAATAATCAAGTGCTTCTTTTACAAAAGAGTGCAGTAAATTTATTGGCAAGTACACTTAACTAAAACGGTTTAAAGATGAAAAGTATTTTAATACGACCTTTAATTACTGAAAAGATGACTAACCTTACTGAAAAGCATCCAAACAAATTTGGATTTGTTGTAAACATAGATGCTAACAAAATTGAAATTGCAAAAGCTATCAAGGAAAAGTTTAATGTTGATGTTGTATCGGTAAATACAATTAGACATAAAGGGAAAACTAAAACTCAGTTAACAAGGAGAGGACGTTTTACCGGTAGAACTGCCAAATCTAAAAAAGCAATTGTTACTTTAAAAGAAGGTCAAACTATCGATATTTTCGGTCAAGTTTAATAAGACCGATTGCGGAGCAAAATTAAATGGCAATTAGAAAGTTAAAACCAAATACCCCCGGTACAAGATTCATGAGTATCTCTTCGTTTGATGAGATTACAAAATCAACTCCTGAAAAATCTTTAACCGTATCCTTAAAGAAATCCGGCGGTAGAAATAATCTTGGTAGAGTTACTTCACGTCATAGAGGCGGCGGACATAAACGAAGATATAGAGTTATAGATTTTAAAAGAGACAAGCACGGTATCCCGGCAAAAGTATTTTCAATCGAGTATGATCCTAATAGAACAACTCGTATTGCATTACTTCATTACATTGATGGAGAGAAGAGATATATTCTTGCACCTGATGGTTTGAAAGTTGGTGATAAGTTAATGTCGGGTCCCGGTTCCGAAATTAAAATTGGCAACGCATTGCCTTTGAAAGAGATTCCACTCGGCAGCTTTGTTCATAACGTGGAATTGAGGCCCGGTAAAGGCGGACAGTTAGGCAGAGCAGCCGGTGCATCCATTCAATTAATGGCGCGCGAAGGCAAATATGCACAATTGAAAATGCCTTCAAGTGAAATTAGAATGGTTAGCGTAGATTGCCTGGCAACTTATGGTGTAGCCGGCAATTTAGATCATGAGAATATTAGTCTTGGCAAAGCCGGCAGAAGCAGATGGCTTGGTAAAAGACCACATGTTCGAGGTGTTGCTATGAACCCAATCGATCACCCGATGGGTGGCGGTGAAGGTAAGACATCCGGCGGCGGTCACCCGGTTTCACCCTGGGGACAAAAAGCGAAGGGACTTAAAACAAGAAAGAGAAAAAATATTTCCAATAAATACATTGTTAAAAGAAGAAAATAGTTAGAGTAAACTATGCCAAGATCAGTCAAAAAAGGTCCATTTATAGACATTAAACTTTTGGGGAAGGTTAGAAAACTGAACGAATCCAACCAGAAAAAAATTATTAAAACCTGGTCGCGTACAAGTACTATTTCTCCCGAGTTTGTTGGACATACAATTGCAGTACATAACGGTAATAAAATGATACCGGTTTATATTTCTGAAAATATGGTCGGTCATAAGTTGGGTGAGTTTTCACCAACGAGAATTTTCAGAGGACATCCGGGAACCAAAGCAGAAAAAGCAACTAAAGTAAAGTGATGCCACGGGCATATAATTTTGAGGTAATCTAGAAATGGAAGCAAAAGCTACTCACAGATACATAGGTTCATCACCAAGAAAAATGAGATTGGTTGTTGATTTGATAAGAGGAAAATCAGTTGATCAGGCAATCGAAATTTTGCACTTTTCTCCTAAGCATAGTGCTAAACCGGCAGAAAAAGTTTTGAGATCGGCAGTCTCTAACTTGATGAACAAAGACGATAATACAAAACACGAAGTTTCTGATCTATTTATTAAAGAAGCTTTTGTTAACCAGGGTCCAACATTAAAAAGAATTTCTGCCGCACCAATGGGCAGAGCTTATAGAATTAGAAAAAGATCAAATCACTTAACAATTGTTGTTGCAACAAAACAAAAGTAATCGGAGGAAGTTTTGGGTCAAAAGACTAATCCAATAGGTCTAAGAGTTGGTATAATAAAAGGGTGGGAATCGAACTGGTACGAGAATAAAAGCTACGCACCTAAACTCATCGAAGACAAAAAGCTTAGAATTTATATTCGTAAAAGATTACAGAATGCCGGTATCTCTTCAATTAAGATCGACAGAACTTCAAAGAATATAATTTTAACAATTCATACATCCAGACCGGGTGTTGTTATAGGTAAAAGCGGAAAAGAAATTGCCCAGATTGAAGAAGAATTAAAAAAATTAACAGACAAAGAAGTTAAGGTTCAGATAACTGAAATTAAAAGACCCGAATTGGATGCTTATTTAGTAGCTGAAAATATTGCAAAACAGATTGAAGGAAGAGTGTCTTTCAGACGTGCTATGAAATCTGCCATTACTTCTGCAATGAGAATGGGTGCCGAAGGTATAAGAGTTATGTGTTCCGGCAGATTGGGCGGTGCTGAAATGGCAAGAACCGAACAATACAAAGAAGGCAGAATTCCACTACATACAATCCGTGCCGATATTGATTATGCTCATGGAAGGGCTGAAACAATTTACGGCTCAATCGGAATTAAAGTATGGATTTGCCGCGGCGAAATTTTAGGTAAACGATCATCAGAATAAAGTAGTGACCAATACATTTAATGTGTTGGCAGAAAAATTTTAGGAGTTTCACTCATGTTAATGCCCAAAAGAGTAAAATACAGAAAAGCACATAGAGGCAGAAGGACCGGAAAAGCTACGCGAGGCCATCTTGTTAATTTTGGAGATTACGGTTTAAAAGCTATGGAACCGGCTTGGATCACAAGCAGACAAATTGAAGCGTGCCGTGTTGCATTATCACGTCATATGAAAAGGGACGGAAAAGTTTGGATCAGGATATTCCCTGATAAACCGGTTACTAAAAAACCTCTTGAAACCAGAATGGGTAAAGGAAAAGGCGCACCGGAATTCTGGGTTGCTGTTGTATTGCCGGGAAGAATTATGTTTGAAGTAGGCGGCATTGATAAGAATACCGCTCATGAAGCATTGACTATTGCTTCGCATAAACTTCCTATTAAAACTAAAATCGTTCAAAGACCTGATCTAGAATCATAAGAGGGATCTGACAACATGAAGATATATGAAATACGTGAAATGTCCACAGACGAAATAAAAAAAAGGATTATCGAGGAACAAAAAAATCTGGTGGACTTAAGATTTCAGAAAGAATTAAAGAACCTAACTAATACAGCTAAATTGCATCTTGTAAGAAAAGATATCGCAAGAATGAAAACAATATTAAAGGAACGCGAGTCACAAGAAGCAAAAAACTCAAAGGCAAATAAATAAGGAGAGATTGTTTTTCCATGCAGACAAGAAATAGAAGAAAAGTTAGGATCGGCACTGTTGTAAGCAACAAAATGAAAAAAAGTATTGTTATTGCAATTGAACGACGTGTAGCTCACCCGATCTACAAAAAATATTTTAAGAAAACAACCAAACTCATGGCTCATGATGAAGAGAATCAATGCGGTATTGGAGATGTTGTTAAAGTTATGGAAACACGTCCTTTGAGTAAAAGAAAAAAATGGCGTTTAGTTGAAATAATCGAAAAAGCCAAGTAATAAGCGTATAGCTTATCATAAAGTTTGATGAGGAGCAGATAAATCATGGTACAAGAAGAAACAAATTTAGTCGTTGCAGATAATTCGGGTGCAAAAAAAGTTCGTTGCATACGTGTTCTTGGCGGAAGCAATAGAAGATATGCAAGCGTTGGTGATGTTATTGTTGTGAGTGTCAAAACTGCACTACCGGGCGGCGGCGTAAAAAAAGGTGAAGTCTCCAAAGCGGTTATTGTTCGTACAAAAAAAGAAGTACGCAGAAACGACGGCTCTTACATCCGTTTTGATGAAAATGCTGCTGTTCTTTTGAATAACCAGGACGAACCAAGAGGTACACGTATCTTTGGTCCAGTTGCAAGGGAATTGCGGGACAAAAAATTCATGAAAATTATTTCTCTGGCTCCAGAGGTTCTCTAATCAAGGGTAAGAATTATGAAGATTAAAAAGAACGATACAGTAAAAGTTATAACCGGTAATTATAAAGGCAAAACCGGGAAAGTATTGAAAGTATTTCCGGCAGAGGATAGAGTAATTGTTGAAGGTGTGAATATTCGTAAACGCCATACAAAAGCTAATCAAAAAAATCCGCAAGGCGGTATTATTGAAAAAGAAGCACCGATTCATGTTTCTAATGTTATGGTTTTGGACCCAAAAACCGGTGAACCTACAAGAATCGGCAAAAAAATTATTATTGACGATAAAACCGGTAAAAAGAAAAGTGTTAGAATAAGCAAAGTCAGCGGCGAAATGCTTGCTTAAAAATATTAAGGACTTATAACGAAGATGGCAAAGCAAAAAGAACAGCAACCTAAAGAACAAAAAGATTCAGCAGCAGCTGGAAAAAAATCTAAACCGGAAGAGAAACAAACTAAAGTTGTTGAAGAAAAAATTCCGGCTAGATTAAAGATTAAATATGAAAAAGAAATTGTATCAAAATTAAAAGAGCAATTTCAATATAAAAGTGTGATGCAAGTTCCAAAGCTCGAAAAAATTGTTGTTAATATGGGTGTTGGTGCTGCAGTTCAAGATCCTAAAATATTAGAAGAAGCTGTTAGAGATCTTGAAACAATTACCGGGCAGAAAGCATCGATTAGAATTGCTAAAAAAGCAATATCTAATTTCAAACTGCGCGAAGGGATGAAAATAGGCGCAAAAATTACATTGCGCGGAAATATTATGTATGAGTTCCTTGATCGATTGATTACTATAGCTTTACCTCGTGTTCGCGATTTTAGAGGCGTATCGGATAAATCATTCGACGGAAGAGGCAATTATACTCTAGGAATTAAAGAACAGATTATATTTGCAGAAATAAATGTTGATAAGGTTACTAAAATTTTAGGAATGGATATTACATTTGTTACAACTGCAAAGACAGATAAAGAATCATATGAATTACTGAATGCATTTGGTATCCCATTCAGAAAAAAGGAAATTAATTAAAGGGTAAACATGGCAAGAAAAAGCTTACTTGCTCGTGAAATTAAAAGAGCTAAATTGTATAAGAAGTACGCAGAAAAAAGAAAAGAATTAAAAGCGAAAGGTGATTATGATGCATTACAAGAACTTCCGCGTAATTCATCTTTAACACGTGCTCATAACAGATGCCAAATATCAGGCAGACCAAGGGGATATTACAGAAAGTTTGGAGTATCCCGATTAGTATTAAGAGAAATGGCTTTACGCGGAGAAATACCCGGCGTAAAGAAATCAAGTTGGTAATTAGAGGAGAATAGTAAATGCCGGTAACCGATCCGATTGCAGATTTTTTAACACGAATTAGGAATGCTGTTAAAGCCAGAAAAAGATTTGTTGATATTCCATCATCAAAAATGAAAATTAGTCTGGCAGAAATCCTAAAGAACAATAAGTTCATAAGAGACTATAACGTTGTTGAAGACAATAAACAGAATATACTTAGAGTTCATTTACAATATATAAATGGTGTACCTTCAATAACCGGAATTAAAAGAATAAGTACACCGGGTTTGCATTTGTATATAGGTAAAGATGATCTCCCGAAAGTATTGAATGGATTAGGAATTGCTATCGTATCTACACCGAAAGGATTATTGACTGATAGACAAGCCAGAAAAGAAGAAGTTGGCGGCGAAGTAATTTGCCATGTTTGGTAAAATTTTAACGAGGTAAAAAGTGTCCCGTATAGGTAAAAAACCGATACCAATAAAAGATGTTACAGTTAACTTTAGTAATGGTATCATTAAAGTTAAAGGTAAGCTTGGTGAACTATCGATGAAAGTTCATCCCAATATAAAAGTTGAAGTTGGTAAAGAAGAAATAACAGTAACGCGCCCGGATGATTCTAAAGAAAATAGGGCATTGCATGGTTTAACACGTGCTTTGATCAATAACATGGTTAAAGGAGTAACCGAAGGTTATTCTAAATCATTAGATATTGTTGGAGTAGGTTATAAAGCTGAAGCCAAAGGTAATTCGGTATTGTTCAGTTTGGGTTATGCTCACCCGATTTATTTTATGCCGCCAGATGGAATTAAGATGGAAGTCCCGGTACCTACTCAAGTAAAAATTTCTGGGAGTGATAAGGAACTTGTAGGATTGATCGCAGCAAAAATAAGATCATTCAAAAAACCTGAACCGTATAAAGGTAAAGGCGTAAAATACTCCAACGAAGTCATCGTACGCAAAGCTGGTAAGACAGCCGGTAAATAATTAGGAGATTGTTAAAATGTTTTTGAAGGATAATAAAAAAAGAATTCGTAAAAAAGTTAGAGTAAGAAGTAAAATATCCGGTACACCTGAAAGACCAAGATTGAGTGTATTCAGAAGCTTAAATCATATATATGCACAGATAATTGATGATGCCAATGGGATAACATTAGTAGAAGCTTCTACAAAATCTAAAGAGCTGGCAGAAGAACTAAAAACTAGCAAGGGTAAAACTTCTAAAAGCAAATTAGTCGGAAAATTAGTAGCCAAACGTGCATCAGAAAAAGGAATAGCAACAGTAGTATTTGATAGAAATGGATTTACATATCATGGCAGAATAAAAGCAGTAGCTGAGGGTGCCCGCGAAGGCGGTCTTAAATTTTAAATATTTGAAATTGTGATTGCCGGGTCGTCTAATGGCAGGACAGCGGCCTTTGGAGCCGTATGTGGAGGTTCGAATCCTCCCCCGGCAGCCAAAAAATTAAAAACAGTGAATGGTTGAAACAAGGAGTTAACATTGAATTTCAAGAACAAAAAAGTTTCAGGATTAGAGAACCTAAAAGAAAAAATTGTTCACATTAATAGAGTTGCCAAAGTAGTTAAAGGCGGTAGAAGATTCAGCTTTAACGCAATTGTAGTTGTAGGCGATGGCAATGGTCACGTTGGTGTTGGATTAGGCAAAGCTAACGAAGTAACAGATGCCATTTCGAAAGGTATTGATGATGCTAAGAAAAATGTTTACAGAGTTACTATTGCAAAAGGTACTATTCCGCATTCGATAATTGGCAAGTTTGGTGCCGGACAAGTATTGCTAAAACCAGCTACACCGGGTACCGGATTAATTGCCGGCGGCGGAGTTCGTGCTGTTCTTGAAGCAGCCGGTGTGCAAGATGTATTAACAAAATCTCTCGGGTCGTCAAATCCGCACAACCAAGTAAAGGCAACGCTGAATGCATTATTAAATCTTATTGATGCAAGAACGATGGCATCTAAACGCGGATTAAAAGTTTCCGAGTTATTCAATTTGTAATAGAGGATTAAATGGCTAAGAAATTAAAAATAACTCAAACCGGAAGTATTATAGATAGACCGGAAAGACAAAAGCTGACGATAAAAGCATTGGGTCTTGGCAGACCAAATTATCATGTTATTCACAACGATACTCCCCAGATTAGAGGGATGGTTCGTAAAGTAAATCATCTTGTAAAAGTCGAAGAAATAGAAGAATAAGGTGTCTAAATGGATATACTAAGTAATCTGAAACCAGCAAAGGGTTCAAATAAAAAGAGAAAAAGAATTGGTCGTGGTGAAGGATCGGGACACGGTGGAACTGCAACACGCGGTATGAATGGCCAACGTTCACGTTCGGGTGCAAAATTTAAAGTTTGGTTTGAAGGCGGACAAATGCCGCTACAGAGACGCGTACCAAAGAGAGGTTTTAAAAGTCCGTTTAAAATTATTTATCAAGTTGTTAATATTGATAAACTTCAAAAATTAGTTGATGATAAAAAAGTAACTGACGGTGTAATTAATTTTGAAACATTATTGAAACATCGTGCTGTTTCGAAATCTTCAGTACCTTTTAAAATACTTGGTAATGGAGAGTTAAAAGCAAAATTAAATGTTGAAGCGCATGCGTTTAGTGCATCAGCAAAAGAAAAAATTGAATCACTCGGCGGAACTATCAAAGAGATTAAATTTTAATGGCTACTTTTCAAGAAACATTCCGAAATATTTTTAAGATTCATGAACTTAGACAGAGAATACTATATACGTTAGCTCTGTTGATTATAGTTCGTATCGGTTCACACATTACGCTTCCCGGAATCGATTCATTCTTATTAAATTCTGCGATGACAAACACTACTTCCGATAATTTATTCGGGCTGTATGATTTGTTTGTGGGTGGTGCGTTCAGAAATGCTGCGTTATTTGCATTGGGTATTATGCCTTACATATCCGCATCAATCGTATTGCAGTTAGCCGGCGCAGTAGTTCCTTATATTCAAAAGTTGCAGCGCGAAGGTGAAGAAGGAAGAAAGAAAATTAACCAGTGGACAAGATACGGTACTGTGCTTGTATCTGCATTCCAGGCATGGGGCGTGACAATTCACTTAATGAATATTCAACACAACAATCTTCCTATTGTACCGGATGCGGTAAGGGGTTTTGGGTGGACGATATCTACAGTTGTTCTTTTGGTTTCGGGTACAATGTTTATTATGTGGATGGGAGAACAGATAACCGAAAAAGGAATTGGTAACGGTATTTCGTTGATAATCTTTATTGGAATTATCGACCGCTTCCCATTTGCAATGCTCGATGAGTATCGTTTGATTACAGCCGGGCAAAGAAATTTGGTAATTGAAATTGTCATCCTTGTTTTGTTGGTATTTATTATTGCCGGTGTAGTTTTAGTTACACAAGGTACACGCAGAATACCAGTCCAGTATGCTAAAAGAGTTGTAGGCAGAAAAGTATATGGTGGTGTAACCCAATACATTCCGCTCAGAGTAAACACAGCCGGTGTTATGCCGATAATCTTTGCGCAGTCAATTATGTTTATTCCAAGTACATTGTTATCATTTTTCCCTAACAATGAATTTATTGCATCGATATCCGGATACTTTACTTATCAATCGTTGACTTATGCTTTTATTTATGCAATCATGATTATATTCTTCACATATTTTTACACGGCTATTGCATTCAATCCGCAAGATGTTGCAGAGAATATGAAAAAACAAGGCGGATTTATTCCGGGTATTCGTCCAGGGAAACAAACCGCAGATTTTATAGATAACATTTTGACTAAGATAACATTGCCGGGTTCAGTATTTCTTGCTGTAATTGCGATACTACCTACCTTCATTTCTAAATTTGGAGTATCGGGAAGTTTTGCATCATTCTTTGGCGGAACAAGCTTACTTATAGTTGTTGGAGTTGCATTGGATACACTTCAACAAATTGAATCCCATTTATTGATGCGTCACTATGATGGCTTTATGAAATCCGGTAAAATAAAAGGGCGAAGATTCTAATTTTATAGATTGATTTTATTGTGATATTAATTAAATCGAAAAAAGAGATCGATTACATACGAGAAAGTTGTCAAATAGTTGCAGAGACTTTACAGTTATTGAGGCGTTATGTTAAACCAGGCATAACGACGTTAGAACTCGATAAAATTGCTGAAGATTATATTCTCAGCAATGATGCGAGAGCCGCATTTAAAGGTTATTCACAAGCCGGCTCTTTCGATTTCCCGGGTTCAATTTGTTCTTCTGTTGATGATGAAGTCGTTCACGGTATTCCCGGGAACAGAGTGCTTAAAGAAGGCGAAATACTTTCTATTGATGTAGGTGTAGAAAAAAATAATTTCTTCGGTGATGCTGCATTAACTGTTGCCGTTGGAAATATTAGTGATGAAAAGAAAAAATTGATGGATGTTACTGAAAAATCTTTATATGATGGTATTGAACAAGCAAGAACCGGCAACAGATTAGGCGATGTTGGTGATGCTATTCAATCATTAGTTGAAAGAAATGGTTTTTCAGTTGTTAGGGATCTATGCGGACACGGAGTAGGCAAGTATTTGCACGAAGATCCGCAAGTACCAAATTACGGTAGGAAAGGTGTAGGGGCACTCTTAAAAAACGGAATGACCATTGCAATTGAACCAATGATTAACATGGGAACTTATAAAGTTTCAATTGATGAGGATGGCTGGACGGTAAGAACGCAAGATGGATTACCGTCGGCTCATTTTGAACATACAATAGCAATAATTGAAGGAAAACCTGAAATACTTACGAAGTGCTAATGGCTAAACAAGGACCAATAAAAATAGACGGAATTGTAACAGAGACATTACCTAATGCTCATTTCCGTGTTCGTTTAGATAATGGTCACGAAATTTTAGCCCATATTTCAGGCAAGATGAGAATGCACTTCATAAAAATTTTGGTTGGCGATAAAGTTGCAATCGAACTATCGCCGTACGATTTGAATAAAGGTAGAATTACATACAGATATAAATAACGGAGAAGTGATGAAAGTTAGATCATCCGTAAAAAAAATGTGCGAGCACTGCAAGATAATTAAACGAAAAGGAGTCGTTAGAGTTATCTGTAAAAATCCAAAACACAAACAAAGACAAGGTTAAAACTTAGGAGGAATAAGATTTGGCTCGTATAGCTGGTATCGATTTACCAAAACAGAAAAAAGCATTTATTGGATTAACTTATATTTTTGGTGTTGGAAGACAAACAGCATCAGATATTCTTGCCAAGGCAAATGTTAATCCGAATAAAAAAATCGGCGAACTGACCGAAGAAGAAGTAGCAAAGATTCGTTCGATAATGACTTCTGAATATAAAGTTGAAGGTGCACTGAGAAGTGAAGTTCAACAGAATATTAAACGACTAATGGATATAGGAAGCTACCGCGGACTGCGCCATAGAAGAGGATTACCGGTCAGAGGTCAGCGTACTAGAACCAATTCCAGAACACGTAAAGGAAAACGTAAAACAGTTGCCGGCAAGAAAAAAGTGGCAGCTAAGAAGTAATAAATAATTACAAGGAGCAACATTGGCTAAGGTAGTTAAAAAGACTAAAAAGAAAGTTCACGTTGATGCTGTTGGTGTAGCACATATTAAAGCATCGTTCAACAATGTGATTGTTACTATAACAGATATTTATGGAAATACAATTTCATGGTCCTCTGCCGGTAAAAATGGATTTAAAGGATCAAGAAAGAACACTCCGTTTGCAGCCCAGGTTACAGCCGAAGCAGCAGCTAAAGAAGCTCATGATCTTGGTTTAAGGAAAATTGATGTTTTTGTTAAGGGTCCCGGTGCCGGTAGAGAAGCAGCTATTAGAGCTATGAACGTAGCCGGTCTTGAAATTTTATCAATTAAAGATACTACTCCAATTCCACACAACGGCTGCAGACCGCCGAAACGTAGAAGAGTGTAAAAAAAATTAAAAGGAAATCATAAAAAACAATGGCACGAAACACAGAATCAATAGTAAAACTATCTCGTAAGTTGGGTATTCCGTTAAGTACAAAAGCAAGCAAGTATATGGAACGCCGTCCGTATGGACCCGGTCAGCATGGTAAATCACGCCGTGCAAAAGTATCGGAATACGGTACACAGTTAAAAGAAAAACAAAAAATGAAATATATATACGGTGTTTTAGAGCGCCAGTTTAGAAATTATTTTGAGAAAGCAACAAGAATGAAAGGAAAGACCGGCGATAATTTGGTTAAACTGCTCGAACGCCGTTTGGATAACGTTGTTTATCGTTTAGGTTTAGCACCAACAAGACGTGCTGCACGCCAGCTTGTTGTTCACGGTCATTTTAAAGTTAACAACGACAAAGTGAATGTTCCGTCTTATCTTTTATCTGCCGGTGATATTATTTCGGTACGCGATAAAAGCAAAAAGCTGGATGTTATCCATAACTCGATGAGACGTGTAAAAGATGCATCGTTATATTCATGGTTAAGTTTGGATAAAGCAACACTCTCCGGCACATTCGTATCAGTTCCGGAAAGAGAAGACATTCCTTTAACAGTTAATGAACAATTAGTAGTCGAATTATATTCTAAGTAATTTATAAATTTAAAAAAAGAGGATACTACATGAGCTATCCGTTTATTAAGATGCCCGATGGCGTTGTTTTAGACGATTCCTCAAAAAGTGCAACATTCGGTAGATTTATTGTGCAACCATTAGAGAGAGGTTTCGGAGTAACATTAGGCAATGCATTAAGAAGAGTATTATTATCCTCTCTTACTGGCGCAGCTATAACTGCAGTTAAAATTGAAGGGGTTCTTCACGAATTCTCTACAATACCGGGTGTAGTTGAAGATGTTACCGAAATAATCCTTAACCTTAAAAAAGTTAGAATGAGAATCATCAACAAAAAGGCAACCGGTTGTGAATTATCTCTTTCTGGCGTTAAAGAATTTAAAGCCGAAGATATCCAAAAAGCTTGTCCCGATATCGAAGTGCTAAATCCAGATCTACTGATTGCCCGGATGAACCCGGATGCAAAATTAAATTTGGAATTGAAATTCGGCGTTGGCAAAGGATATGTCCCTTCAAACGAACAGAAAATTCCCGAAATGACTATTGGAACGATATTGATCGATTCAATTTTCACACCTATAGTCAATGCTCGATATGAAGTTGAAAACGTTCGTATCGGTGAAAAAAATGATTATGAGAAGTTAACGCTCGAAATTACTACAGATGGTTCAATTACACCGGAAGAGTCGTTATCAAGTTCTGCCAAGATACTAAAGGATCATATACAATTATTCATCAACTTTGATGCAGAACCGGAAGAAGAAAAAGTTGAGAGCGAAAAAGATGCCGAAGCCGAAAGATTAAGAAAAATTCTTACGACTAATGTAGATGATCTCGAATTAAGCGTACGCTCGCATAACTGTTTGAAAGCCGCTAACATTAAAACTCTTGGCGATCTTGTAAGACGCGACGAAAATGAAATGCTGAAATTCAGAAATTTCGGAAGAAAATCTCTCGCTGAATTGATTGAGATTGTTGAGAACTACGGACTCGAATTTGGCATGGACGTAGATAAATACGTTAAAGATAAACCAGAAACTAATTAGCATTTTTCCCAGAAGGTTAAATAATGAGACATAGAGTTAAAGGAAGAAAACTAAGCAGAACCTCTGAACACAGACGCGCTACATTAAGAAATCTTGCTGCTTCTTTACTTAAGCACAAAAAAATTAGAACTACTATTGCAAAAGCAAAAGAGCTCCGAAGATTTGTTGAACCAATTATCACTAAAGCTAAAACAGATTCTGTTGCTGCCAGAAGATATGTTTACGATGATATAAAGGATAGAACATTAATTCAGGAATTATTCAGTGATATTGTACCGAAGATAGGCGATAGACCGGGAGGTTATACAAGGATAGTAAAACTTGGCCAACGAAAAGGTGATGCTGCCGAAGTTGCAATAATTGAACTTGTTGATTACAGTGGTATTGTAAAACCGAAAAAGTCTAAAAAAGAAAAAGCAGAATCCGAAGCGCCGAAAGCCGAAGCTGTTAAAGAAACAGTAGAGAAAAAAGAAGAAAAGAAAGCTCCGAAAACAAAAACTCCGAGAGCAAAGAAAGCCGGCGATCAAAAAGTAAAAGAAAAGAAAGCGCCTTCTAAAGGTAAAACTTCTACTGTTAGGAAAACCGGCGATAAATAGTTTGTAATTGATGTTAGTTAAAAGAGTAACTGTTATGCAGTTACTCTTTTTTGTTTTTAAAGGATGGCTCTTTATTCTTAACTATGTATTGAATTAGTAGATTAGCTTTATATCTCAAAGATGCAATGTCGAGTAGTATGGTTATAATTCGGAAATATTTTCTGTTTGGTTTTTCCCTAAATCCCATTTTAATGGATTTTGAACGATATACTTTCTAATGTTAAACAATTCTTTTTCGTTTCTAATAATATGGTCGTAAAAACGGGATTGCCATACAAATGAATTGTAACCAATTTCGTGTATTCTTTTTGTAACAGCTGATTTGAACGAACGAATAACAACAGACAGTGAGTTTGATTGTGGTGAGATTTCCGAATATCTATTACTCGTAGAGACGTTGCATGCAGCGTCTCTACAACATTCATTCAAAATTAAAATACCATGAATATGATTCGGCATAATTACATAATAATCCAGTTCTATATTTTTGAAATGGGTCGGAATATCTTTCCAACTTTGATCGGCAATATTGCCTAATTTGTCTAAAATCATTTTCTCATTGATTACATTACCAAAATATTTAGCATGGTTTTTTGTGTTTATTGTTACGTAATACCACCAGGGATTAGAATAGTCCCGTTCTTTTAACCGGGCGGATTCGATTCTGAACGTGTTTTGGTATTTGGTCATATGTTAAAACAATTAACGATAGTAAGATAAAAAAATGTTGCATAGTAGAAAATATTAGCGAATTAATACTGAGTTTCTATGTAAGAACATTTGTCTTCAATATCCTTTCATTTTTATGTTTGCTGCATGAAAAAAATAGAATTTGTAAAAGCAGTTTATAATTTAAATGATTTGCCGAAACGCGAGCTGCCAACGATTGTACTCTGCGGCCGTTCTAATGTTGGAAAATCTTCCTTTATCAATTGTTTATTCTCGCCATCACGAGTTGCCAAAACAAGCTCAACACCGGGTAAGACAAGATCAATTAATTACTATCTTGTAGATAATAAATTCTATATAGTTGATCTACCGGGTTTTGGCTATGCTAAGGTCTCCCAAAAAGAGCGGGAATACTGGAAAAAATTGATCGAAGATTATTTTAACGTCAATAAAACAATTCTCTCTACATTTCACTTGCTCGATAGCCGTTACGACCCGACCGAACTTGATTTACAACTTAATGAGTTTCTGAAAGCGAGCAGTATCCACTACAATTTTGTTTTTAATAAGGTAGATAAATTAAAACAAGCGGGATATGCTGCTCTTAAGAAAAACGCGGTAAAGTTTTTCCCGGAAGCAGTGAGCGGCGCCAATCTCTTCTTCTTCTCTGCCATCAAAGGAACCGGCAAGAAAGAAATTATTAATCACATCCAAGCGCACCTTTTATGAAAATTCGCAAAACTTTCTTATTATTGAGTGAAAATTTGTATTAAAATGATTTTTCTGCACATCTTTCGGCGGTAGAATGGGATTATCTGAAAAATACAGAAAAAGAATACTCACATTTATATTTATTCCCATATTAATTGCGCTTCTTTTATTAACCGAAGAACTAATAATAAAAGTTATTGTCGGCATAGTGCTGATAATTTATGCTGCTTTTATAATTTTCCTTCGTGATTCTGCCAAATCAGTCGGTACAAACGACAATAATATTTCTCAAAGTGAGCTCGATGATATTGATGAATCGACATTGGAAAAATACCAGCCGGATAAAGGGGAAGACTTCAAAATTATTTCCCCTAATAAAAATATTGAAGTAATAACAGCCGATACTTTTACACCTTCTTTGAACCGCGGCAATAAGGAATTCTTCAAGCCGCCAAATTTCAAAGAAAATTTTGAGAAGATTGTTCATGAAGAATTACCGAAGGGAGTCAGCCAGGATGAAGAATTTGGTTTTGTACTTGAAAAAATTCTAAGTGTTATCAAAGATTCATTTATGGCACATACTGCGGCATTTTTTTGGTACAATAAAAACCGGAGACGTTTAACACTTGAAAAGTATGTATCGAGTGCCACTCAAATATCTAAACAAAAATTTGATCTCGAGGACGATATTCTTGGAAAAATAATTCAGAAAGAGGAACCGGAACTATTGACCGATATTTCCACTAATGCCGAGATCGATGTTATACGATATTACAACGCCCCCCAAGGCATAAAAAGTTTTGTAGGTGTGCCTCTCTTTTACGGCAAATCGCTTACCGGCATTTTAACATTAGATTCAAAAATGAATGATGCTTTCGGCATTGAACAGATTTATTCTTTAGGAAAAATTGTAAGAGTCATTTCAGTAATCATTTCATTATTCGAAGAGAAATACTCTGAAACCCAGGCTGAAAAACGACTTCAAGCTTTGATCGGCGTTTTAAGTTATGATAAAAAATTTGAATCGGAAGCCGAACTCTATTCTGCATTGGATAATGCTGTTAAAGAATTAATCGATTGGGATGCTTTTACTTTTGTATCGTATTTCCCGACCGAAGGAAAATTTAAAACCGTTAGAATCATAAATAAAACTTCCTTGAAATATGTTGGTGAAAATTTGGAAGTAGATCTAAGCGGTACAATTGTCGGTAAAGCAATATTGAGCGCAACGCCGGTAAAAATAGACGATACATCGGTAACTGAATATCCGCGGTTTTCTAAAAACGAGGATGTTAGTTTTGACGGCTCTTTCCTTGCAATCCCTTTAGTTTATGACGATCAGAATTATGGCGTACTTTGTTTTGAGAGTTTGAAGAAGAATGTTTACACCAATAACGAAGTTAATTTTATAAAGAATGCTACAAAAATGTTTGCGTTCATTCTTCATTCTTATTCTACTATAAGTATTTTGAAAGGACTTCTTTCGGTTGATATTGAAACACGTATTCTAAATTATGATTCATTTATTGAAAGATTATCTGTTGATCTTGTTAGAAGCAAGGAGTTAGGAACAAACGGTGCAGTCGTTTTAATTCGCATAGATGATTTCCTTGAACAAGATTCGTTGTTCGAAGGGGACCCGTTTCCAAAAGTTCTTCGTGCGATTGCCCAGATGATAAAAGACGAAATGACACCTCTAAATATTCTCGGCAGATTGAGCGAAAAAATCTTTGCGGTCTATTTCTTTAACACAGCTCCGAAAGATGTTTTCCTCTGGGCGGAAAAACTTAGGATCAAAATTGCACGCAAGCCGATTTCAGTTGTAACTAAACAGACAACTTTTACCGTATCGATTGGTGTCGCTTCCACAACTAACAAGACAGATGTTCAAGAAGTGCTTTACAATGCCGAGCTAGCTTTGAAGAAAGCACTTGAAAAAGGCGGTAACACTGTTAAAAGTATCAATTAATCCCATTGAATAATTTTATAATCATAGTACTTGATGGAGTCGGAGTAGGCGAACTTCCCGATGCCTATAAATATAAAGACGAGGGGAGTAACACGCTGGCTAACATGGCCGAATACGTTGACGGATTAAATTTACCAAATCTGCAATCACTTGGTCTTGGGAATATAATACCAATTAAAGGTATAGAACCGCAAAGCAATCCGTTAGCATCTTTCGGGAAATTAGCAGAAGTATCGCCCGGTAAAGATTCTACAACCGGTCACTGGGAAATTGGCGGTTTAGAAATCAAAAAAGAATTCCCGTTGTTCCCCGATGGATTCCCTAAAAATATTATTGATAAGTTTATCAAAGAAACCGGCGTTAAAGGAATTCTCGGCAATTATGCTGCATCGGGAACAGAAATTATTCAAGAACTTGGTGAGCAACACATCAATTCCGGCTACCCGATTATTTATACATCGGCAGACTCTGTCTTCCAAATAGCAGCGCACGAAGGGACTATCCCGATTGATCGACTTTATGAAATTTGTACAATTGCCAGGGAAAAAGTTTTAGTTGATCAATATGCGGTTGGAAGAGTTATTGCCCGACCTTTTATTGGGAGTATTGGAAATTTTACACGTACGACAAATAGAAGAGATTTCTCAATAGATCCTTTCTCGGATACTATTCTTGATTATGTCGATAAAGCCGGAATAGAAACAATTGCCATCGGCAAGATAAATGATCTATTCAATTATCGTGGCATTAAGAAAAAACTAAAAACAAAATCGAACCAGGAAGGAATAGATTACCTGATTCGCGAGTGCCGTGATTCAAGAGCGAGTTTCATATTTGCCAACCTTGTTGATTTTGATGTTTATTTCGGGCACCGTAATGATCCTCCGGGATTTGCATCGGCACTAAAGGAGTTTGATGATAGTCTGCCAAAGATTCTTGAACAACTTGATGAAACAGACCGCTTGATTTTAACTGCAGATCACGGGAACGATCCTACAACGCCAAGTACCGATCATAGCCGCGAGTACGTTCCACTTTTGTACTACAAGAAGAACGCTAACGGTAGCAATCTTGGTACACGAAAAACTTTTTCTGATATCGCTCAAACAGTTGCACATTTCTTTAATATCAATAATGATTTGTGCGGTACAAGCTTTTTGAATGGATGAATTTTAGCAAAAAATTTTATCGAAAGTATTGATGTGATTTTCCCTACTCGAATAAATACTCTTAATAGTTTGAAGATTTCAAATTTTTTTAATAAAGTTGCAACCACGCATGATGCAATGAATGTACAATCGTAAAAATTAGCAATATTCTGATTCCGACTGAAATAAAGAATTTGTAAATAAGTTAAAATATCAACCCATTATAATTGCGAGGTTACCCTGATACTAGGCAAAGTAATTGGAACAGTTTGGTCAACCCGGAAAGATGAAAATCTTGTCGGTGCAAAATTTTTGATTGTGCGCCATTTGAATTTGGATTACACTCCGAAAGAAGCGACCGTGGTGGCGGTAGATTCGGTTGGTGCCGGCGTTGGTGAAGTAGTTTTGGTTGCTCAAGGAAGTTCCGCTCGTCAGACAACATTCACAAAGAATAAACCGGTAGATGCTGTTATAATGGCAATTGTTGATAAGCTTGATATTGTCGTGAAAGAAAAATCAAAAGAAATGGCTGAAGTGTAATGTACCTAGGACGTGTTATCGGCACAATATGGGCTACAAGAAAGTACGAAGCCGTAACCGGATACAAAATGCAATTTGTTCAGCCGATAAATGCCAATCTCGAAAAGCTTGGAGATCCAATAATCGCATTGGATACTGTTGGTGCCGGTCCCGGAGAAATTATTTATTATGTTACAGCTAGTGAAGCTGTTATACCGCTTGATGTTGATATCGCCCCTGTGGATGCTTCGATTGTTGGCATTGTTGATTCTATAAACGTTGAAATCAACTAGGAGAAAATTCGTTTGAAGATTACCAAGCAGTTCACGAATAGAGATAATCTTTCGCTTGATAAATATTTACAGGAGATCGGTAAGGTAGACCTTCTTACACCGGATGAAGAAATTGAATTAGCGGTTAGGATCAAAAAGAATGATCAGAAGGCACTCGAAAAATTAGTTAAAGCTAATCTTAGGTTTGTTGTTTCAGTTGCCAAGCAATATCAAAACCAGGGACTAACTTTGGGCGATTTGATTAACGAGGGAAATCTTGGTTTGATTAAAGCTGCAAAAAGATTTGATGAAACACGCGGATTTAAATTTATATCATATGCAGTCTGGTGGATACGCCAATCAATTCTTCAGGCGCTTGCCGAGCAATCAAGAATTGTGCGTCTTCCTTTGAACCGCGTCGGTGCGCTTAACAAAATTGGCAAGGCATATAATAATCTTGAGCAAGAATTTGAACGTGAACCGAATGCGCAAGAACTTGCACAAGAACTTGATATGGATATATCCGAAGTCTCCGATACACTAAAAATTTCCGGACGTGCTGTTTCAATGGATGCACCTTTTTCACAAGGAGAAGAGAATAGACTGCTCGATGTATTGCCGAATGAGGAAATACCATCACCGGATTTTACACTTATGTCTGAATCTCTCAAAAGTGAAATAGAGAGAGCACTTTCAACATTATCTGAGCGCGAGGCCGAAGTTATAAAATTGTACTTTGGATTAAAGAAAGAACACTCATTAACACTTGAAGAAATTGGTGAGAAATTTAACCTTACACGTGAACGCGTTCGCCAGATAAAAGAAAAAGCAATCCGCCGGCTGCGCCATGCATCACGCAGCAAAAATTTAAGATCATATTTAGGTTAATTTTGAACCCTACTTTGAAAAACTTAAAATTTCTTTTTATAGGACTAATCTGCATATTAACATTTTCAGGATGCAGTGCGTCTTCTTCTTCCCAAAGGTACGGTCAAACAAAATCAAAAAGTGAAGAACCTTCAAAATCGCCGCGTTACGGGAAAACTGAAAACTCAAAATCAAAACATTCCGAAATACTTGTATTGAATGATTTGCCCGATACAACGCAAATCGAATTTGACGAGGCACCGGTTGAAGATGTTGCTGTTGATAAATCTAAATTTGTTGCTAACTATGATAAACTGAAAAATTTTAATGTGGCTTTAACACCACGGGAAAAAATGTTGTTTGAAGTGATTAAATATCTCGATACACCTTACAAGTACGGCGGCAATACAGAGAAGGGAATTGATTGCTCGGCTTTCACAAAAACTATTTACGAAGCGTCACTAACATTGGAATTACCTCGCTCGGCACGTGAACAATATTCTATCGGAGACGAAATAGATCAAGGTGAATTAAAATTTGGCGATCTTGTTTTTTTCAATACTACTAAAAGATCTTTCCCCGGACATGTAGGTATTTATCTTGGTGATGATCAATTTGTTCATGCAAGCAGAAAACTTGGGGTTACAGTTTCGTCTCTCGAATCGACTTACTATAAGAAAAGGTATGTTGGTGCAAAGCGAGTAGGCGATATACAAACGCAGTAATCATACTCACAGTCTTTTATCATTAATTTAAAAAACCATTCCACTTTATCTTCGAAATTGAAAATCAAAATTCAAAGAACTAATTTGTTTTTGACAATAAAATAAAATTGGAGTTAATAATGGATTACAGAATTGAAACCGACAGTATGGGAGAAATTAAAGTACCAAATGATAAGTATTACGGTGCACAAACAGCAAGGTCACTCATGAATTTTAAGATTGGCGGTGAAAGATTTCCGGCAGAAATGATCCGTGCGCTTGGGATTGTTAAAAAAGCAGCAGCTTTAACCAACTGTGATCTGGGCACATTACCAAAAGAAAAATGCGACCTAATTGTTAAAGCAGCCGATGAAGTTATAGAAGGGAAGTTGAATGATCATTTTCCGCTTGTAGTCTGGCAAACCGGCAGCGGTACTCAAACCAATATGAATACAAACGAAGTGATTTCTAACCGCGCTATTGAAATGGCTGGTGGAGTTCTTGGCAGTAAAAAACCGATACATCCCAATGATGATGTTAATAAAGCACAATCGACAAACGATGCATTCCCGACGGCAATTCATGTTGCTGCCGTTGAAGAGATTCATAGAAGATTAATCCCGATGGTAACAAAACTTCGTGATGCACTCGATGCTAAATCGAAAGAATTTAAGGATATTATTAAGATCGGAAGAACACATTTGATGGATGCAACACCGCTAACGTTGGGACAAGAATTTTCCGGTTATGCACAGCAATTGACAAATGGATTGGCGAGGATAAGTGATTCGTTAAAAAGACTATACGAAATCCCGATTGGCGGTACTGCCGTTGGTACCGGTTTGAATACTCATCCGGATTATGCAGTTAAAGTAGCTGCAAAAATATCCGAGATTACCGGCAAGAAGTTTCAGACTGCACCAAATAAATTTGAAGCCATGGCCGGTAAAGATGCACTTGTAGAAATACACGGCGTGTTGAAAACCTTAGCAGTTTCATTAATGAAGATAGCTAATGATGCTCGATGGTTAGGATCGGGTCCGCGATGCGGTATTGGTGAAATTTCATTGCCGGAAAATGAGCCGGGCAGTTCAATTATGCCGGGTAAAGTTAATCCAACTCAATCCGAAGCACTTACTATGATTTGTGTACAAGTTTTCGGGAATGATGTTACAATTAATTTTGCTGGTGCAAGCGGAAATTTTGAATTGAATGTTTTCATGCCGGTGATTGCTTTTAACGTTTTGCAATCAATAAAATTATTAGCTGATGGATGTGAAAGTTTCAGTGAAAATTGTGTTGAAGGAATTGTTGCTAATGACATGAACATCAAAAAACATCTCGATAATTCTTTGATGCTCGTTACTTCGCTCAACCCGGTGATTGGTTACGATAATGCTGCCAAAGTTGCAAAGAAGGCGCACAAAGAAAACAAAACACTGAAAGAAGCCGCACTCGAACTTGGTCTGCTAACCGCTGAAAAGTTTGATGAGGTTGTTCGCCCTGAAAAGATGATAGGGCCGAAGAAATAATTAGAAAAAAGTAGAGCAGATTGAAAATCTACTCCAGTACTTTGAATTATAAAGTATCGAATTAATTTATTTGGTAATTAATCAGAAAAGTATGAGCAACATTAAACTTTTCGAATCAAAAAAAATCCGCTCTGTTTGGAATGAAAAAGAGCAGAAGTGGTACTTCTCGGTAGTTGATGTGATTGAGGCATTAACAGACAGCGATAAACCCCGTGATTATTGGTGCCGCTTAAAAAGACGGGAAAATGAAACCAGTGGTGTTCAGTTGTCGACATTTTGTCGACAACTGAAAATGGAATCCACGGATGGGAAGAAATATAATACAGAATGTTCGGATGTAGCTGGTTTGTTAAGAATTATTCAATCTATCCCTTCACCGAAAGCAGAGCCATTTAAACGATGGCTTGCAAAAGTTGGTTATGAGCGCCTCGAAGAAATTGAAAACCCGGAACTCGCTTCTCAAAGAGTAAGGCAAATCTACAAAGCAAAAGGTTACAGCGATGAATGGATCGAAAAACGTTTGCGCGGTATTGCCGTTAGAGATGAATTAACCAACGAATGGAAGAAACGGGGCGTGAAAGAACATATTGAATTTGCAATCTTGATTTCCGAAATAAGCAAAGCAACTTTTGGTTTAACACCTTCCGAATATAAAGCAGTAAAAAATCTGCCGGGCTAAGGAGAAAATTTGCGCGATCACATGACCGATCTCGAATTGATTTTTTCAATGCTCGGCGAAGCTTCAACAACAGAAATAACAAAGAATACAAACGCAGAAGGATTTGACGAAAATAAAACAGCAGCAAAGAAAGGCGGCAAGATTGCCGGTGATGCACGCGGAGCTCTCGAAAAGAAAAGCGGCAAGAGAGTTGTCTCTAAAGAAAATTATTTGCAGTTAACTGAAAAGAAAAAACGAGAGCTTAAGTAAATTTATTTTTTGGTAGATAATTTTATTCTCAAAAAAAAGCGAATCAACACGATTCGCTTTTTTATAATAACAAACAATTTTAAGAGCTGCTTACTTTGAAATCAATTCAAGGTTCAACGTCACTTCTTTTTCCTCACGTATCACTATCACATCAACTTTATCACCAGGGGCATATTCACCCATTGCATACATGAAATCGTAAATGTTGTTAACAGTTTTTGATCCGAATTTAATAATGATGTCACCCGGTTTCATTCCGCCTTTTGCAGCCGGTCCTCCTTCAGTTACTCCTGAAATTTTATATCCATTCCCATTATAACCGAATTCCGGGACGGTGCCGACTGTTACGCGTGTGCGTGTAGCAGCACCACGGTTAGTAGGTTCTTCAACTTTTACATAATCCGGTTTTTTATCTAACTGTTGTGTATGGTTGACCACATCATATACAAAATTCACTACATCTTCTTCGCCGGTTAAATTAATTTTATCGGGATCATCGGACGGCTTGTGGTAATCAGTATGTGTACCGGTAAAAAAGAATAGAACCGGTATATTTTTATTTGTAAATGCCTGGTGATCGCTGCCGCCGGAACCGCCATCGTTGAACGCTAGTTTGAATTGATATTTATTGTTATTGTTCAAAATATCTTTCCATATCGATGATGTGCCGGCACCAATAACAGTTAAGCTTTTCTCTTCGTTTAATCTTCCGATCATATCCATGTTGAACATTGCAGAAATATCAGTAAGAGGGATTGGAGCATTATTTGTAAAGTAGGAAGATCCGAGAAGACCCATCTCTTCACCGCTGAATGCTAAAAATATTATGCTTCTCTTAAGGTTATTTTTTTCTGAACCGAATTTTTCGGCAATTTCGAGTAAGCCGGTTGTACCGGAACCGTTATCATCAGCACCATTATGAATTTGCGGTTCAGTTCCTTTGTACATAGAAGAAGATTTTAACTGATCAATTCCAAGATGATCGTAGTGAGCACCAACTACCAGATATTCTTTTTTCAAAACCGGGTCGCTACCTTCAATAAAGCCACCAATGTTACGCGCAATTTTTTCAATTTCTTTTACCCTGGTTTCTAATTTAACAAATACCCCGTCTATTAAGAACGATGACGGTTTTTTATCTGTATCAATTTTTTTCTGATGTTGGGCAAAATCTATATTTTGTGTCTTAAGTATTTCATTGGCAGCGTCTCTTTTAATCTGTATAACCGGAAAGTCCTTAATTCCGGCAGCTCCGTCATAATGTAATTCCATCAACTGATCTTGTTCATTATGAGGGTAAAATCCGTTAACAAAAATAATCCCGGCGGCACCTTTATCCCTGGCGGCTGCGGCTTTTTGACGGTAGGTTGCATAACGGTCAAACTCAGATTTTGAACTGTCATGTTCCGGGTGATATCGCATTACCAAAACAACTTTGCCTTTTACGTCTAACCCGTCATAGTCGTCATAATTTAATTTTGGAGCCGATATACCGTATCCGGCAAAAACTAAATCTGCTGTAATTTTTGCTTCGCCGGAAAAAGGAGCCGTAATGTATTCTTCTTTTAACTTAAGTGATCGCGATTGGTTTTGAAAAGTGAAGACTGCAGAATTATTTTTTGTTAATTCAACACTTTCAATAAACGGGAATTCCTGAAAGTAGCTTCCGTTAAATAGGGGGAGTAAACCGGCATTTTTAAACTGATCTGAAATATAATCACCGGCTAATCTCTCTTCGGCGGACCCGGTGAATCTGCCTTTAAATTGATCGGAAGCGATGTAGAATATGTGGGCTTTTATATCTTTAGCTGTTATTTGCGGATCGTTCCAATTTTTTTGAGCAGAAGCAAATGTAAAAGCAAACAAAAGTAAAAAGATTAAGAATCTTTTCTTCATTTTATCCTCAAAATAGTATTTAAGATTGCTGCAAAATAATATTATTCGGGTACATGCACCAAAAAATATTCTTTGGCGGTTTTCCCGATATTTGAAGCTTGTTCAATGGTCATGTGAAGGTCTGATGTAGTTTCGTCTTCAGCACCGGCTTCGATTATAGCTAAGTCGGAACCTTTGGCAAATTTAACTAAGTTATCGCAGTATGCAGTATCGCCGCCGTAACAAATCGATTTCGTATCATAGAAAAATTTAAATCCTAAAGAAGGTATTTCGATAGACGAATTTCCGTCTGCAGATGGCTCGCGGTGATTAACTTTAAATGGCTTTATCCGAACAGAGTTTCTTGTAAATTGTTTTTGTTGATCGACGGGATGTAGTATGATTTTATAAGATAACTCATTTTTATAGACGCTCATAAAAGCTTTGTGTATGCTTTCAATTTCTGCACATCCTTTCGGGTAGTAAATCGATAGCGGAGAACGTTTTCTAAGTACGGATAAATATGTAAGCAGCGACCAAACTCCACCGACATGATCGTGATGACCATGGCTAATAAAAATATCGGAAACACGAATAATGGTTTCTGCACCAACATCTTTGTTTAAATCACGTAATATCCCGTCACCCGGATCAATGATGAAAGCTGTACGGCTTGTTGTTAATAGTATCCCGGTTGCAATATTGGGAATGGAACAATAAATTTTTATAAAGAAGTCGTCTTTACGCCAGATAAGAGGATATTTATGAAGATCATTCTGTTTCATAAGATTAGATAATTATTTGTGCTACAAGTCCGCCGATAAAAAATGCGGTGATCCATGTACCAAACCAAATGGTAAAACCTTCTTTCCATCCCCGCTCTTTTAGCATTACAACAAACGATGCAATACATGGAACAAATAAAGTGATTGTAATAATCGCAACCGTGATTTGTTCAACAGTTAATTTCATATCAAAGAGACCGGCAGCGCCAAAATCTCTTCTAACCATTCCCATCACAAAAGCGTTAGCTGCTTCTTTTGGTAATTTTAACCAGTGTGTTGTAAATGGCGCTAAAATATCTTGCCATACTGATAATATCCCGGTTAATTCAAAAATGCCGATTGCCAGCGCACCAACAAAAAACCAGAAACCGGCTTCTTTCATAAATCCGTAGCTTCTATAAAAGGTTTTTTTGATAACATTACTTATTCTCGGTAACCGCATTAAAGGTAGATCGATTAAGAGAGGCGAGCTTTCGCCGGGAAGCATTTTATTCAGTATTGTTGAAAGTGTGATAAGAACCGTGAAGATTACACCGATAAAAATTAGCAGTGACTTTAATCCGGCCCCGCTAAGTAATACGGTTATAACCGCAAGCTGTGCAGAACATGGTATTACAAATTGTAAAATTGCCGTTACAATTGATTTTTCTCTTTCAGTTCCCAGCAATCGTGTTGTTATATTAGCCATCGTTATACAGCCGAAGCCGAGCATAATCGGAATAACGGCGCGTCCATTCAGCCCAATTTTATTAAATGCTCTATCAAGCATTGTTGCCAATCTCGGTAAATAGCCACTGTCTTCCAAAAGAGCCATCACAAAGTAAAATCCTATCACTAATGGTGTTAATAGGAAAAGTAGGTAAGTGATGGTCATGGTTATAACACCGAACTCGCCAAAGAATAATCTTACGAAAGGATTAGTAAAATTAAATTCAGAAACCGCTCCCGGTTGTTTAGAGTAATTTTCAAATTCCTTTTGAAGTACCGGCAAGCTTGATAATCCATCCGAGAATGAAAATGATTTTTGACTTACCAAATTTTCTTGTGTATCAAATATCTCAACATCAATTCGAGAAGGTGTGTAATCGGCAACAAAAGATTTAACATTATATTCAAAAACACCTTTGCCGATAACATTTTCGGTATAATCAACTATCCTTTGTGATATAAAGTCACCAATGAAAAAGTAAACAAGCGTTAATATCACAGCGAGGATTGGTAAACCGGTTAGTGGATTCAATGATAATCTGCCAAGCAGATTAAATATTTCTCCTTTTTTTGAATCTTCATACTCAACAGTATCAACTATCTCGTTAACACGATTTCTTCTGCCGATATAAATTTTTTCACGTTCATCGGCGGTACCTACTCCTATTTCATATTTAGATGAAGTTTCTTCATCACCTTCTAAAATAAGAAGTGCCTCCGCTTGCGGAATATTCTTTTCCATAACTTGCTGGAGGATGAAATGCAGATCAAGTTGCTGGTTACCGATTTTTGCATTTTCGATTGCACTATCTAATTTATCCAAGCCGGTTTTATTAACGGCAGATGTTTCTATTACTTCAACACCTAGCAACTCCGAAAGCTTTGCCGTATCAATTCTAATCTTTCTTTTTTTAAGTTCATCGGCAAAGTTCAATACAAGGGTTACGCGTTTGCCCATGTCAATCAACTGGAGAGTTAAGAACAGATCACGTTCCAGATGAAGAGCGTTTACGACATTAAGAATAATGTCGGAATTTAATATTATTTTCTTGGCTACTTTTTCTTCATCATTAAAAGAGGAAACTCCATAAATCCCGGGTGTATCGAAAATATTTTTCCCTTTGTAAATACTTTTTGTGAGTGCGACAGTAGTGCCCGGGAAGTTGGAAACATCAACGTACATTCCGCTTAAAAAATTAAATATACACGATTTCCCGACATTTGGATTTCCTACGAGTACAATACTTTCTTTGATTGTTTCATTGATAGTTTCTTGAGGAAGTAGAGACTTTGTGTTCTCAGAATTTAGATTGATGATATTATCGGATTTCATTTTGTCCTATTAGAGTATAATAACTTTAATTTTCTTTGCAAGATCATAACCAACAGCAATTTCCTGGCGGTTTTTTTGAACAACAATAGTCCCACCGGGAAGTCTTTCGATACATTTTATTGTATCACCTTCTGTTATTCCTAACCTGATTAGTTGAATTCTAATTATGCCGGAAGGCAGTTTGATAATTGTTACTGCAGTTCCTTTTCTTGCTTTATCTAAAGTACTATTTGGCATTTTTATTAAGCTTACAATTTTCGTTAGTACATTTACCAAAAATATTGAACGAGTGGCCGCTTACATCGTAACCCAATTTTTTGGAAACTTCCTCTACTATCAATTCAATTTTTGGCTCTGAAAATTCTTTTATTGCACCGCACGAAATACAAATTAAATGGTCGTGACTTTTTCTTTCATAATTGGATTCATATCTCGATTTATTTTCGCCAAAGTTTCTTTTGGCAAGGAGATCACAAGCAGCTAATAACTCAAGTGTGTTGTAAACAGTTGCCCTGGATACATTCGAGTTATTTGTTTTCATTTTCAGGTAGAGTTCATCAGCTCCAAAATGTCCTTCGTAGGAAAGTGCGTAATCAAGAACTTCAAATCTCTCCGGAGTAATGCGGTGACTTTCTTTTCTTAAAAATTGTCTAAATTCTTCGTGTGCTGCACTTAAATTCAATTAATTTACCAAGCTATTTAGATTTAGTCTATATAAAATTAGATACTTTAAAATTTAAAATCAAAAGAAATCTGCGTGTCCTTTTTAAAATATTTTGAACTATTTCGGTTCATTTATGTTTGAATTAAAAATTATATTTAATAATAAAATTATCGTTACCCCATAATATTATAATATTTTAATAGATGAGGAAAATATGTCAATGCAATTTGAAGTTATTGAAAGAGTAGGAGTTTCCACTGAATCAATAAGTGAGGCAGTTAAATCAGTTTTGACTGCTGCAAACAATGAAAAAAAAGTAGCATGGTTTGAAGTAATTGAGCAAAGAGGAAGAATGACTGCCGAAGGGAAAGTTGAGTTCCAGGTAAAAATTAAAATTGGCAGAAAACTAAGTGAATAAAGAAAGGAGATAAAATGCAATTAAAGGTTGGAGATAAGGCACCAAATTTTTCATTAAAAAGTGCTGCTAATGAAACATATACATTAGAAAACTACAGAGGGAAGAAAAATGTAGTTATTCTTTTTTTCCCGGCAGTTGGTACATCAGTGTGCGAAAAAGAACTTTGTTCTACTCGCGATGGGATGAAAGACTATGAGAACTTGGATGCCCAGGTTTTGGCAATTAGTGTTGATGGTCCATTCGCTCAAAAATTATGGTCGGATAAACATCAATTTAATTTCCCGGTATTGAGTGATTTTAATAAAGAAGTTGCACCGACTTATGGAGCGTTTTACGATGTTTGGCTGCCTGATAAATTTGGATTAAAAGGTGTAGCAAAGAGGTCAGCATTTGTTGTTGATAAAAATGGTGTAATAAAATATGCTGAAGTTCTTGAGAATGCCGGCAATGAACCTAATTATTCGGCAATTCAGGAGACCTTAAAAAATCTTTAAAACCTCCATCTTACTTGGGACAAGCAATTTGTTTGTCCCTTTTTTATATTAAACAGAACTAACATTTAGATTATATCATTTTATTTAGGTTAAAGGAGAATTATGCCTCTTGAAGGGAAAAAAGCGCCTAACTTTACGCTGTTTGATAGTAATAGTGTAAAAATTTCACTTACTGATTTCAAAGGTTGGAAAGTCGTTCTCTATTTTTACCCAAAAGATATGACCTCCGGGTGTACCAAAGAAGCTTGCGATTTTAGAGATGAATTTCCCGATTTCAAAAAAATAAAAACCGTAGTCCTTGGTGTTAGTCCCGATTCAGTCGCATCGCACAAAAAATTTTCCGATAAATATAATCTCCCGTTTACTCTATTAAGCGATGAGAAAAGAACTGTCGTAGATAAATATGGTGTGTGGAAAGAAAAAAATATGTATGGTAGAAAATACATGGGCGTAGAAAGAACAACATTTATAATCGATGAAACTGGTAAAATCAAAAAGATTTTTCCTAAAGTAAAAGTTAAAGGTCATGTTGAAGAAGTGAAAAAAGTATTGAAAGATATTGATAGATAGGTGAACAATGTTATATGTAACAAGAAGGGAAGTTTTTAGTGCGTCTCACAGATTGTTTATTGAAAATCTATCTGATGAAGAGAACTATAGAATATTCGGGAAATGCAGCAATCCGAACGGACATGGGCACAACTATATCTTGGAAGTGACTGTTTCCGGCGAAGCAGATCAAAACACCGGCTATGTAATTGATCTAAAGGTTCTTAAAGAAATAATCCATAAAGAAATTATCCAGAAAGTTGATCACAAAAATCTTAATGTTGATGTAGATTTTCTACAAGGTATAAATCCAACGGTCGAAAATATTGTAACTTCAATTTGGAACCAACTGGTGGGGAAAATACCGAGTGGGAAACTTTATTCTATTAAACTTAGAGAAACTGAAAATAACTATGTTGAATATAGAGGGAAGGAATAAAAGTGAATTTAGATTCTTTAGAAAAAAGTATTAAAGCTATTCTTACTGAACTGGGAGAAGATGCAAATAGGGAAGGTTTGAAAAAAACTCCACATCGTGTTGCGAAAGCATACGAATTTCTTACGCAAGGTTATCATAAAAAAATTGAAGATATCTTGAACGGGGCTATTTTTTCGGAACGCTACGATGAAATGGTGATTGTAAAGGATATTGATTTTTACAGTATGTGCGAGCATCATCTGTTACCATTTTTTGGGAAAGCCCATATTGCATATATCCCGGATGGCAAAATTGTTGGGCTTAGTAAAATTCCACGCGTTGTTGATGTGTTTGCAAAAAGATTGCAAGTGCAAGAAAGAATGACCCAGGAAATAGCCGATACAATCGAGAAATATCTTTCACCACGAGGTGTCGCTGTTGTAGTTGAAGCCTATCATATGTGTATGATGATGCGTGGCGTTCAAAAACAAAACTCAATTACTACAACTAGTGCGATGCATGGGATTTTTAAGGAAGATGCAAGAACAAGAACAGAATTTCTCAACCTTATCTCTCAGAAAAGAATATAATGCCGGAACTTAAAAGTGTAGTGTGGATTACCGGCGCCAGCTCAGGGATAGGTAAACAACTTGCCCTCGAATTTGCGAGAAATGGTCTATTAGTTTTAGCTACTTCGAGAAGAATAGTTAACAATGAATCTTTTAAAAAAGATATTGGTGGCAATGCCGAAAATATTATTCCTTATCAATTGGATGTTTCTAGCTTAACGGATATAACACAACTCTTCAATTCGATCAATGAAAAATATTTTGTAAGTACATTAATAAATAATGCCGGCCTAACATCATTTAATTCCGCTGAAAAGGATTCTATCCAAGAAATTAAAAGCATAATCGAAACAAACTTACTTGGTTCGATTTACGCAATTAAATCCGTACTTAACGGCATGATTGCCAATAATTCGGGAACAATAATTAATATATTATCTGTAGTCACTCAAAAAATTTTTTCTGGAAGCTCGGTTTACTCTGCATCAAAATCCGGGTTAATGGCTTATACAAAAGCGTTACGGGAAGAGGTTAGAAAAAATAATATTCGTGTAATCAATATTTCTCCCGGAGCTACAAAAACACCAATATGGCCCGGAGGTGCACTGGAAAAATATTCACATAGAATGATGTCGCCTGAAGATATTGCTAAGTTTGTATATCAAGTTTATTCGATCAAATCTAATATGGTAGTAGAGGATATTACGATACGGCCAATCCAGGGAGACATTTAGATATTTGTTTATAGCAAAAAAGCCGCCCGCCAATTTGGGAGCAGCTTTTTCATTACTTCTTAGAAACCTCTTCGTTCTTTGAATCGTTCTTTCATATGTTCTCTCATTTTTTCTCTTGGTTCGAATCCTTCAAAATGCATAGCCCATTTTTCTTTTTGTTCGTCATTTAAAATTTTGTAAACGGCTATCCATTTATTTACGGCGGACTTTTTAATATCAGCTTGAAGTTTGCTATTCTCATCTGTTAAAGCTAATATTTTTTTCTCGTCAAAATTTTTGTTCAGCATAATATTCTTTAATTCAAGACGGTTTTTCTGTATTTGTGCGTGAAGGTCGATAGTCTCTTTCTGATGCTTATAATTAATGTCGTTGAATTGTTTTTCTTGTTCTGAAGTCAATTCGAGCATTTTTACAATATTGTGTTGACCAAACATTCCTTTACCCATAGGATTATCGTTCGGCTGGGCAGTAGCCGGTATTTGGCTCAATAATAAAATAACTATCGTTAGTGTTGAAATTGCTAATTTTCGCATAATTACTCCGCTTATATGTGTGATAAATTTTTTATTATGTTGTTATGACATTTTAATATAAAAGATGGTTTAACGGCATCATGAACTGATCATAATTAAACCTATTTTTAACACGTTCTGTCTATTTTGATGAATATCGATGGGATTATGAACTCTAATAATGATTTTGAGCTCGTAGAAAAATTTTTAGCCGGTGATGAACTGGCTTTCAATACTCTTGTTAAGAAATATCAAAAAAAAATATATTGGCATGCCAGGCAAATGCTTGGGAGCCATCTTGATGCCGATGAAGTAACTCAAGAAGTATTAATAGTAATGTATAATAAGCTGAAGACGTTTAATTATCAATCTGCACTTTATACCTGGATTTATAAAATTGTTTCAACAAGAAGTCTTAACCAGATTAAGCGGAATAAAATAAAAAAGTTGTTATCATTTGATAGTGCCGATGAAAAAGAATTGAAATCGAACCATGATATAATTGAAAATATTGATCACAAGGAGAAAATTGAGAAAGTGCACAAGGCATTGGATAAATTACCGGTAAAGCAAAGACAGATATTTGTAATGAGAAATTTTGACGAACTTTCATACGATGAAATCGCCGAGATAACCGGCAAAAGTGTAGGGGGATTAAAAGCTAATTATTTCCATGCACTTAGAAAAGTAATGGAGTATGTAAATGAAAAAGAACGATGAGCAAATATTGAAGTATTTATCCGGTTTGATGAACCAGGATGAAAAAATTCTTTTTGAGAGAGAAATGTCAAGTTCTTCAGAACTCAAAAAAGATTTTGATAACATTGAGCAAGAATTTAAAAAGTTATTAGAAGTTAAGGATATTGCTGTTAATGAAACTTACTTCGCTAATCTTACTCCAAGAGTAAAGGAAAAGTTAAAACTTGCCGGCAAAAAAAGCTGGTATGCAAAATTGTATTATGTAGTTCCGGTAACAGCAGCTGTTTTGGTCGCTATTATGTTTTGGCCAAGGGAGGAAATAACCTTTAACGACCATACAGCTCAGCTTACAAGTGAAATAGTGAACAACTTAGATGATGAACAAATAGCTGATAAAGTTTTTTCTGAAGTTTATAATACTGATGAGCTGCTGATTGATACAAAGGATGAAAATATATTCAGCGTAGCATTGCCGGAAGAAATAACGATAACTAAAAGTAAGTTATTCAGTGAAATTGATATCGCCTATTTTGATTATTCGGTACTCGATGAAATATCGGACGAAGAAATTAATTCTATTTACCAAAAGATTAATAAATAAATTTAATAGGTACAGTTATGAAAAAAATAATAATAGTAATGGTGCTGTTTGTTATTGCACAATCAGTAAATGGGCAAATGGGTGAAGGATTTAAGCACCGCGAAAAAGCTTTGCAAAGAATTGAACAAATGGAAAAGATCAAATTGATTGAAATCCTGGAATTAGACGAAGAGACATCAATTAAATTTTTTGCCAGGAGGAATGAATTCCATAATAAACAAAAAAGTTTTATGGATGAACGCGAGAAACTATTGGCGGATATCGAAAAATCCTTACGCGATGAAGAAACCAACGATAACTTTTACAAGAATGCCGTTGTTAAGTTACTTGAACTTGAGAACCGGATTTTTAATGAGCGGCAAATATTCCTGAATTCTTTAACAAATCTGCTGTCACCACCGCAAATAGCCAAGCTCACAGTTTTTGAATTCAAATTTAGAAGGGAATTAACTCAATCATTATTGGAAAGAGGCAGAAGCTCAAAGAAGAATTGATATAAAAATTTGCCTCTTTCTCCAAAACTATTGCATTTTTTAGTGTAGCGGTATATTTTGCCAACGCAATTTTTGCGGAAGTGGTGAAATTGGTATACACGCTACTTTGAGGGGGTAGTGCCCGTTAGGGCGTAGGGGTTCGAGTCCCCTCTTCCGCACCATTTCAACATCAATAAACAAGGAAGTGGCATGAAAATGAAACGGGGATTCATATCATTTTTTATTTTTCTTTTTATCAATCTATCCTTACTTGCTCAAAATTCCGATATGCCTAAGGAAGCGGCTACTGCTTATAATGAAGGTAATAAATTATTGAAAGCCGGTAATTACGACGGCGCCGTTCAACAATACAATGAAGCATTAAAACATTCCAAGGACCATAGAATTTATTATCAACTTGGTGTTACATTAAAAAAGCAGAACAAACTGAATGATGCTGAAGAAGCTTTTAATAATGCTATCAAAATAAATCCCGGGTTCGATATTGCCTATAATGGGCTCGGAGGTACATACTTTCAAGACGGTAAATTTTCTGAAGCCGTTGCCAGCTTTAAGAAATTTGAAGAGCTGACCAAACAAAAATCGTTGAAAGAGCAAGCAAAAGAATATATATCGCGTTCTTTAGTAAAATTAGGCGACCAAACAAAGAAAGAAGGCAATTATGAAAAAGCTATCGGTTATTTGAATGAAGCGATTAATTACAAACCTTTTGATGCCGCCTATGTACTTTTAGCTACCACACACTACGAGAACGGGAGTTATGATAAAGCTCTAAGTGCAGCAGATCAAGTTATAAATATGAAAAGTACAAATTTGAAAGGTGCCGGTTATTATTACAAAGCAATGTCTTATAAGCAACTGCAAGATATTTCTAAAGCTAAAGAAAATTTTGAGTTAGCTAAAAAGGATCCTCAATACAGAAAACTGGCTGAGTACGAACTAAATCTTCTTAAATGAATCTAGCCCGCCAATTGGCGGGCTTTTTTTGTTTATCATCTTTTATATAACGCTTCCGGGGCACATGATATTTGAAATAAGTACATTCTTATTAGGAGTACTTTTAGCTTTTATCATTTCGTATCTATCCTATAAAGTAAAATTTCTGACTATTAGCGGCTCGGCTGCTGCCTTTATAATTGGGTCAATAGTTTTCGGATTAGGTGGAATAGCATGGAGTGTTCCGATTCTATCTTTTTTTCTTTCATCTAGTTTATTAACAATAATGAATGTCCATAAGAACCTTGAAGTCTCTGGTTATTTGTCTAAAAATAAACAGAGAAATTTTTGCCAGGTTCTGGCAAATGGATTAGTTCCCACATTAATAATTCTTCTTAATTTAATCTTCGATGAATCATTTTTTATTTATCTCTACATCTCTTCTGTAGCTGCTGTTTGTGCTGATACCTGGGGTACTGAAATTGGAACATGGAATAAAACTGCAACGTATAACATTCTAACTATGAATAGGGCAAATCAGGGAGAGTCCGGGGGTATTTCGGTAATTGGTACAATTGGATGTTTTTGCGGTGCTTTATTTGTGGCTGTGTCGTCATTAATTTATATTGATTTAAAGTTTGACTATCTTTTATTAGTTATAATTTCAGGTGTTGCCGGAAGTCTTGTTGACAGTATTCTTGGTGCGTCTGTACAAGTTCAATACTTGTGTCCTAAGTGCGGAAAGATTGTTGACCAAACAAATCATTGCAATATTGAGATTAATTATAAGAGAGGGATTAAAATAATTAATAACGATGTTGTTAATCTGCTTGCCGGAACGAGTGGTGCAATTTTCTTTTTTATTATTTACTTAACATTCAATTGATACTTTATGAAAAAAATATTTTGGGTCATTTTATTTTTACTTATAACTAATGAGTTATATCCGCAAGTCAATAAAAATAATTTTGATTTAGGGCTGCGGTTTTATACTGATAAAAATTATTTGGCTGCATATGAATTATTTGATGGAATTTCAAATGATGAGAATTATGATTTACAACAGCGTGAGGCGGCACATTTTTACGCCTCGGACTGTCTATTGAAGTCCGGTTCAAAATCAGGGGCAATAATCAAATATGAATCATTACTTGCATTGTACCCGTATTCAAATTACAAACAAAAAGTACTGTATAATTTGGGTACTCTCTATTTTGAAAATGGAGAGTACAGAAAATCACGTGAAAGGTTAAATAACCTAATCCAAAGTTACCCTGAAAATGAATTTGTTGGTTCAAGCTATTATTGGATTGCGAAATGTTATACTTCCGAAAATAAGTTTGTTGAAGCAGAAGAAAATTTTAACAATGCCGTATCATATAGGGCTACCAATAATTTTATTCAGCATAGTATTTATTCGCTGGCACAATTGTATGAGATGCAAGGAGACTATAAGAACGCTGTCTCGAATTACGATGAGCTATTGGCCTATTATAAGAATCATTACCTTGCACCAAAAGCACAATTAAGAATTGGCATTTGCTATTTCAACCTTAAGGAATATGATTCTGCCGTACTCGAATTAACAGACCCCTTGGTCAATGATTTAACCGGTCAAGAAAGATATGAAGCGAAGTATTATCTGACTAACTCGTTTGTTAGACTTCAAGATTATAAAAATGCACTCGATATTATCGAAGAATTATCGAGCGAAAATCTAAACGATGAATTAAAAAATAAAATTAAATACAGTCTGGCGTGGATTAAATTTCAAACGACTGATTTTGAAAATGCATATAATATTTTTGATGACTTGTCAAAATCGCAGAATGATTCTTTATCAATCAGTGCCTTGTATTGGAGCGCAGAATGTAAAAGGTATATGGGTAAGATTGATGAAGCAAACGAGATTTATAAAACATTTTTAGAAAAGTATCCTCACCACTACCTTGCATCGCGCGCGCAATTGGGTAAAGGGACAGTCCTTTATAATCAATCTCAAACCCCTGAAGCAGAAAAAACACTTCTCGATGCAGTGTTGTCGAATGACAATTTTACCAAAGGAAGGGCTTATACTCTGCTCGGTGAAATGAAATTGAATAACCGGTCATATGAAGAAGCGGAAGCGTATTTTAAGCAAGCTAAGAAATTTGCCGATGGATTTGCCGAGATTGTCAACCGTGCTTTGCTTGGATTAGGTGTATCACAGTATTACCTCAATAAGTTAGACAGCTCTGTTAATAACCTGGAATCATTGAAATCATCTTCCAAAGATTTTGAGAGAGCAAAAGTTCTGTTCTACCTTGCTGAATCGTATTTCTTAAGAGGTGAATATACCGAAGCACTTAAGAATTACAACCAAATTATCACCGAGGATGAATTGTTAAAAAGACAATCTATTTACGGAAAAGCTTATGCCTATTTTAATTTGAAGGACTTTCCCAATTCAATTTATTACTTTAATGAATATCTAAACAAATATAAAAACGACAAACTGGTTAACGATGCCAAATTGAGACTGGCAGATAGTTATTTCGGCGTAAAAAATTTTGAGAGGGCAAGTGCAATTTATAGAGAGTTGTTCACTAAGGATAAATCGATGTTGAATAATGATCTTGCTTACTATCAATATTGCCAATCACTTTTCAAAGCCGGTAAATCCGGTGAAGCTATAAATGAATTTGCTTTGTTGCAGCAAAAATTTCCACGCTCAAAATATGCGGACGCATCTCAATACGTTATCGGGTGGATCTATTTCCAACAATCTAACTTTAGAAGTGCAATCAATAATTATTTCAAGCTTATTAAAATTTATCCAAACTCCCAATTGTTACCAACAGCTTATTATTCAATAGGGGATTCGTATTTTAATTTAGGTGATTACGACTCTTCCATAGTTTACTATAACAAAATTTTAGATGCGTTCCCGAATACAAACTATATATTGGACGCTGTTAACGGTATCCAATACGCTTACGTTGCAAAAGAGCAGCCGGATAATGCTGTAAGTTTTATTGACCAATTTATAAATCAAAATCCATCATCTAAATTCAGCGATCAAATTTTTTTCAAAAAGGGAGATATTTATTATAGCTCGGGAAAATATGAAGACGCCGTTGAAGCTTACCGGGATTTTATTCAAAAATTTCCATCGAGTAACTTAGTCGCCACTGCCTATTATTGGATAGGAAAGAGCGCTTCGAATCTTAAAAGGGAAAGTGAAGCTATTGAAAGTTTCAATAATGTTCTTTTAAGATCAATTAAATCAGATATTGGCATATCTTCCACAATAGAATTAGCGACAATATATTCCAATAAAAAATTATATAACGAAGCTGTTAATGTTCTTGAGAAAACAATTACAGCACAACCAACATCAAACAGAATTCCCGAACTGCTCTTTTTAAAAGCTAAATCGGAAATAGGGAATAATAATATTGCCGGTGCTTATGCAACACTTGAACAAGTAGTTACCTATTATGAAGGAACAATCTTTGCGGCAAAATCTAAGATTGAGCTTGCAAGACTTGAAATATCAAGAAAGAACTACGATGGCGCACTCCAGTTGTTACAAGAAATTTCCGAAAAAAGATTGGATGACATTGGTGCAGAGGCACAATTTGTGATAGGTACAATTTATTTCGACCAAAATAAGATTGATGAAGCTATTACCGCATTAGTTAGAGTGAGATCGGTTTTCGCTGCTTATGAAGAATGGCTGATAAGATCATTATTAAAACTTGGCGATTGCTATGTAAAATTAAATGATAAAAAACAAGCGAGAGACATGTTTAGAGCTGTGTTGAACCGGCAGAATACCGGTGAATTTGCTAATGAAGCTAAAAGGAAATTAAATAGATTATGAGAAAGTTACTTGCTGCGTTAATTTATTTTATTGCTCAAATTGTTTCGGCACAAACTGAACAAGGTAGTATTGAATTGCCGGATTTTGTTATTACCGGCAGACAAAGCGTAGATGTGCTGAATGCTGCAAAAAAACAACCGGAATTAGTAAGCACATTATCTAAAGATTTTTTTGTTCCGCAATATTCACCGGAAGAACTACCTCTTTTAATACAATCGGAATCTTTACCGGTAAAACCTTCCTTGTATAGCGATGATTTTTATAATGGCTACCTGGGAGTTGGTCTCGGCACACATACTTTCCCGGAAGGTAATTTTAAATTAGCCGGAACAATCGGTCATTATTTGTTTGCTCTAAATATGTGGGGCAGTAATATTAAAGATTATACCGCATACTCCGACATAAATAATTCGGGTGTTTCTTTAAGCAATGATTTTTTCATTAACTCAAAATCAGATTTATTTGCCGGCAGCAAGTTGAATATTACCGGTAAATATGAAAAGAAAGCGTTTTATTTTTTCGGATCGGTGAATCCGATGTATGCTCGAAAAACTGAATTCGGTTCAGGCGGCTTTTCCTTTCGAAATGATTACAGCACTCTATTCAAATATGGCATTGAGTTGAACGCGCAATTTTTTACTTTATCAGATATTAATTTAAGAGAAACTAATCTGCATGTAATCCCTAACTTTGAATTCCGTATCGGCAGAATGAAGTTTGGTACCGATGGATTGTACTGGAAACAGTTACTGAAAAATAATGTAAGCAATATTGATGACTATGATTATTATTACATAGGTCCTTACATGAAAATAGAACCGATAAATACCATATCACTTAAAATCGGCGCTGTTTATGCAAGCAATTCCAACAATACTTTTTTTGCACCACAAGCTTTTCTACAATTTATGCTGTCTGATGCACTGACTCTCTATGCAGAATATAAACCACATACGGAATTTAATACGATATACAACTTTGTAAATAATAATTTTTACGCAATGAATGGATTAGTCGATAATCTTTTTGAAGAAATAAATTTTGATTTGAGCAGTACAATTAAATATGACCTGGGAAATTATTTTTCAGCGAGTGTTACGGGTGAGTTTTTAAAAGCCGACAACTATTTATATTACGATGATACTATTCAGCAAGGATTTTTCGATGTGAAAGGTGCCAATGATATTGACAAACTAAAATTCAGCTGCGATTTATTATTTAACGGCGGGCCTAATGGTTATTTAATTGGCAAGGGGGTCTATCAATCCGTAAAATTTTCTAATGGAAATTTCATCCCCTATGAACCGAAATTTAATGTTTCATTATCGTATGGTTATGATTTTAGTTTCGGTTTAAGTTTGAAAGCCGGTTACGAATTTATAAACGGTTCTTTTGCCGATGTTGCAAATAGTGTTGAATTGGACGCTTATCATAATATATCGGCTGCAGTTGCTTATAAGCTATTTAACAGTTTATCGGTTAAGGCTGACTTTCAAAACATTCTGAATAGGAGTAACTTTACATTAAAGAATTATGAGGGAAAACCTTTTGATATTATCGTAGGTATTGATTACCGTTGGTAATTTCAATAGGTGCAAGTATAAAAAATGACTATCTCAGACCTTCAAAAAAAAACTGCTGAAGTTCTTGGTGTTTCTTCCTCAGAAAAAGAATTAGCGTTCGAAATTCTGATAACTAAAGTTGCCGCTGTTTTGACCGAAGATCTGACTTTGAAAATACCAAGGATTGGTTTTTTCCAGTTAAGAGAAGATGATAACGAAAACTCATTAATTTTTTCCCCTCTGTCTGAAGATTTCACCAAGGAGACGCGAACACTTTATCTTACGATTGAATTGCCTAAGACCGGCCAACCTGATCATGAAAATGATTCCGGTGTATTTAGCATTAGTGTCGGTAAACCATTATTACCATTAACAGAAGATGTTGACAAGAAGATCGAACTCGAAACCTCATACGCGATATTAAGAAAGTCAATTGAGGAAAGAGTAAATGAAATAATTGCCGATTCCGAACATCTGCCAAGCTTTAATATCTGGGATGATTATTATGTTTCCTTAAACAAACCGGATCAAGAAGAACAAGATAAACTTCAACTATCGGAATTAACCGATGATATTGAGTATAAGGAAGATTTAATTGCCGAAGACATAACTAATAATTTGTTAAACCAGGATGAAGACAACAAAATCGAGGAACCGGCGGAGCATGATGAAACTCCACAAGAAGAACTTTCTCCAACAGCTTTGCTGGAAGATTACGTTCCTAAAATTGAAGAACCTGAAGTTAGCACCCAGGTAGAACGAACCGATGATGAAATAGTTAATGAAAATGCAGAAGAAGTGAAAGATGATTCTGAACCGGAAGAAACATTATCTATTGTTGATGAAATTAATGCTGAAGAAGAAATAGATAATTTAATTGAAAGCATTGAGGAGATAGAATCTAAACAAGAAGAAATAGAATTACCCGAAGATATTGATGCCGATGAATCAGACGAAGATTTTCTGGGTTTGAAAAAGAAAGTTGAAGAGAATATTGATTGGAATTGGGGCGATGAATTAAAAGAAGAAATCGAACAAATTAAAGGTTCATCGAAGAAAACAACACTCGAATTTGATGATATTGAAGAAGGACGTGACGAGGAGGAAGACCCGGAGAAAAATATATTTAAATCAACTAAACCGCTCTCCACTGATTATTTTACAAAACTTGAAACGACGATAAAAAAAGAAATTGAAGAAACTGAAAAAGATTTTCAATACATGGAGTACTCCGGGCATCCTCCTAAATACGAATTTGTAGAAGATGTACCGCCACACGAACCGGAATATCAACCTACAATAACGCAGCAGCAATATTTTAATAACTTTAAAACAAACGATGAATCTTCATCTTATGAAGAATATCATAAAAATGATGATAAATATTTTGGCAAAACATTTTTGTTACTCTTTTTCGGTTTTGTGATCATCAGCAGTATTATAATTTATTTTTTGATGTCCGGGAAAAAAACAAACAACGAATTAAATGAACAGGTTGGTGCTGTAACTGATAGTACTATATATGATCAGCAAACCGATCAGATCGATACAAACCGGGTAGTTGCTGAAGATTTAAGTGATTTTCCTCGTGTTGCTTCTGTACCGGTAAATGATCAAGATGGAAATAAATCTGCGTCATTGCAAACTCAGCAAATTACCGAACCCGTAAAAACAAATGTACGAGCAAATGTACCGGCAAGAACAATTCAAACTAATGATTTGTATAAAACACTTCAAACAGATACGCGTGTTGGAAGAACTATTTATTTTGATGGAAGCGGTTTTAACGTACAAGTTTCGTCATGGCGCAACAAAGGTAAAGCTGAAGATGAGGTGAAGAGATTACGAGGCAGAGGATTTGATGCCTTTCTTGTTGAAGCGAACCTTCCTCAAAAGGGAGGTATCTGGTACCGCGTTCGTATCGGTAATTTTAAATCTAGTGACGAAGCAGAACAATTTTTAGTTAAAAATAATTTTGAAAAATAAAGGGATTAGTTATGGATCTACTTTCCATTTTTCTTAAAGGCGGTTGGGTTATGTATCCAATCTTGGTTTGTTCAATAATCGGCATGGCTATAGTAATTGAAAAATTTATTGTGCTAAAAAAAGCTAAAGTTAACATTCCGGCATTCTTAATAAAAATTAGGGCGTTAGTAAAAAAGAAAGATATGGAGGGGGCGATTAGTTTCTGTATGCAAGAACATACCCCGGTATCGAACATTGTAAAGAAAGGTTTAAAAAAATTCAGGTTTGGGCATAAGAGAGTTACAGAAGCCATTGAAAGTGCCGGTAGACAAGAAATAAGTAAAATGGAAAAAGGTCTTTCTATACTTGCTTCGGTTTCGGGTATTGCACCGCTTCTTGGATTTTTGGGAACCGTAACCGGTATGATAACTGCGTTTATGAAAATTCAAGAGCTGCAAGGATCGGCAAATCCTTCCGATCTTGCCGGTGGTATCTGGGAAGCTCTAATTACAACAGCATTCGGCTTGATTGTAGGTATTCCGGCTTTAGCTTTTTATAATTATTTCGTTAGCCAGATAAATAAAATTGTTGTTGATATGGAATTAATCTCTAATGATATAATCGACCTTCTTGATGATACAAGTAAATCAGCAGTAACCGGCGATGATGAAGATGAAGAATATAATTTTTAGGTGAGAATATGAAATTTGAAACTTCAAATAAACCGTTGAGCATATTTGCTTATTCTTCTTTAACCGACATTGTAATGCTGCTGTTGATATTTTTTCTCTTAACTTCGCAGTTTGTCATTCAAACCGGTGTAAAGGTAAAACTGCCCGGTGCGCAGAATAATGAACAAGTGTCCCCGGCAAAAATGGTAGTTACGTTAACCGAACAGAACCGTGTTTATCTTGGTTCTAAAGAAATATCTATTGATAAACTTGCCGGTGATCTTGAGCAAATAAAAAAATCTTCATCCGAAGATAATTTGATTATACGAGCCGATAAATCGGTAAAGATTGATTTGGTTATTAAGGTGATAGACAAAGCTAAGGGAATTGGGATTGAGAGATTCACAATCGAAACAGAAAAGATTAATATATAATGAATAAAAATCCGCGTACCATATCATATATTACCTCATTTGTAATCCATGTTTTGCTGATCATCTTATTTGCATTTATAAGTTTTTCTGTAGGAATGGAAGAAGATGAATATGTAACGATTGGGTTTGGCAGTGGAGTGAACATGGGAAGTGCCGGCCCCTTTGGCATCGATGCCGAGACAGAAAAAAACGAACCGAAGGAAGAAAAGAAAATCAACAAAGCAGAAGTTCAGAAAAAAGTTGAACTCCCCGAATCAAAAAATAGAGATAAAGATAATCTTGTTTTAGAAGCCGATAAAAAGAAACAAAAAGAATCTGTTGAAGCTGAAAAAATTAAACCTCTTAATAATGATCGAAATAAAACCAAAGGAACTGAACCCCTTGGAGAAGGTGAGGGCGGTTTTGGTTTTGAAATTGATTTCGGTGGTAAAGGTATGCGGAAAATCTATAGTTATTCATTACCTGAATACCCGGAAGGTGTTTCAAAAGAGATTGATGTTAAACTTAGATTTACGATTTTGCCCGATGGAACTGTTGGGAAAATTTTCCCTTTGATAAAAGCTGATGCAAGATTAGAGTTGGCAGCTATTAACTCTCTAAGGCAATGGCGTTTTGAACCTTTACCGTTGAAAGCAAAACAGATTGACCAAACCGTTGTAATTACTTTCCCTTATCGTCTTCAGTAATTTCTTTTTCACGATAATAAAACCGATAGAAAAAATATTCTATAATTGAAAGTATTGCCAAAGAAATAGTATCTGAGTCAAAATGTAACCCTAATCCCTTACTCTCAAAAAAGATTTTTACTACTGATGTTGTAATTGACCATCCGACGGAAAATAATATAATTATTAAAGAGAGATTTATAAAAGCAGATGACAAGGATTCATCTTGCCATTTCTTGGTAAAGATATATAGCACAAAAATTAAATGTCCGCAAAAAATTAAAGCTGCTATCATGTTAATTCTGATTTTTAAATTTGCTGTTTATTACCTGGGTACCAACCAGGCCGCCTATCATCCCAAATATTGAATTTATTACTAAATTATTAATTAAGACCGAAATGGTATAAAGCGGCGAAAAGCCATATCTAAGAATTTCATTGCGAACACTGTTAAATAATCTTAATACTTCTTTTTTTAGTTCCTCGGAAAGAGGAAAACCGTTGATCATTTTCTGAAGTTCCGGGAAAGCTGCAACAATGTCATTGTTCTTTGTGAGCAATGTAATGAATATATCAAAGAAACTTCCGAAGAGTGCTGCGAAAAGTCCGGTAAGTAATCCGAATATCAATCCTTTCTTAAGTTGTATCTGCACGGATGAAGGATTGGCTTTTAATTCCAAATACAAGGAGAGAAAAGCGGCAAGTGGAATGATAAAACAGCATGCTAAACTTTTTGCTACCGGCACAACTTGTAAAACGCCCGCTCCGAAACCGCATACAAATGGGGAGATATACTTTCTCAATTTAGTGCCTTGCTCGATTTTCTATAATTAGTAAATTCAACCCGTTGTAAAGATAAACAAATAGAACTGAACCGAAAAATATTCCCGTAATAATTGCAGAAATTTTCGAGTAGTTATAAAGTTTCATGCCGATAAACAGAACATCTGCAACCATAGGTATAGAGAAGATGAACAATAATTTATAACCATTAATCCTTTTAATCGGTTTAAATATTGCATAAATACTTATCAAAAACATTCCGAGATATATACCGGTACATCTAGCACAAACCATTGAATGAAATCCTAAGAGGTTGATCAACTTCTCTTCATGCTGATGACAAATTAATGAAAAACCTTTTCTGACGAACGGAAGAAGATAAGCTGATATTGGCAAGAAGTTGATTACCACTTCAAAAAAGATTGAACATACAAAAAGTGATAATAACAGCGTAATAAATATTCTGTAACGTAAACTCAATTTGTTAATCGGTAATTTGATAAACGTATATTTGCTTTTCAGTCAACACATACAATTTTGAATTAAATATTACAGCATCACGGGGATCATCGATAATTTCCGGTGAGAACAACTTAAGTGAGCTGCTGAGCTGGCTATCTATGATTCTACCATAATAAATATTTTCCCCCGAGGTAATTGCGACAATGCCGTACGTTGAACTGATATTTGTTGGTTCATATTCTAGACTTACTTTGTTTATGTAATTGCCAAACTGGTCAAAGAACACAAGGTTTCTATTATCAATTACTATTAAGTTACCATTCGGCATTAGAGTAAACTTTTTTGGATTATTCAGCACATAATTGCCGCTTTCGATTCCGCCAATAGTTGTTATAAAATCCCCCCGCAAATCAAATTTTAATATCCTTGCATTATCAGAATCTAAAATGAAAAGATCACCTTGCGAATAGACTGCAACACCGGTAGGATACCTGAATTCTATATTCTCATTCCCTTCTGTAGAAAACGAAGAAAGGTAATTCAGATCCTTATCATAAATCTGGATTCTATCATTGTTTTTATCGGCAATATAAATGTTAAGTGTATTGGTAAAAATATCGGCTGGTGAATCGAATGAATATGAATCCCACCCGAAGCCCCCGATCCGGTTAACCTCATTGCCCAGGGTGTCAAGTTTTATAATCTCATTATTAGCTTCGTCTATGATGAATATAAAACCGGCTGGATTGATAGACATCGAATTAGCAGAACGGAATTGGCCTATTTCTGCATACGGCACAACATTTTGTGATAATACTCTTAATGGGAGAGCAATGAGTAAAATTGACATGTAATATTTTGTTTTAATCATTTCAACCTTAACTTTAGGACATAAATATTAACTTCTCATTCGGGCATACTTTCTGTAATAATTTACTTAATAAAAATAATCGATTTTTTTATTAAATTTACTCAACACGTAAGATAAATTTCTTACCGAGGATAAAGATGAAAAAATACATCAAGTTACTATTAGCCCTCCTAATAATACTTTCCTCATGCAAGTTAAAAGAAGATACGACGGGTACTGATGATACCGGCGGCGACGGCACAATTACAATCAAGGTAACATCACCCAACGGAGCTGAAAATTTAATGGAAGGTTCTTCGCATGAAGTTAGGTGGACAGGAACCGGCACCGAATATATCCGTATTCTTTTTTCTGTTGATAACGGCTCAAGTTGGTCGCTAGTTGCTGATAGTGTTAAAAACGTTGGCGTTTTTGTCTGGTTCCCGATACCAAATGTTATATCAAATCAGTGTAAGATACGTGTCTCCAGCGTCGATGGGCAAAGTTCGGATGAAAGTGACAATGTATTTAACATCATAAAAAACTCAAATGAAAGTTTAAGAATTGATAGACCACAAGGCGGTGAAGCGTGGGAAGGTGGAACGGCTAAAGAGATCAGATGGTATAGCTCGGGTTTGGATTCGATCAAGATCGAATACACGACAGATAATGGTAACCACTGGAGTCTTATTGCAATTGATAGAAAGAATACCGGTATTTATTATTGGGAACCGGTTCCTAATACTCCATCTACGTTAGCTCAAATTAGAATTATGGATGCCTCAGATGGTAATCCATCAGCGGTTAGTAATGTATTTAGCATATTGCCTGAACCGGTTATTCGTGTACTTTCTCCAAATGGCGGCGAAACATTGTTATCCGGCGGCAGTAGAAAAATTGAATGGATATCAGAAAACATTCAGAATGTTAAAATTGCATATACTACGGATAACGGATTTGCCTGGACAACGATCACCACTTCTACGCCGAGTATAGGATTTTTTACATGGGATCAAATACCGGATTTAAATTCACAGTTATGTAAAATAAGAATTTATGATGCATTGGATAACGAACCATCAGATGTTTCGGACAGCGTATTTACGATTACAAACCAGGTTACACAAATTGTTGAAGTTACGTCGCCAAACGGAGGGGAAAGCTGGCAAGCCGGTACATCACAAAATATTACATGGAATTCAAGTGGTATTCAGCAAGTTAAAATCGATTTCACTTCCAATAACGGTCTAACCTGGAATTCGATTGTAAATAATCATGCTAACACCGGTGCTTATGAATGGAATGTCCCGAATTCACTTTCTACACAATGTTTAATTAGGGTAAGCGATGCAGCCGATAATGACCCGGTTGATCAAAGTAATGCAACCTTTAAAATCGTTCCTAAACCTGAATTGAAAATTATTCAACCTAACGGCGGCGAAACATGGACTGCCGGAAAAATTGACACCATCAAATGGACTTCAATTGGTGTAGAAAATGTATTTATTGATTATACTCCTGATAATGGAATTACATGGACGACGATTGTTGAACAAACACCTTCTGATGGTGAATATGCATTTAGTTTTAGCGGTTCCGGTACCCAATTTAAGATAAGAATTCTTGAAGCAATAAATGGTTACCCGGTTGATGAGAGCGATGGCACATTTACAGTATTACCCGAGCCCAAAATTACTGTACTCAGCCCGAATGGCGGTGAAGAATGGTACCCGGGTTCAAGCAACAATATTTTATGGACTTCGAACAATATTGAATTTGTAAAGATTGAATATACCACTAACAACGGTGCAACCTGGAATACAATTACGAACTCAACACCTAGTGATGGTGCTTATTCATGGAATACAGTCCCAGACGTAAGTTCTCTCCAATGCAGAGTACGAATCAGTGATGCAGAGGATGGAATTCCGGCAGATATTTCTAATGATAACTTTACTATTACACAACCTGGTAATCAATTGATAACAGTTACTTCTCCGAATGGCGGCGAAGAATGGCCAGCCGGTTCTTCGCAAAATATTACCTGGGAAGCATCCGGTATTGCAAATGTTAAAATTGAATTTACTACTAACAATGGTCTGAACTGGAATACAATCGTTTCAAGCACAGCAAGCGATGGATTCTATACATGGACCCAAATTCCAGCAGTTACTTCTACCAATTGTAAGGTTAGGATAAGTGATGCTGCTGATAACACTCCGAGTGATGAGAGTGATAGTTACTTTAGTATAGCACCAGAACCGGATATTGTTGTGATACAGCCCAACGGCGGTGAACTAATTTATACCGGTTCAACTGTTGATATTCAGTGGACATCGGTTAGCGTTGCAAACGTTAAAATTGAATACACTACTAACGGTGGTGCAGAGTGGGTGACAATAATTAGCAGTACTCCGAGTATTGGCTCATATTATTGGAGCAGCGTGCCGGCAGTTAGTTCTTTGCAATGCAAAATAAAAGTTAGTGATGCAGATGATGGTATCCCATCGGATATCTCCGACGAAAATTTCCAAATTACAAATCAAATTGGGCAAATTATTACTGTTACAACGCCAAATGGGGGCGAACATTATCTTGCCGGAAGCTCAGTAAATTTAACATGGAGTTCTTTCGGTGTGCAGAATGTTAAAATTGAATACACGACTAACAATGGTAATAACTGGATTGAAATTGTAAGTAGCACAGAAAGTGATGGATTCTATACATGGTCACCAGTACCCGGTACAGCATCTTCGAATTGCAGAATAAGAATTAGTGACGCTTCTGACAATTTACCATTCGACACAAGTGATGAGCTATTCAGCATTGATCCTGAACCATCATTATCAATTGTTTCACCTAATGGTGGCGAGACTATTACATTTGGTGATAAAGTAGCAATCCAATGGACTTCGGAAAGTGTTGCAAATGTGAAGATCGAATATACCCTTAACGGCGGTGCAACTTGGGCAACAATAGTTGGTAGTACACCAAGTATCGGTACTTACTCGTGGGATACTGCACTTGATCCGTTACTAAATACAAATTCCGAACAGTGCCGTATTAGAATAAGTGATGCTAATGATGGTGTACCATATGATGTCTCAGATCAGAATTTTAGTTTGACTAACCAGATTGTACAAAGCATTACTGTTACAAGTCCAAACGGTGGAGAAAAATGGCGTGAGCGACAAACTCGAAACATTACGTGGGATTCGAAGGGTATTAGTTTAGTCAAAATTGAATTCACTACTGATAATGGTCTTACATGGACTTTGATTGCTGATAATGAAGCTAACACCGGGTCATATGCTTGGACGATTCCGGCATCACTTAACTCCACTCAATGTAAAGTTCGTGTTGGTGATACCGGTGGAGTGATATCGGATGTTAGTGATGCATCATTCTCAATTCTACTAACTGCTGAAATTCAAAATATTCTTTTCCCACAAAATGGTGATGAAGTAATTGTAGGTGAACCGGTTACTATTCTTTGGGAATCAACCGGTATTGAAAAAGTTAAGATCGAATATAATTATCAAGACGTAACCGATCCTACCGATTGGTTTACGTTAGTTGATAGTTTGCAAAACATTGGCAGTTACAGAACCAGCTTCTCGGTAGTTGATGATAGTTATGTAATCCGGATTACCGCTACGGATAATTCCGCTTCTTTGATAAGCGGAGTATTTAAAGTTAAACCGGCATCTTATATTACAATTGAATCACCAAACGGAGGAGAGGAATGGCTCCACTACCCGGCTGCCGATCAATATGAAATAAAATGGCGGGCAACAAATCTTACTAATGTTAAGATTGAACTAACTACCAACGGCGGCGGTTCATGGCAAACACTTGTTGAAAGTACGCCAAACGATGGAATGTTCAAGGCAACTTTCCCGGCACAAGAAGATAGTTCTGATTTGTGCCTGATTAGAATTAGCGATCCTGACGATGGAAGTCCAAAAGATGAATCAGATGATTTCTTTGCTCTTCACAAAAACAAGTGGATCCGTCTTGAATTTCCGAATACCGGTGAGGATTTCTATAAAGGTCATCCTGATTATGGTGACAACTTAACTGTTATTTGGAATTCATATGCAGTAGAAACAGTTGATATTTATTACAGTATGGATAACGGTGTAACGTGGACAACGCTTGTAACAAATCAACCTTCAACCGGTGCTTATGTTTGGGTTGATTATCCAACAGATGCATATCATACTTCTACTCAAGGTAGATTACTAATTATTGAAGCTGGTGGCGATCCTTTCAACAGAACCGGGGAAGTATTTGATATTAATGATGTTCCATTCTGGTTGAATATTAGAAATTTAGGTGATTAATAATTTTTGATAAGAATTGCAAAAGTGCAGCTGATGGCTGCACTTTTTGTTCTAAATCGATCAATAATTTTTTCTTTTGTAATTTTATTAATAATTTTACTTGAAGGATTTGCCCCGTGGTGTAATTGGCAACACGTCTGACTCTGGATCAGAAGACTTCAGGTTCGACCCCTGACGGGGCAGCTCTCTTAAATCCTTGTAATGAAATAAATTGCAAGGATTTTTTTTATTGCAAGCTAAGTGACTTTTTTATGCAGCACACAATAA
>JBFMBS010000008.1:0-160974 GCA_040755055.1 Bacteroidota bacterium
CTTGGGTAAACAAATCCATATTATTCACTTTATTGCTTCGCATTTCATTCTCTTTTTTTGTTTACTCTTTTACAACACTGTCCTTTATAAAGTTTTTAAATCCTCTATAATTTTTCAGAGGTTTCTTGTTCTTTTTCTCCCTTCCCCACTTCTTAATTTCTTTCTCCCTTTTAATAGCGGAATTCACATCAACAGTTTCTTCATAATAAACCAACTTATTGATATTATATTTTTTCGTAAATCCATCTAATAATTTATTTTTATGTTCATATACTCTACGTTTAAGATTATTAGTTACCCCAACATAAATAACTTTATTATTCCAGTTTGTAAGAATGTAAACGTAATAGTGATGCTCTTTCATATTGAAAGATAATAAAATGGAAGATCGATTTCTCCCCCGATGAATCGGGGTCGAAATGACAATCAATAAAAAAATCCCAACTCATGTTGGGATTTTTTAAAAACCTAAAAGAAAAACAAAAACATTAATTAGACGCTTGAATTAACAAACTTTAACCTATTCATAGCGCGTGCTAGTGCAGCTTGTGCTCTTACTTCATCAATTTTGTCTTTGTTTCTATTTGCTAATCTTTCTTTTGCCCTTTCTAAAGATCTTTTGGCTCGCTCAACATCAATCTCTTCTTTGCTTTCAAAACTTTCAACAAGAACAAGAATCTTGTTATTCAGCACTTCTGCATTACCTCCGCCGGTTGTATATTCAACTTCAACATCATTCAAATCTTTGATAGAAATTTTCCCGATTTCCAGTTTGCTTAATAACGGTGCGTGATTAAATAGAACCTGGAAATTACCAAGCGTACCCGGTAATGAAATTGACTTAACCTTCCCCGAGAAAGCAGTTTTTGATGGTGTAATTATTTCAACATTTATTTCTTTCATGATTGGAGCTTCTTGGCTTTTTCGACTGCTTCTTCAATTGTTCCAACATACATAAAAGCTTGTTCCGGAAGATCATCATGTTTGCCTTCAAGAATTTCTTTGAAGCTGCGCACTGTGTCTTCCAATTTTACGTACTTACCCTGGAATCCGGTAAACTGTTCGGCAACATGGAACGGCTGGCTTAAAAATCTTTGTATTCTTCTCGCTCTTCTAACAACAACTTTATCGTCTTCGGATAATTCATCCATACCGAGAATATTTATAATGTCCTGGAGATCTTTGTATGCTTGCAAAATTTCTTTCACTTGTTTGGCAACCGAGTAATGTTCTTCGCCAACAATATCGGGCTGAAGAATTCTTGAAGTAGAATCAAGCGGATCGACTGCCGGGTAGATACCGAGCTCAGAAATCTGTCGGCTTAATACGGTTGTTGCATCAAGGTGTGAGAATGCTGTAGCCGGAGCCGGGTCTGTTAAATCATCTGCCGGGACATAAATTGCTTGAACAGACGTAATTGATCCTTTAGCCGTAGAAGTAATTCTCTCTTGAAGTTCGCCCATTTCTGTTGCAAGGTTCGGCTGGTAACCTACTGCCGAGGGCATACGTCCTAGTAATGCAGAAACCTCCGAGCCGGCTTGTGTAAAGCGGAAAATGTTATCGATGAATAATAAAACGTCTCTGCCTTCATCATCACGGAAATATTCTGCAATTGTTAATCCGGTTAATCCCACACGAAGGCGTGCACCCGGTGGTTCATTCATTTGGCCAAACACAAGTGCAGTTTTCGGAAGCACACCGGATTCTTTCATCTCAAGCCAAAGGTCGTTTCCCTCTCTCGTTCTTTCACCCACACCGGCAAATACCGAATAACCGCCGTGCTGCTTAGCAATATTATGTATCAATTCTTGAATAATAACCGTTTTACCAACGCCGGCACCGCCAAACAAACCGGTCTTACCGCCTTTTGTGTAAGGTTCAAGAAGGTCTATAACTTTGATACCGGTTTCAAACATTTCTTGTTTTGTTGTAAGATTATCAAATTTAGGGGCATGGCGGTGGATTGGATATTTCTTCTTTGTTTTAATCTCGCTGCCTAAACCATCGATACCTTCTCCTATCACGTTAATCAATCTGCCTAAAGTCTCCGGTCCAACCGGTACCGAAATCGGTTCACCGGTATCGTATGCTTTCATACCGCGGACAAGCCCATCGGTAGAATCCATAGCAACTGTTCTAACACGGTTTTCTCCAAGATGCTGCTGTGCTTCTACTATTAATTCCTGGTCTTTTCCTTCTAAATCTTTACGCGGAATTTTTATCGAATTGTATATTTTGGGTAAGTATCCATCCTGGAAATCGATATCTACAACGGGTCCGATAACCTGGACTATTACACCTTCATTAGATGCCATTTTTCACCTTATTTATCAAATTTTAGTTTGTAAAATTAAAAAGAAGCGGTCTGATTTCCAAAGAAGGAAGATATAATATTTTGTCAATCTAGACTATACCACTGAAAAAGATTTTCCAAAACCGGTCATATCTTTACAAATGAGCAGATTCAGTAAAAACAATGTCAACAGAACGGTTCATCGCTTATTTTTTTAATGCTTCATCCAAAAGAATTTTTAGATCATCCAGCAAAAACGGTTTAGCTATATAGTGAGTTATGCCTTTAGACAAAAACTCGTCCTTATCTTCCGGCTTGGCATATGCTGTTACTGCGATAATGGGGATGTTTTGATATTTTTCAATATTCTTTATACGATTGGTCAATTCTAAACCGTCCATTCCGCCGCCCAAATTTATATCCATCAGTATTGCATCGTAAGAGTTTTTATGAATTTTCTGAATTGCTTTATCGGCAGATTCGGCAAAGTCTAATTCATATATGTTTGATAATTTTATACCGACAGCTTCCCTTGCATATTTATCGTCTTCAATGTAAAGAACTTTTTTAGTTGTCCCTTGTAAGGGTTTAACACTGCTTTTTTTTTCTTTTCCCTCAGTTTTTGGGGATGTAACTTCCTGACCATCCGGTACAATCTCGATAGGAATTTCAACTACGAATGTAGAACCTTTACCTTCTTCACTGTCTAATTGAATATTACCATTCAGTAATTCAACATATTTTTTTGTTATTGTTAACCCAAGCCCGGTCCCTTCAAAACTACGGCTGTGCCCCTCGCTTACTTGTCTAAATTCTTCCCATATAATACTTTGTTTATGCTTTGGTATGCCTATACCGGTATCGGTAACTTTAATAAGTAAATGATCTTTTTCACTCTTTGAGATTTTATCCAGGCTTATTTCAATACCGCCATTATGTGTGTACTTAATTGCGTTACTTACCAGGTTATTGATAATCTCCCTTATCAATTGTTCATCCGACCTGATTAAAGGTAGTTTGCAGATAATACTTTTCTTAAAGAATAGATTTTTCTTCTCCGCAGCTTTCTTAAAAAGTTTATACTCTTCATCAACAATTGTTTCAACATCAACATTAACCAATTTTATTTCGGTTTTTTTGAATTCAAGTTTAGTTACATCCAGAATTTTATTTAATGTTTCAGTCAACCTCTTGGATGATTCATAAATACCTTCTGCTAATTCCTTATCTTCATGATTAGTAAGATTAGCAGCTAAAATTTCTGCAAAGCCGATTATGCCGACAAAAGGGGTGCGGAGTTCATGACTCATATTTGCGAAAAAATTAGTTTTAACTCGATTCATCTCCTCGGCTTTTTCTTTTGCTGCTATCAACTCATTTTCAATCGCTTTTATTTCGGTAATGTCACGGGCAATAGTTGAATATAATTGCACTTCTCCATCTGCAGTTTTATGAGCAATCATAATTTGTAGTACCGGTATCTCATGCCCTTCCCTATGCAACAAGATTGTTTCACCGTTCCAGATTCCTTCTTGTGCTGCCTTGGGCAAGACCTCATTCAATATAAACGAACGCATTGATTCCGGGTGACCTAATATTATGGGCAAACCGGTTATATCTTCTTCTTCACCAATTCCAACCATAATCCTACCACCACGGTTAAGATAGAGTGCCCGCCCTTCTTTATCAGCCATGCCGACAAAATCGCTTGTTGATTCAAGAATAGCTATTAGTCTATTGCGTTCCTCCTCATCCTTTTTTTGTTGGGTTATATCACGTGCGACTCCTATAAGCGCGATAAATTTTCCATCTTTATCTTTAACGACTGATGTGGAAAGCCAGATGGGAAACTCTGTTCCATCTTTTCGTTTGTTGAATATTTCTCCTTGCCATCCTCCTTTTAGAGTAGCCGGAAGTATAGAAGCGACAATTTCTTTTGGATTACGGTCGGAGCGGAACATTGCCATTGCTTTACCTTGCAGCTCTTCTCGAGTATAGCCGTAAGTTTTTTCGAAAGCTTCATTAACAAAAATCATATTATCATTTTCATCAGTTATACTCACGCACTCATTAACACTTTGCATAGCATTGCTAAGTAGATGAAGAATTTTTTCAGCTTGTTCACGTTCTTTTTCTGCACGTCTCCTTTCGGTTATATCAACAGCAGCACCAAACAAGCCAATGGTATTGTCCATTTTATCTTTTAACGGAAAGTAACGGGTGTCAAATGCAAGCTCGTTGGCTTCGGCTATAAATGAACATATTTCCCCCGAAAGTGTTTTATTTATATTTTCCAATACCTGGAAATTATCACGGTACAATTCAAAAACAGATTGCCCGATAACTTCGCCCGGTTTCAAACCAAGTTTTTCTAATCCTTTCCCTTCCGACAAGGTAAATATGCCGTCTTTATCGAGTGAAAAAAAAATAACCGGCACATTATCAATAATTACTCTTAACTGCTGCTGGGCTTTCTGCAAAGATTCTTCTGTCTTCTTTCGTTCGGTTATATCACGAACAACAATAATTATAGCAGTTATATTATCCGTGCCATCTTTTATAAACGAAACAGCATGTTCGGTCGGGAAAATTTCACCATTCTTTTTCTTGAAAGGAAATTCGAACCGGGCTGCATCGTCTCTCTTTAAGGATTCAAATATTTTTCTGCCGAAAATATCGTAATGCTCTTTATCGACGTGTAAAATTTCCGTACTCTTATTACGAATTTCATTTAATGAATAGCCGAACATCTTTTCAGCTGCATTATTCATATTCATAATTGTTCTGTCTTTAGATATCACAAAAACAGCATCTTTCTGTGAATTGAAAACCGTATGAAACCATATTTCTGATTCCATCAGTGCCTTGGTTCGTTCCTTTATCAAGTTCTCTAAATTTTCCACCAGTCGCGCACGTTCAAGTGCAGTGCCGATTTGGTTTCCGACAGCAAAAAAGGTTTCCATCTCTTCATCCGTGAACAAATCTTTTTCAGAGCCAACAAGATTCATTACACCAAGAGTTTCTTCGCCGCTCCATAACGGAACCGATGCGTGGTAAAGTATGCCGTGATTATTGGCATTAGTCTTTTGCAGCCGCTCACATTGAAGAATATTTGTTACCCTATCTAATTCACCGGCGATAAGTTTACGCCAGCAATTACAATCAGGTTCATAAAATTCATCGTTATCAAATTCAGGAGGTAAACCTTTTTTGGCTGCCAACCTATGTTTGCTGGAACTTTCTTTAAGAAGAATCCACCCGGCTTTAATACCCGGTAATTTTATTCCCTCTTCCAAAGCTTTATTCAAAACATCTTTTTCTGTTGAACATTTGTTGAGCTCTCTTGCAATATTGTACAAGCCGCCGAGTGTGTGGTAAGATCTCTTTAGTTCTCCATTTATTTGTACAGCTTGTTCATAGGTTGATATTAACAAATCCAATATTTGTTGTCTTTCCGACGAGATAAAATGACGTTCGCCGCCAAGTGATATTTCCATGCCGAGCTGTACTTTTTCGCGTTTTCTCAACTCAAAGTTGGTAAGTATATAATTGATCCGGGCGAGCAAATACTTTTCATCGTATGGTTTTTTAATAAAGCTATCGGCTCCAACTTGTAAACCTTTAATTATATCCCTTGCTTCGTTGAGAGACGTGATGAGTATTACCGGTATTTGTTTCAACCGGCTATCGGTTTTTACACTTTCGCAAAATTCATAACCATCCATAACCGGCATTACTATATCGCTGATAATTAAGTGCGGCTTGTTACTCTTTAGAAATTCTAATGCTTCCACACCGTTATTAACTACAGACGGGTTATACCCGTTCTGCAAAAGAAAATATTTCAACTGCTCGGCTTGTGTAATGCTATCTTCAACGATTAGTATATCTTTACTTCTGGCTGACATTTTTTATCCTCTCATTCGCATATCCGCATTAATGAATAAGTAATGATTTAGTTTTTTAGTGAGAAATAAAAAGTAGCACCATTATCCGGGTAACCAACAGCCCATGTTAATCCCCCATGACGCGCAATAATTCTACGGACATTTGCAAGACCGATGCCGCTCCCATCGTATTCTTTTTCGCTGTGGAGGCGTTGAAAGACGCCGAAAAGCTCTTCGGCATAATCCATATTAAAACCAACGCCATTATCTTGTACGGAAAAAACTATTTCGTCGTTTTTGTTTTCATGCTTCACAGTAATCTCTGCTACTTCACGCTTCCTGGTGAACTTTACCGCATTACTTAACAGATTTTGGAATACAAGCTTGAGCAGCAAAGGATCAGCTTTAACGTTCTGCAGCCGCTCAATATTCCAATTTATTTTCCGCCCCTCATACTGTGGACTTAATTCGGTTATTACATCACGTATTATTTCATTAGGATCAAGTTCGGTAATGTTAATCTTTGTTCTGCCGGTTCTTGAATACGAAAGCAGCGCATCAATCAAAGAATCCATTTTTTTTGCCGAACCTGAAATAACAGACAGATAATGTTTTACTTCATCATCTGCCTGGTTGTTTATTTTATTTTTTAATAACGAAATAAATCCATCTATGTGACGCAGCGGCGAACGCAAATCGTGGGAAACAGAAAAAGCAAACGTTTCCAGCTCTTTATTACTTTCTACCAATTGGCTGTTCAATTTGCTTAGTTCATCTTTGGCTCTTTCAAGCTCACGATTTTTTTGTAGGGCGGTTTCATACGTGGACATCAACAAATCTATAATTTGTATTCGATCGGATGTAATCAAATGTTTCTGCCCGGCGAAAAATATTTCAACACCTATTTGCGACTGACCATGTTTTCTCAATTCAAGGTTTGCTTGTAAATATTCTATTCTTGAAAGAAGATATTCTTCATCGTAAGGTTTAACAATAAAATTGTTTGCGCCGCACAATAAGCCTTTGATGATGTATTCCGAATCCGATAATGATGTTAATAAGATGACTGCAATATGATTAAGTTTATCATCAGATTTAATAACTCTGCATAACTCATATCCATCCATCCCGGGCATTAATATATCGCTTAAGATGATGGAAGGATCAAATTCAGGGATAATTTTGAGTGCTTCTTTCCCATTTGATGCTGTTTCAACATGATATGATTTTGATTCTAAAAAATATTTCAGTTTTGTTGCTTGTGTCGGGCTGTCTTCTACAATTAAAATTTTAGGATGATTATTTTTTTTGTTACCGGGCTTCACAAAACCCTCCTATAATATACTTGATAAAAAAATTTATACAATTTAGGTGGTAACATTTTTAGAATAATTATGATCAGCAAGTATTTTAAGAACCCCAGCAATTTTTTCAGGGGGCAATACATAATCTGCACCATTTAGTTTAATAGCTTTGCCGGCCATCCCATGCACTACAGAACTTTCCTCGTCTTGTACTATTGTAGCCGCACTGTTCTCCTTTAATAGCTTTAATTCCTCCGCACCATCTGTTCCCATACCGGTAAGCAGAACACCAATTGCATGTTTTCCGTAGATATTGTTAATAGAGCGAAACAAAAATGAAATTGATGGACGAAGATTATTTTCCGGTTTATCTTTGCTTAGTATAATTCTGTATTCTTCATCAACACCCATGTGATAGCTATCCGGCGCAACATAAACATTACCGGCTGTTATCAATTCATGATGTGCAGCAACGTGAATCGGCACCCCGGTAGTTTGGGAGAGCCATTCAACAAATCCTTGTAGAAATCCGGTTGCAATGTGCTGTACAATTAAAATCGGTAAAGGAAAATCTTTGCCTATCAAAGATAAAATCTTTTGCAGCACTATTGGTCCGCCGGTTGATGCTCCTATTGCAACTATATGGTAAATACCTTTTTCACTTTTTGATTTGGTTGTAGTAATAATCTGCTTTAAACCATTTGGAGACGTTACCGACTGTTTTGACAAATGGGGCCAACGCCTTACAACTTTTACTTCCGACATAAGTTTTATCGTGTTAATCAGTTCGGCAGAAGTAATATGAAAATCCGGGTGCCCAATACCGGCCGGTCGCGGTAGCACAGCAAGTGCCCCGGCTTCCATCACCTGGAACGTTTCGTTTATTTCTTCCCTTGCCAATGTGCTGCTGACAATAATAATGGGTGTAGGCATTGTTTCCATTATTTTTCTCGTTGCTTTCAAACCATCAAGTTTGGGCATATGCATATCCATGGTAATAACATCAGGATTTTTGATTTTTACCATTTCAATTGCTTCCATTCCATTATTTGCTATACCTATTACGTGTATGTTAGGATCAGAACTTAAAATGTAAAACAGCAGTTCCTGAATAACTGGCGAATCTTCAACGATAAGTACTTTGATCATGATAAACTTCCGTTTTTGAGTTTAAGGTTTTAAGTTTATAGTTAATAAAAAGGAATATTTTTTTCATCGTGTTTTATATTTAAGACCTTTAATGTTTGTTTTTCTGAGATAGTTCATTAAACCACCTATCATACGGGATGTGTTTTCTATTAACAACGATATCTGCTCAAATTCAGTTTTGTCAATATAAACTTGATCTAATGCAACATATAACTGACTTCTCACTTCCCCCAGCGAACCTTTGGCAATAGATAAAAAATTGTATAAACTCTTTCGACCCTCCACGTTCGAACCCTTCGGCTATATTGGACATCACCGATACACTTGCTTTTCTAATTTGGTCTTTAAGACCGAAATCTTTAATAAAAAAATTTTGATTGGATATCTTATAAATCTTATTAGTTAATTCACGGGCATTTTTCCAGGAATCAATGTCTTCAAATGTTTTGAAAGTACCATAATGTATTCCTATGATATTTATATAAAGAAGAGTTTAAAATTTTTAACACAATACATAAAACAAAAAACCTCAAACTCGAAACTTTAAACTCGTTTCTCGACACTCGTTGCCCGACACACATACTCCGATACATAGAACAAAAAACTTCAAACTCGAAACCCGAAACTCGCAACACAAAACTCGCCACCCGATACCTTTTAGATCAACTGTTTTATTACTTCCAGCAAATTGCTTTGATCAAAACTGCTTTTAACCATGTACGCGTTTGCCCCTACATCTATTCCATGTTCTCTATCTTCACGCGTTTCAAGAGCAGTAACTAAAATAACCGGTAGGTCGGAGAATTTTTTATCAGCGCGGATTTTCTGTGTCAAATCAAAACCGCTCATCCTCGGCATATCAACATCAGAAACCACAATATCAAATTTACCGGACCTAAGTTGTGTGTATCCATCCACTCCATCAACGGCAGTCTTTACATTATATCCCGAAGTTTCCAAAATATTTTTTAATAATGTACGCGCAGTTATCGAATCCTCGACTACAAGAATGGATTTCTTTACTTCGGATTTTTTATCCATCTCCTTTGCAGCCGGTTGTATTTTAGCACCGTGTGCTTTAACGGCAGACTTCATTAAATCGGTAACATTTAAAATAGGTACCACTTCCCCGGTACCCAAGATAGAAACACCGCCGATATTGCGGACACGTTCCAACTGGGTACCGAGTCGTTTTACCAAAACTTCTTGCTCACCTAAAATTTCATCGACTAGAAATGCAATCCGTTTTTCCGCCGAGTTAACGATAAGCACGGATACATATTTATTTTCACCCGGCAAAGTGTTCGGGGTTTGTATTTCCATTATTTCGTTTAGGCGCACTAACGAAATTGTTTGATCGTAGAATAAAATTGTCTCTCTATTCTCAACAGTTTTAATATCATCCCTATTAATTCGCATTACCTTCTCTATATATACTGTTGCAATAACAAAGAGCCTTTCTGCACACCTAACTATTATACCTCTAATTGTAGCAAGGGTAATAGGCAATTCTAATAAAAATGTAGTGCCAGTATTTGTATTAGAGTCAACTGAAACTGTGCCTCCAATTTTCTCAATTTTCTCCCTTACTATTGCCAGCCCTAATCCTCTACCGGATAGATTTGTAATGATTGTGCTCGTTGTAACGCCCGATTGGAAAACCAACCCGAGAATTTCTTGTTTACTCAACTTATCAAAAGAATCTTGCTCAATAATGCCGAGTTTTATTGCCGAATTTTTTGTTTTATCAAAATCGATCCCGGCACCGTCATCGATAATAATAATTTCAATTTTATCCCCGTGCTTTTGTATAATCTCAATCTTAATAGAGCCGCGAACGGGTTTATTTTTTGTTAGCCGCTCAGTTGGTATTTCTATACCATGATCTACACAGTTTCTAACAATATGAATTAGAGGATCTTTAATTTCCTCCAATATGCGCCGGTCAATTTCAATACTTTCTCCTTTAATAATTAAATCAACATCTTTTCCTTGATCCCTGGATAGATCACGAACTATTTTGGGAAATATTTCAAGCAGAGTTGAAAATGGCATCATCAAAGTTTTTTTCATATCGGCTATAAGGTTATCCACCATACTTGAAAGTGCTCTGTGTTCTTTCGCCGAAAAAGCTTCTAATGCTGTTAATTTATTTCCTATCATCTTTATAAAATCTTCGTTCCATTCAAGAAAATCATCTGTCTGTTTTTTTTCTTTTGAAGCTTTGGGGTCTTTAGTTTTATTGTTGTTCTGTTGATAAAAATAAGATTTGGCTTTAGCCCAATTCTTTTCCCATAATCTGATCGCAGTATTTATTTCATGCAGCTCGCTCAGTTTCTGTGCTGAGGATAACTTCGTTCCTAAAAATTCTTCCGATTGAAGTAATACCGAATCCAGCTGATTTACGGGAATCCTTATAGTCTGCGCCGATAAATGTTTCTCTTGCATCAATGTCTGTTCTTTTTTGATTGGCTCGGATAACTGTGATAAATCTGATTCCGCCGATATTATTTTATTATCTATTTCTTTTGTTAGTTCGCCTACTTTGCGTTTCAATTCATCGAGTTGATTTTCCTTGGCTGAAAGCAGATTATCCAGGTAATTAACCGCAAGGTGAAATAAATCTAATAGGCCGGGTGATATGTTAAGTTTCCGGTTCTTTAATTTAGAAAAGATATTTTCAAGCGACTGGCACAACGTTTCTATTTCTGAATTATTCACGGCACGTGCTGCCCCTTTTAAGCTGTGTGCTTCCCTGAATATCGTTTCTATTATTTTTATCCTCTCTTCAGGGTGCGTTTCACTTTCCAATTCCATCAAACCCGACGAAATAGTTTTTACATGATCTTCTGCTTCGATCCTGAACGTTGCTAATAATTTTTTTAGAAAATCATTTTCCTTTTTAGACATTTTACTTTCCTTTTTTAACCGATCGTACGAATTGATCGTAACCGATTAAGCTAAGTATTATGCTTCTACAATTTTGAATTTCTCAACAAGCAGTTTTAATTTTTTACCCAAGCTGTGAATATTTTCTATGGCAGTTTCAACTTGTTTAGTACCGGCAACATTCTGTGTGCTGGCTTGTTTGATGTTCTCCATCGCACTGGCTATCTGATCCATTCCTACCGACTGCTGCTGACTCGTCGCTGCTATCTGCATCGCTGCTTGTGATGCCTCTGCTATACTCTCGCTCAACATTCGTATCGCCTCTCCGGACTCCTTCACCTGGTTTATTCCGGCTTCTACCGCCTTACTCCCTTGCTCGGTCGACATTACTGCATTACTCGTTGCCTTCTGGATATCCATCAATATCGTTCTTACTTGACCCGTTGCTTGTTTCGATTGTTCCGCCAAACTCTTTACCTCCTGGGCTACTACTCCAAATCCTTTTCCTTGTTCTCCGGCTTTTGCCGCTTCTATTGCTGCATTTACTGCCAGCAAATTCGATTGCTCTGCCAAATCATTTACCGTTGCTATTATCTCTCCTATTGCTTGACTCTGTTCGCTTAACTTTACTATGCTCTCGGCTATCGTTTCCATCTGTTCGTTTATTTTGTTCATCTTTTCTATCGTCTCTTCCACTGCTCTCTTTCCGCTCTGGGATACCTGGGCTGCCTTCTGCGCACTCTCGCTTACATATTTTGACTTTTGTACCGAGAGTTGTGATGTCTGTTTTACTTCTTCTACTGTCGTGGTTGTCTCACTTACTGCTGTGGCTGTCTCTGCTGCACCGGAGGCTACTTGAGCAGTGGAAGCCAGGACTTCGTTCGTTGAAACAGCCAACACATTAACACCATCAAATATTTCTTTTGTTACATTCTTAAGATTATCTACCATTACTTTAACGGATTTAATAAGAATCCCCACTTCATCATCACGATTACTTTGCTGAACTCCGACTGTAAGATCATTATCAGAAACACGTTTGGCAATTGCAGCAATCCCTTTAAGGGGATTAGCAATAATTCGACTTAGGTAAAACGTCATCATAATTGATACAATAATTGAGATAATGCCAACCACAATAAAGATAATGATTGCACTTCCAACCCTCTGTCCAGATATTTGAACGTTCATAGCGGCGTTCTTTTCTGCATCGTTACCTAATTCCTCAGCCAATGTTCTGATTTTTTTATACCGTTCTATTTGTACGCCGGTCACAATAGTTTTTGCTTCATCCAATTTACCGGCATGTATCAAAGGGATTATTTGTTCTTCCCTGGTCTTTGCGAATTCTTTTCTTTCAGTTATTAATTCCTCCAATTTTCGGATTGTAGCCGGTTCGCCGCCGTATCGTTCGAGAAGTTTAGAAATAATATCATCAATAACTTTACTACGTTCTAAAATTTCTTGATGCCATTTATTCTGTACTTCTCTATCAGATTCCAGCATCATATCAAGCAATGCAGCCCTTACCCCGTTTTCATTTGTTCTTAAGATTAAAAGATCCGTAGCGTTTGCAAAATCATTTTCATACAAACTTTTTTGTGATTGTTGTATATCGCTTATTGTAATATATGCTGTTGCCACAATAACAATGAGAAATATTATTACTAATCCAAAACCAATAAAGAGTTTGTTCTTAGTTGAAAGATTAAGAAAACGTTTCATGACTTCACCTTTCTTGGTTGTAATTTTCTATTAAGATTTGAATAAATTTTATTTCCCTATCATTTTTCTCAATAAATGTGATATTTCTTGCAAGTTTTGTACTGCAGTTTCAACTTGTTTAGTACCGGCAACATTCTGTGTACTGGCTTGTTTGATGTTCTCCATCGCACTGGCTATCTGATCCATTCCTACCGACTGCTGCTGACTCGTCGCTGCTATCTGCATCGCTGCTTGTGATGCCTCTGCTATACTCTCGCTCAACATTCGTATCGCCTCTCCGGACTCCTTCACCTGGTTTATTCCGGCTTCTACCGCCTTACTCCCTTGCTCGGTCGACATTACTGCATTACTCGTTGCCTTCTGGATATCCATCAATATCGTTCTTACTTGACCCGTTGCTTGTTTCGATTGTTCCGCCAAACTCTTTACCTCCTGGGCTACTACTCCAAATCCTTTTCCTTGTTCTCCGGCTTTTGCCGCTTCTATTGCTGCATTTACTGCCAGCAAATTCGATTGCTCTGCCAAATCATTTACCGTTGCTATTATCTCTCCTATTGCTTGACTCTGTTCGCTTAACTTTACTATGCTCTCGGCTATCGTTTCCATCTGTTCGTTTATTTTGTTCATCTTTTCTATCGTCTCTTCCACTGCTCTCTTTCCGCTCTGGGATACCTGGGCTGCCTTCTGCGCACTCTCGCTTACATATTTTGACTTTTGTACCGAGAGTTGTGATGTCTGTTTTACTTCTTCTACTGTCGTGGTTGTCTCACTTACTGCTGTGGCTGTCTCTGCTGCACCGGAGGCTACTTGAGAACTCATTGCTAATATTTCTGCTGATGAAGCAGATACCCGGGAAATACTCTCATTTAACTGTAGTGAGATACTGCGTACTAGAAAAAAAGCTATTAAAAGTCCGCCGGCAAAACCAATTAATGAAATAATCGACATAAACAGAATAGTGCTGTCAACGCTTGCTTCAAGTTTATCAATCTCAGATTTCTCTAAGTTCATTTCAAATGATTTAAATTCTTCAGCATTATCAATCAATTCTTGGGTTATAGGTTTTAATTGTTCGGCGGCAAATGTAAGGGCTTCGGATCTTTTGCCTTCTAAGTAGATCCCTAATATTTTTTCTTGCATAGCCATATTGTTATCGTGATGATTTTGAATATCCGCCAGGAAATCGTTCTCCTCTTTCGTTGTAGTTAATTGTTTCATCCTTCCTAAAACACTATCGAAAGTTTTATAATCGTCTTCTAATTGTTTACGAAATGATTGCTGCTCATCTACATATAGGAAAAAAGCCCGGAAGTGAGCGATCTGGTCGCGAATCTCAAAGCGAAGTTCGTTTGCACTATTAACTAATTGTTCTTCAACATTAATAAACCTATTGTAAGATTCGTCAATAAAACTAAATGAGTAAAAAGCTATGGCAACAATGATTATTAATATTGCAATCAATAATATGTACCCGCCAATTATTTTTTTGCCGATTGTCATTAACTCTCCTCCTTTTTATTATTTCTCTCATAGTAAAGAGCTCTCTTGTCTAACATAATTCTGCTTTTTAAAACGTCCTTACATCTCAACTATATTTCCTCATTAATAACAATATTTTTATCGGCTAGCAGCTTTGAGCCGTCAAGTACCGTAATCCTATCACTTGTAATCCCTTTAAGATATTCTTCACGTATGCCGGTAAGTGTTGGCAGTGATGGCTGAAGTTCCTCTAATACAAAATCCTTCACACCAATAATTGAGTCCGCTAAAATTCCAAATTCTAAATCACCGGATTGCAGTATTATAACTTTATTCAAATCGGTTAATCCCTTTTCCGGTAAATCAAAAAACTTTTTTATATCCATAACAGATATTATCTGTCCGCGTACATTAATTATACCCATTATATAATTTGCGGTTATTGGTAAAGAGGTTAATTCTTTAAGAGGATAAACCTCGCGTACAAACCCTAACTCTATACCGTAAGTTTCATATGCAAGCATAAAGAGCAGAACGCTTTGGTAGTGAATACTTTTATCTTCCTTTTGGCTGGCAGCGGCAAAAAGTTTTGCACGTTCATTAAGTATATTTTCCTTTTGCTCTTTAGTAACTCTCCAGCCGCTTTCAAGTAGCGAGATAGTTCTGTTAATTTTATTGTGGATATCATTCCAATCGATATTCCTAGGTTTATGAACTTCTTTTTTAATCACTATTATACCTCCTGGTAGGTAGTGGAATTAATTATTTCTATCAGGCGTTTAGCCGTCATTCCATCGGATTCCGGGGGCACAAAATCAGGTGGATAATGTTCTAAGAGTTTAAGAGCATTATTGAAACTCTTCCTTGAATCGGAATATCTGCCGAGTTTCAGATAGATATTACCGAGTACAAAATGACCAATTACAAAATTGCAGTTTAAGTATAGTGCCCGTTTTATGGCAGTGATTGCTTCGTCAACCCGGTTTTGTTCTTGAAGAATCGAAGCCATCAGGTAATGATGCAAGGGATTCATCTTGTTTAGCGATATAGCTTTTTCGCACCATGCAAATGCTTCCCTCATATTACCTTCGTTAGCCAATATTTTTGCAAGCAGTAGGTGTGCTTCCTCATCGTTATAATTGTGACGGAAATATTTCTTTATCGATTCTTTAGCTTCGTAATACAGTCCAACATGAAATTGTTCAAGTGCTTCCCGGTAAAAGCGACTTTGAGTTTGTTCCTTTTCATCAACCGGCAATGTCTGCGTATCGCTCTTTACTTCATCTGCCGATGATGTCTCTTCAACAGTTTCTTTTATAATGTCCTGGAGAAATTGATCTGTTTCGAAATCATTTTTAGGAGCGATTACTTCATCAGTAAAAACAATGTGAGGTATTACATCGTGTGATTTAATACCAACAACCTTTCTATAAAAAATCGCATCGGGTAGATGAATTACTTTATATTGCTTAAAAAGTGTTTGCGATGTTTCACTCGGGCTGACAACTAACCATCCGTTATCAACCAGAGATTTATAAAAATTGCTTACAACATTTTTAGAGTTATCGGGCGAGAAATACATTAATACGTTACGGCAAATAATAATATCCATCGCATTTGTATTATTGACCAGCGAAGGATAACAATCCTCAGCAAGATTCAAATATTTAGTTGTTACTATTCTTTTTATTTTATCATGAATCTTAAAACGGTTATCCGGAGTTTTGCTAAAATACTTTTGTTTGATTACCGGTTCTACATTGCGAAACGACCACTCATTATAAATTCCCGTTTCCATTTTCTTAAGCGAATCAATATTTATATCTGTAGCCAGCAGCATAATTTTCCATTCTGAAATATCCGGCAGCAGTTTATGCAGTAATATTGAGACCGAGTATGGTTCTTCCCCGGTTGAACACCCGGCACACCAGATTCTAACACATTTATCATTATTCTTCCTGGAATTAATTATTTCCGGTAAAATGTATTCTTCCAATCTTTCAAAAAATTTTTGATCACGGAAGAAATATGTTTCCCCTATCGTCAAACAGCCGGCAAGAATATCAAGCTGTTTTTGAGTAAGTGAATTTTTGATTAATGATGTTATAATTTCATTTGGTGAACCGACTTTGAATTGTTTGAAGGCATTCTCTAAATTTCTTACAAGATCAACCCATCGTTCTTTAGGAAAGAATAAACCCAATCTTGATGCAATAACATTGCTCAGTAACGATAGCTCTTCATCTGTAAGTGATAGATCAGACATTTTCTATGCCGGTTTTTGTCAGGATATTATCAAGAGTTTGAACTTCTTCGAGAGAAAGGAATTTTTCTAAATTGTGGATAATGATAAGTCCGTCTTCAGCTTGAACAATTCCTTCGACATATTGGAGCGATTTAAGGATCTTATCAGCCGGTACGATTTTTTCTTCATCGGATGGGATAACATCATGAACAGAATCTACAAGCAGCCCGATTATGCGCTTACCGGTATCAGCAATTATGATTTGATCGGAAAGGTTTATTTCGTGATCAGAAATTTCAAATCGTTTATGAATATTTGCGATCGGTACAATTTTTTCGTGGAGTTTTATAACTCCGCGTATAATTGTCGGGGCACCGGGTAAAGGCGTAATGGAAACTGAAGGAATAATTCTTTCTACACATTCGACGTTTAAAGCGTATTTCCTTTTTTCAAGCGAAAATACCAGAAGATAATCAGCGGTTTTCATTTTGTTAACCACCCATTCAAAAATAGTTTGTAAAATTTTCGAAGTTATCTTAAGTAATTCTTCTGAAAGTCAAGGAACATCATTAACTGATTAAAATAATATGCTGTTAACGCGGCACTAAATATTAAACATCAAAATAGAGTGACATGCAGACAAACAAAAAGGATCGCTAAAAAATTCACTTTTACAATCTAGTTAATCATCTGTCAGTGATTGTAAAGTCGAACATTTTGTCAAATGTAAATGATAAGTCGGCAATTCTTGAATTAAGATAATTAAAAGCAGTTAAAAGTCAAACATAAAAGTTATCAAGGTCTATAATCGCATTGCCTCATAAATAATGTAACCCAAGAGCAGTTGGGTTACTAGTCGTTGACTCATAATATAGGTAACCATATTCAGGGGACTATATTATGAGTAAAAGAGCAAAAAGAGAATATCTTCTTGAAATCAGGAAAAGATACTTCTCCTCAACTAAAGCTGAAAAGCAATCCATACTTAACGAGTTTTGCAGTAATTGTGGCTATAACCGCAAATATGCTATCAGACTGATAAACAAGCACTCCCAACCAAAGGATAAATCAAGTCGCAAGAAGCCCAGGGGTAGACCTAAAAAATATAATCACCCCTTGATCTTTGACTTCCTTAAGAAGCTTTGGGTCTGTTCTAATCTTGTCTGTTCTAAACGCCTTAAAGCTATGATTCCTCTCTGGCTGCCTTTCTATGACAAACCCTTAGCTGAAAATTTGAAAATCCTTTTGCTGAGCATCTCACCAGCTACTATCGACAGAATCCTTCATAAAATAAAACGTAAATACAGAAAACTTGGGCTTTCCTCTACCAAACCCGGTTCTTTACTTAAAAAACAAATTCCTATCAAAACAAACCAGTGGGATGAATCACGTCCTGGTTTTCTTGAAGCCGATACTGTTGCTCATTGTGGCTGCTCTTTATCAGGTCCTTTTGTTTACTCCGTTAATGTCACCGATATCGCTACCGGATGGATTGAAACACGCGCCACTTGGGGCAAAGGTCAAACCGGTGTCTTCAATGCTCTTAAGTCTGTTGAATCTTCTCTCCCCTTCAAAATACTCGGCTTCGATTCCGACAATGGTAATGAGTTCTTAAATCGTCATCTCATTAAATATTTTACTCATCGTAGGCAGCCTGTACAATACACTCGTTCACGTGAATACCAGAAAAATGATAATGCTCATATTGAACAAAAGAACTGGACTCTTATTCGCCAATATCTTGGTTATCATCGCTTTGATAATCCTAATATTCTACCGTTGCTTAATAACCTTTACTGCAACGAGTGGCCATTATTTTTCAACTTCTTTGTCCCTTCTGTGAAACTCATCGATAAACTAAGGGATGGCTCTAAGATTATTAAAAAATATAGTCCCCCTAAAACTCCTTTCCAGAGGCTCCTTGATTCTAAGAAGATTAAACCTATTGTTAAAAAACAGCTCACGGCTGTTTGCTACTCTTTGAACCCCTTCTTACTACAGAACTCTATCAAAGAACAAATTGCTAATATTCTTAAACTTCTTTGACCGTTACCGACTTATCCACTTATTAACAAAGAAAGAAAAAAAGTAGCAAAAAAAGAAAGAAACCATTATTATTACTATATATCTATATCTCTAACAACTTATGAACCTTCTTATCAACATATTCTTTTAGTAATTCTCTCGGTTACCTTTTATTATGAGGCAACTGGTAATTCTTAATAAACGGACATGGTTATTCTAAATCTGCAGTTAGTAACTTTATTATGATTTCGTGATTACCAGCTTATAGTCTTCCAAGTGTGATTTAATATAAAGCCCGCTTATAATTTGCGGGCTTGCAAAGACGGGTTTACTTATTTTTTTCCAATTTATACTGATATCTGCTCAAGAAACGACGCTGATTTTTTCAGCCAGTTCCATTCCCTTTTCAATAGCTTGTTTGTTGAGAGGAATTAAATGATGATATCTTTCCGGCAAAACTTTTTTCAATCCTTCCAAAGCGGATTCAAAAGCAATTACCGGTTTCTTCTTCAACAATGCACCGAGGATAATCATGTTCATCACTTTTGTGTTGCTCAATTTGGCGGCTTCGTTGGCTGCTTCAATTGGAACGATCTCAATATCGGTTCGTGCCGGCGGATTCATAATTGTGCTTGCTTCATAAATTAAAAGTCCGCCCGGTTTAACCGCATGTTCAAATTTATCGAGCGACGGTTGATTAAGTGCAATCACAGTATCAAATTTTGTTAGGATTGGCGAACTGATTTTCGTATCGCTGATAATTACAATACAGTTGGCAGTGCCTCCTCTCATTTCAGGTCCGTACGAGGGCATCCAGCTGACTTCTTTATCTTCCATAACTCCGCTGTAGCAGAGTATTTGTCCCAAAGATAAAACACCTTGACCGCCGAACCCGGCAATGATAATTTCTTCAGTCATAATTATTCTCCTTTACCGTTTGGTGTTTTAAGATCGCCGAGCGGATAATACGGCAGCATATTTTCTTCGAGCCATTTATTTGATTCGAGCGGTGTCATCTTCCAATTGGAAGGACAATTAGTAACTATCTCAACAAAACAAAGTCCTTTATTTTCTTTCTGATATTTGAAGCTGTTGAGAATTGCCTTCTTTGCTTTGCGAACGTTGTTCGGCGTGTTAACAGCGCAGCGTGTTACATAATAAACTCCCGGCAATGTCGCGATGAGATTGGTAATTTTGAGAGGATATCCCATCATTGTAACATCACGACCGAAAGGAGAAGTAGTGGATTTCATTCCCGGTAAAGTTGTCGGCGCCATTTGTCCGCCGGTCATTCCATAAATTCCGTTGTTGATAAAAACGATCAAAATATTTTCGCCGCGGTTGCATGTGTGAATTGTTTCACCCGTACCGATTGCCGCAAGATCGCCGTCTCCTTGATACGAGAAAACATATTTCTCCGGCAGAACTCTTTTGATTCCGGTTGCAACTGCCGATGCACGTCCGTGCGCGGCTTCGGTCATATCGATATTAAAATAATTATAAGCAAATACAGAACATCCGACCGGTGCAACTCCTATTGTGTCTTCTTGAATTCCAAGTTCTGCAATTGCTTCTGCTATTATTCTGTGAGCAACTCCGTGTCCGCAGCCCGGGCAGTAATGCATCGGTGTATCTGTGAGTGTCTCCGGTTTTTCATAAACCAGATTTTCATTTGTACAGATATTTTCTTCTGCAATCACTTCTTCGAAATTTTTATTTTCTTCAATCATAGTTTTCTCGTTCATAATGCCTCCACAGAAAATTTTTCTTCAATCTTGTGAAGAATTTCTTCCGGAGCCGGAACAACACCGCCCATTCTTCCGTGAAATTCTACAACAGCTTTTCCGTTGACTGCAAGTTTAACATCTTCAACCATTTGCCCGGCATTCATTTCAACATCGAGAAATCCTTTTACGTTATCCGCAAGTTTGTTCAATTCATCGTAAGGGAACGGGAATAATGTTATCGGTCTAAACACACCGACTTTAATTCCCTTTTCTCTTGCAAGCATCGCAGTCTTTTTACAGATGCGCGCAACTAATCCGAATGCAGTTAAAATAATATCGGCATCGTCGCACATATATTTTTCAAAACGTATTTCTTCCTCTTCTATCTTTTTGTATTTGGCTTGCAGATGTTTATTAATTTCTTCCATCGCTTCGGGTTCCATGTGAAGTGATGTGATAAAATTACGTTCGCGGTCTTTGGGTTTGCCAACCGTTGCCCACGAAGGAGGGTTAAAACTTCTCTGTATCTGTTCAAACAATTCTACTTTTTCCATCATCTGTCCGAGTGCCCCGTCGGCGAGAATCATAACTGGATTGCGCCACTTGAATGCGAGATCAAAACCAAGTTTAACATGATCGACCATTTCCTGAACGGTAGAAGGTGCAATCACAATTAATTTATAATCGCCGTGCCCGCCGCCTTTCACTGCTTGAAAATAATCTCCTTGCGACGGTTGAATAGTTCCCAATCCCGGACCGCCTCTAACAACATTAACAAGCAAGCATGGAAGTTCCGCACACGCGATGTATGAAATTCCTTCTTGCATCAGACTAATACCGGGACTTGATGAAGAAGTCATAACTTTCTTACCGGTTCCGGCAGCACCATAAATCATATTGATTGATGCAATTTCGCTTTCAGCTTGCAAAACGACCATGCCGGTTCTTTTTGTTGCTTCTAAACTCAAATATTCCAGAATCTCCGATTGCGGAGTAATAGGATAACCAAAATATCCGTCGCAGCCTACTCTTATAGCCGCTTCGGCGAGTGCTTCATTTCCTTTCATTAATTTTAGTTCTTTCATGATTGCACCGTCACTGTTATATCATTTGTCACATTAGTAATTGTAGCTACCGGTTCTTTCTTCTTATCAATTTTTCGGTAAACTTTAATTATACCTTCCGGACAAACGAGAGCGCAATTTGTGCATCCGGTACAATTATCTTCAATCTTAACAATGTAATGATAACCTTTTGAATTGAGTTTTCGAGATAGTTCCAGCGAATCTTGTGGACACGCCGCCTTGCAAAGTTCACATCCTTTGCATTTCTCGATATCAATCAGGATATCCCCTTTTACTTTTGCCATAGATTACCTCGGATTGTTTAAAACAAAAAAGGTTATAGTTTTGCTATAACCCTTCATTCGGTGTTTATTTTTATGTTGTAGTATTTCTACCAAAATTTCTTTCATTAGTACCTCTTTATAGCTTCCAGCATTGTTTCCAGCATCGATCCTACTTTTTTCATCTAAGCGAAAAAAAAATAATTACCAACAATATTTGATTCCATAAAAGCTGGAAGCATTTTATAAGAAACTAACGTGCCAAACTTAATCGCCTTTTCAAAAAATTTACATCGAAAAAATAACGATTATTTCTGAAAAACAAGCTGTGTGCAGTCCCATTTTAGGATGCTATTGCAGACCGTTACTCTAATTTTCATTAATGAGAAAGAAAATTTCTCCGTGAGAAAGGATTCTGGATGCTATGCGTAAACTACCCGGGAATGCTTGATGCTCGATGCTGGATGCTAGATACTTGATGCTGGTTAAAATAATAAGTCAACAATTAAATCATGCTTTCATGCAATCAATTTGTATCGTCCTTCGTAAATCGTAATTCGTACTTGCTTTTTCGTACTTCGTACTTGTCCTCTGCTTACACCAGTTCTGCGTGTTTATCGGCATGATACGAACTTCTAACGAGCGGTGATGACTCAACTGCTTTTAAGCCGATTTGCAATCCATACTCTTTATAAAACTTAAATTCATCCAATGTAACAAACCTATGAACCGGTAGATGATTTTTTGTCGGTTGCAAATATTGCCCGATAGTCATGATATCGCAGCCACTGTTGTGTAAATCATTTATCAACTCGGCTACTTCATCTTTGACTTCGCCGATACCTACCATAATTCCGCTCTTTGTTCGCATACCTTTTTCTTTGAACCAGCGAATTACTTCCAGACTTCTTTCATATTTTGCTTGCGGACGAACAGCATGGTACAATCTCTTCACCGTCTCAAGATTATGATTAAGTATATCCGGCGGATTTTGTAGAATGATCTCAAAAGAGTGCTCTTCCCCTTTGAAATCTGGAATCAAAATTTCAATTGTTGTATCAGGCATCCTTTCGCGAATCAGCCGGACAGTCGCTGAAAAAATTGAAGCGCCTCCGTCTTTTAATTCGTCACGGTTAACGGAAGTGATTACAACATGTTTTAATTCTAATGCCTCAACAGATTCAGCTACCCTTCTCGGTTCATCCAAATCAAGTTCGGTTGGCAAACCGAGTTTTACATTACAGAAACCGCAAGAGCGCGTGCATGTATCGCCGAGAATCATAAACGTTGCGGTTCTTCTATTCCAGCACTCGGCAATGTTCGGGCATTTAGCTTCTTCGCAAACGGTATTGAGTTTGCTCTTACGCATCAATTCAAAAACTTGTTTGTAATTCTGTCCGCTTGGTAAACGGACTTTTAACCATTCCGGTCTTTTGCCTAATTCTGTTCTTTCTTTTTCTATCGTTTCTTTAAAAGCTAACTGATGTTGATTGATTTTCATTTTTTCTCCAACCTTCCCCTATATCCCTCTCCTTTCCTTCGACAAGCTCAGGATTTCGGAGGATACAGATGGAAGTTTAAACTATACCCGTATCAAAATTTTCTAAAGTATCTTTAATTGATTTCAAAAATTTTCCGCCAAGCATTCCATCGATTAATCGGTGATCATGACTGAGCGATAAATACATCATCGGTTTGATTGCAATACTTTCTATCCCATCATTTTCGATTACTACCGGTTTTTTTGTAACGGCACCAACGCCAAGTATCCCTACTTCAGGCTGGTTGATAATTGGTGTACCGAACAACGAGCCAAAAACGCCATAGTTAGTTATCGAAAACGTTCCGTCCATAACATCATCGGGAATTAGTTTCTTTGTACGTGCACGGCTGCCGAGATCTGCTATTGCCTTTGCAAGTCCACGGATATTTTTTTCATCGGCGCTTTTGATGTTGGGAACGATCAAACCATTCGGCTCGATTGCTACTGCAATACCAAGGTTGATATACTTTTTGATTATAATATTATTTCCGTCTATCGTTCCATTCATCAATGGAAATTCTTTTAAACCCTTTATTACGGCAAATGAAATAAATGGCATGTATGTAATCTTGATTCCGTCTTTTTGTAAAAATGAATCACGATTAGCTGTGATGAAATTGTGGATGCGGCTCATATCAACTTCAATCATAGCCGTAACATGAACAGACGTATCGCGGCTGTTGACCATGTGATACATTATCTTCTGGCGAATGTTGTCCATCGGGATCACTTCTACAAGATTGCCCGAACTATATTTTGGTGCATCTTCTGTTGGTGTTGGTATAGAATCAGTTTCCGAATATTCAATTATTGGTGTTGGTTTACCTGACCGTTTATTATGAATGTAATCTAAGAGGTCGGATTTAGTAACTCTTCCGCCGATGCCGCTCCCATCAACTAATTCCAGTTCACTTAACGAGATTCCTTCGGTACGTGCAATGTTCAATACAAGAGGTGAATAAAATTTGTTTGCGGTTCGCGTGCTGGACTGTTTTACTTTTTGTCTAACAGCCGGTATTGCAGTTTCAACTTCGGCAACTTTTTCCGCCGGCTCTTTAATAATTTCTTTTGGTCTAACAATACCGCCGCTCTTTGATATTCTCGCTACGGTCTTACCAACTTCAACGGTCGAATTTTCTTCAAATAATATTTCTGTGATTGTGCCATCCTCCGGTGACGGAACTTCAGTATCAACCTTGTCGGTACTTATTTCAAAAATTATTTCGTCTTTCTTTACTAGCTCTCCAACTTTTTTGTGCCATTTGATAATTACACCTTCCATTATCGATTCACCCATCTTGGGCATTGTTACATCAACAATTTCGCCGCCAACTTGCGCTGTCGAAGGAATTTCTTGAGATTCAACTTTTATTTCCTGACTTACACTAATTGATTCGCCATTCGTTTCAATCACAGCGACGATAGTCCCAACCTTAACAGTTTCTTGTTCAAATACTTTGATATCTACAAGCACACCGTTTTCAGGACTGGGAATTTCAGTATCAACTTTATCCGTGCTAATTTCATAGATGATCTCATCTTTCTTAACTTGTTCACCTTTTTGCTTATGCCATTTTATGAGTGTTCCTTCAGTAATACTTTCACCCATTTGCGGCATTACGATTTCAACTTTCATCTCCTCTCCTTTAATTCTGAGTCCCCGACTTCAGTCGGGGGTGAAGAATCTCCTCACATTTTATGTTAGAGATGCTTCAATGCTCTCAGCATTAATAATTCAACAATTCTTTCAATGAATTATAAATTTTATCCCGTGTTGGTAAAACAGCATATTCCAAATTAGGATGATACGGAACCGGTGCATCTTTAGCGCCGATTCTTCTAACCGGTCCATCAAGAGATTCAAAACAATTTTCTGTAATTAGTGCTGCTATCTCGGCTCCAAATCCGCCGGTCAATGTATCTTCATGAATTACCATCACCTTGCCGGTTTTACGAACAGAATTATATATAGTTTCAACATCCAATGGTGCGATTGTTCTCAGATCAATAAGTTCTACAGAGTATCCTTCTTCTTCCAAACGTTTGATTGCAAAATTAGACTCGTGTACCATTGCCCCGTAAGTGATAACGGAAAGATCATTACCTTCCTTAACAATTTTTGCTTTACCGAATGGAATTAAATAATCGGCATCGGGTTCGGGAGTAGTTGCATAACTTTGGCGGTACAACCCTTTATGTTCTAAAAATAAAACCGGGTCATTTATACGCAAAGCGGTTTTAAGCAAACCTTTAGCATCCGATGCATTTGACGGGTATGCAATCAACAGACCTGGCATGTGAGCAAAAAAACCTTCTATATTCTGGCTATGATAGAGCCCGCCGTGGATGTAACCGCCAACTGCAACACGTGTAACGACCGGAGCTTCAAATAAATTGTTAGAGCGGTAACGCATCATTACAAGTTCATCACGGAACTGCATGAATGCCGGCCAGATGTAATCCCCGAATTGTATCTCTACACAAGGTTTCAACCCGGTTAATGCCATACCGATTGCAACACCTTCAATACTTGCCTCTGCCAGAGGTGAATTAAAAACCCTATCATCGCCAAATCTTGTAGATAATCCTTTTGTGGCAGTGAAGACACCGCCTTTACCGTCGGCAACATCTTCCCCGAAAACATAAATTTTATTGTTGCGGTCCATCTCTTCCCGTAACGCATGATTTATCGCATCGACCATTACAATCGGTTTACCGTCAATCTTTCCCTTGCTGTAATCCAATGAATCGCGTTTGCCTGATTCATCAAGAACATACATCGCAGCCGTTTCAGGTTTTGGATCCGCTTGTTTCAATGCCCAATCTGCAGCATCATTAATATGCTGATTAATTTCTTTTTGAAATTCTTCATAAGCAAGCTCTGTTAAAATTCCTTTTTTAATCAGCTGATCCGAAAATAATTTTACCGGGTCGCGTTTCATATCTTCCATCAAGGAATCGCTGCTTCTGTATTTTTTTTGGTCATCTGAAGAAGAATGCGAGAACAATCTTACAACATGCGCTTCAACCATTGCCGGTCCCTTACCCTGGCGAGCATATTTAAACGCCGATTGAGCAACAGCGTTTGCTTGCAAGAAATCTGTTCCATCGACTTCAAGGCGTAATAAATTTTCGTAACCTTTCATCATTTCCAACACAGATCCGTTCTTGCCGGCAGTTTGGTTTTCAACCGGTACAGAGATAGCCCATTTATTATTTTGAATAACAAACACTACCGGAAGTTTATCACGGGAAGCCCAATTTACTGCTTCATGAAATTCACCTTGGGATGTTGTTCCCTCGCCGCTGCTAACATAGACAACGCCATTTATGTTTTGCTTTTTCAACGCAAGTGCAGTTCCAACTGCTTGTAAAAATTGCGTACCGGTAGGACTCGACTGCGTTGGTATATTAAATTCTTTTGACGACCAGTGACACGGCATTTGTCTGCCCCCGGTGAGAGGGTCGTCTGCTTTAGCAAGGTAAGCAAGAAAAAGTTCTTCAGGTTTTGTTCCAACAGAAATTGAAAAACACATATCTCTATAATAAGGATAAGCCCAATCAATGCCTTTTTTCATTGCAAGTCCGAATGCAGTCTGTATAGCTTCGTGCCCGGCACCTGAAATTAAAAAGAAAGCTTTCCCTTGTTTAATTAATTTCATCACCTTGTTATCGATAGTACGTGAAATACTCATGATGCGGAGAACATTCATCAATTCATCTTTTGTCATTCCGCCGAATGAATCGATTTTACCGGTGGGTACGGTAATGTTCTCTTTTTTATCTAAAACGGTAGCTGTTTCACTCTTGCCGTTTCTTGTCATGTTCTTTCCTTATACTTTTTTGAACAGTAATTTGTGCTGCTTTAAATTTGCTTCATCACTTCAGAAGAATATTTCTCTCTTGACATAAAATGAGTTTCAGAATAACCAAATATTTCTGCAAAATGCCTTACAATTTTTTCTTTAACTTCGCCCGGATCGATTTCCTTTTCCAATTCTCTGCTTAATGATGCAACATCTTTACCCCGGATTCCGCATGGGATAATTCCGCCGAAGTAATTTAAATCAGTGCTTATATTGAAAGCAAATCCGTGCATGGTAACCCATCTGCTTACCTTAATCCCAATTGCGGCAATTTTTCTGTTATCAATCCAAACACCGGTGTATTTTGGATTGCGCTCTGTTTGCAAACCGTATTCAGCACAAGTTTTCATTATCACTTCTTCAAGCCCGCGCAGATATTCGTGCGTATCTTCTTTCCACTGGCTCAAATTGATTATCGGGTAACCAACAATTTGTCCGGGACCGTGATATGTTATATCGCCGCCGCGGTCTATTTCATAAACACTTACACCAAGTTCTTTTAATTGCTCTTCTGTGCTAAGAAGATTTTCCTTTTCAGCAACTTTTCCAAGCGTATAAGTATGCGGATGCTCCAATAAAAACAACGTATCATTAATCCTATCATGAAGACGCAATTCAAAAATTTCTTTTTGCAAATCCCATGCTTGTTTGTAATCAATAAAACCGAGATCGCAGTAATCTAAATTTCTATATATGGATTGCTTCGCCATTTGCATTAGCTGCCGCTTCCATTATTGATTCAGATAATGTAGGATGAGCATGAACAGTCTTAATAATACTTTCATAAGTAGCTTCAAGGGATTTTGCAAGAGTTAATTCAGCAATCATCTCCGTTGCTTCCGGTCCAATTATGTGAGCACCGAGCAGTTCGCCGTACTTAGCATCAAAAATCAGTTTAACAAACCCGTCCCTTTCACCTATAGCAAAAGCTTTTCCGCTTGCCATAAACGGAAATTTCCCGATCTTCAACTGATAGCCGGCTTCTAAAGCGGTCTTCTCCGTCATTCCAACACTTGCAACTTGAGGAAGACAATATGTACATCCCGGTATATTATCATAGTTGACCGGTGCTGTATCTAATCCTTTAATATTTTCGATACAGTTAATTCCTTCTGCCGATGCAACGTGAGCAAGCCACGGTGGACCGATTACATCACCGATTGCATAGATGCCCGTAATATTTGTTTGATAATTTGATTTATCAACTTTTATGTGATTTTTAAATAATTCTACGCCAAGTTCTTCCAGACCAAATCCCTCTACGTTTCCGGTTACGCCTATTGCATTCAAAACTTTTTCAGCTTTTAATTCAATCTTCTTTCCATCTTTTTCGATTGTTACAACAACAGCATCACCTTTAACTTCAGCTTTTTCAACTTTAGCCGATGTGTGTATTTCAATTCCTCTTTTCTTTAATGATTTGGTTAGTGCCTCTGCAACTTCTTTATCCTCAACCGGAAGAATTTGATCTAACATCTCTACGACCGTAACTTTTGTGCCCAGTACCGAATAAAAATATGCGAACTCAATTCCAATCGCACCGGCTCCGATTACAATTAGATCTTTCGGCTGCTTTTCAAGATTCATCGCTTCTGTGGAAGTGATGATATTTTTTTTATCTACCGGGATAGAAGGAACGGTTTTGGGTCGAGCACCGGTAGCAATAATTATTTTATCTGCGCTAATAGAATCGATTTTCTTCCCGTCATTGTCAAAAACATCGATCCGGTTTTTCGAAACTAGTTTTCCAAATCCGCGAATTCTATCAACTTTATTTTTCTTTACAAGCAGTTCAACATTTTTAGTAATTCGGTCGGAAATATCACGGCTTCGTTTAATGATTTTGTTAAAATCAAATTTCAATCCTTCTACAGAAATACCAAACTCACTCGAGTGGTTTTTCATTATATCAAAAATCTCGGCGTTTTTTAACAAAGATTTAGTCGGGATACAACCCCAATTCAGACAAACACCGCCTAAATTATCTTTATCGATTACAACAGTCTTAAATCCTAACTGCCCGGCACGAATAGCAACCACATAACCGCCGGGACCCCCTCCTAAAATTGCAATTTCATAGTTTTTGCTCATTAAATTATCCGAAATGATTTGAGTATTGGCTTCGAAATATAACTATATAACCCCTTAAAACAAACATGAGCTCCTTTTATAACTACTAACAAGGTTTAAGCGGTAAATGTTCAATCGAATGCAGAATGATGAACTCAGAATGCAGAACGTAGAAGGAATTGAATAATAAGAAACTATCTACAAGTACAAGGTTAGAAAAACGAAGTACGAATTTTTAAATGCATGGGTGCATGACTGCACGGAAGCATGAAAAAACTTTTTGTATTCGACAAAGAAAAATAGTTTGTCTCGCATCTTACGTCTCACATCTAGCGTTCATTACCAGTATCAAGAACCAACATTATCAAGCAGCATAAAATCTCTTTTCTTTCCGGCAGAAGTGTTGTTCAAATTTTTCTGCGGATATTTGCAGATGTCAATCAAAGGACAAACGCCGCAGTTCGGTTTTGCCGGCTTGCATATTTCGCGTCCGAGTCGTATTAAGTTTGTATGGAATGAGTGAGCAATTCCATCGGGGAAATTTTTATTAAGCGCATAAAAAGTTTTATCCGGCGTTTTTGCCGAGACAATTCCAATCCGGTTTGTAGTTCTATGCACGTGTGTATCAGCTGGGCAAACATTTCTATCGAGCGCAAATAACAAAACACAACTTGCAGTTTTAACACCAATCCCTTTAAATGATGTTAATAGTTCTATCGCTTTTTCATTATCGTAATCTCGGATAAAATTAAGATTGACTTTTCCTTTTGTTCCTAAATTTGCTATTAGGTTTTTTATCGCAAATGATTTTTGTTTGGCAAGACCGGCAATACGTATCAGCTTTTCAATCGAGGTTCTCTTAACATCCAGCAGCTGTTCCCACGATTTGTACCGATCTTTCAAAGTGCGGAATGCTTTATATGAGTTATTGTCGTTGGTGTTTTGTGATAGGATTGTGGCAATTAAAAGGTCTAGCGGATCGGGAAGTTTTTTACTTCGCTTAGGTATGCCGAATTTATCAATCAATATTTTGTTAACAGCTATTATCAATACTAAACTTAATTTTTGATAACCAGAAAATAAAAAATTAACCGGAGATAAAAATCAGTTCACTTTATATATCGGGATTGAGACAAAAAATTTACTCCCCTTTCCTTCTTCACTCTCTACCCAAATACTTCCGCCTTGTTTCTCACAGAATTCTTTACATAGAATTAACCCAAGCCCGGTTCCTTTTTCTTTTGCACAACCGATCTCTTTGTTATTCACATCGATTCTAAAAAGTTTTTTAAGATCGCTTTCGTTCATACCGATGCCGGTATCTTCAACCGACATTTTAACATAGCCGCCTTCATCGGCAGCGTTAATAGAAACAATGCCGCCTTCCGACGTAAACTTTATTCCGTTTGTAAGCAAATTGCGGATGATCGTTGAAAGCAGATTTTTATCGGCATAAACCATCAATGCTGAATTTGCATTAACCTTTAGAACAATATTTTTTTTGTTTGCCTGGGTAGTAACAAGTTTAATACTTTCTTTAATAATATTTTTTAACGATAACGATTCAAGGTTAACCTGGATTAAATCCGATTGTGCACGTGACCAGTTCAATAAATCTTCCAGCAATTTCTGGGTATTGCCGGCTGTATCGTAAATTATCTTGATAAGTTCCTTCTTCTCCTGGTCTGTTAGTTCGCTATAATCTTCTTCCAATATTTGGGATGTACCCAGCATAGTAAATACCGGGTTCTTTAAATCATGACCGATGATAGAGAAGAGTTTATCTTTTGCCGAGTTCAATTGCTGCAGCTTAAATTCTGATTCTGCAAGCTGGTTGTTCAGTTCAACATATCTCCCGGCTTCTTGTTCAATCTGGTCGCGTGAGTATGCAATATCCTGGAGTATTTTTTCTCTTTCTATTTCGGCTAAAATTCTCTCAGAAATATCGCGCAGTATGAAAAGAATAAGGATCGGGCGATCAATTTCGTTTTTAATCACATCGATATTAGACTCCACATGGAAAACCGTTCCATCACTTCTGATTAATCGAAAAGTGCAGAACTTTAGATGTTTACCTTCTCTTATACTCTCAAGAATATCCGTAACAATCTGCCGGTCCTCTTCAAAGATATAATCGCCTATCTGTTTATCGAATAAATTTTCTACGGAGATGCTGCCCACCATTTCTACAAATTTGTTTGATGCAGATGAAATTTTGCCGTCGAGTTCGGTTGTTACAATTCCATCAGGCGAGGTTGAAAGAATTGATTCTGAAAGTAATTCACTCACCATAAAACTCTCTTCGGCATCATTATCTGTTTTTTTCTCTGCCTTAATCATCGAACCGGTGATAACGCCGTAAGGACTTTTAATCGGGTTAAAATTTATTTCGTAATCATCGCCTCTAATTTCTGCAAATGCAAAAACTCCTCTTATATTATTTCCGGTGAGAGCGTGGTTGATGTGTGTCTGCCAATATTCAACGTCTTTGTAGGGGATTAACGAAAGAAAATCATCGCCGGTTTTTATTTCAACGGAAAATGTTTTTAAGAAATATTCTTTAAAGTTATTGTTAAACGCAAGCAGCCGGTAATCATTATCAACGAACCAGGTGAAATCATCCGTAGAATTAATCATCGTCTCAAGGAGATGTCCGTAATCAATACTATCAAGGAAATAATCTTCCCTCACTTTTTTCTGTAAAAGCATTTCACCCTCTAATTTTCATGCGAGACTGTAGAACATCTCCAACTATTATCGTAAACTTTTTAAGATTGTTTAGTTTTTCATTTTTTGATATTGTTACTATAAGATTTGATCGATTTATTGCATCAACCAGTAAACAGAGGAATTATGTCAACATTAATGGTTAGCATTTCGGGCATACGCGGTATTGTTGGTGATGGATTGGACCCGCAAACAATAGTTCAATACACTTCAGCATACTCGGATTTTTGCGGAAAAGGTAAAATTGTTTTAGGAAGCGATGGTAGAATATCCGGCGATATGGTACGCAATATTGTTACCGGGACTTTGCTTGCAAAAGGAAACGATGTGATTGATATCGGAATATGCCCTACTCCTACTGTTCTATTCAATGTAAAAAAATTAAAAGCTGCCGGGGGAATACAAATTTCTGCAAGCCATAACCCGAACGAATGGAATGCACTCAAACTTTTAAATAAGAACGGCGAATTTATGAGTCCGGAAGAACACGCCGTGATGATAAATCTTTTGCCAAATGCTTCCGTTAAATATTCTGTATGGAATAGATTGGGAAGTTACCGGAAATACGATAAAGGGCTTGATGATCATATTGATGCTGTACTGAAAATGAAGTTCATCGATGTAAATAAGATTCGAAGAAAAAAATTCAAAGTGCTGCTCGATTGTGTGAATGGTGCCGGAAGTTACGCAATGCCTTTACTGTTGAAAAAATTAGGTTGTAACGTAATTGAAATTAATTGTAACAAGAATGGAATTTTTCCGCGATTACCCGAACCGATACCCGAAAATTTAACCGCAACTATGAAAGCTGTTAAGAAACACAAAGCCGATATTGGAATTGTTGTTGATCCCGACGTTGACCGTTTAGTATTGATAACCGAAAAAGGTGAACCATTCGGCGAAGAGAATACAATAACACAAGCTGTTAAATTTTACCTTGGCAAGAAAAAGGGCAACGTTGCTGTAAATCTTTCTACAACACGGGCAGTTGATGACGTTGCCGTACAAACAAATTCAAGAGTTTATCGCGCACCGGTTGGCGAAGCAAATGTTGTGAAGAAAATGAAAGAAGTTCATGCAGTTATAGGCGGCGAAGGAAGCGGAGGTGTAATCGTTCCGAACGTTAACTTTGGAAGAGATGCTTTGGTTGGTACTGTAATTATGCTGCAGCATCTCCTCGAGTCCGGCGGAAAGATGAGTGAGCTAAAAAAATCTCTACCACAATATTATATTCAGAAAAGTAAAATTGAAATCGGCAGTAATAATCCGGATAACATCATTTCACGTTTGTTAGAGCAGTATAAAAATAACCACGTTAATACGGAAGATGGACTACGAATCGATTTTGAGAATCATTGGGTTCACTTGCGCAAATCGAATACAGAGCCAATCATCAGGTGTATAGTTGAAGCAAAATCGAAAGAAGAAGCGGCTAAATATTCTGAATTGTATCTACAAGAAATCCAAAACTAAAACGTAAAAAATTTGCAGTGTGTTAAATGCTGATTGATAAGATTGAGCTTTTCCATGTTAAGTTGAAATTGGTCTCGCCATTTGTAACGTCATTAGGTGTTGAAACCGACGTAGAACATGTTATTGTACGGGTTGATAGTGAAGGATTAACCGGTTGGGGTGAATCGGTTGCAGAAGCTTATCCATTCTATTCTTATGAAACAGTTCAAACTGTACGATATATTCTTCGCGATTTCATAATTCCCCAGATTCTCGGAAAGAATATTAAGAGTGTCCAGGAAGTGGCTGATATCGGTTCTCCTATAAGAGGTCATATGATGGCTAAAGCCGGTTTGGAAGCAGCACTATGGGATTTATTTGCCAAAGCAGAAAATGTTTCGTTATCTAAAATGTTGGGAGGTACACGGGAAAGAATTGATGTTGGTGTCAGTATTGGAATTCAACCTTCAACAACCGAATTAATTAGAAAAACCGAGGAATATTTAAAGGACGGTTACAAACGAATTAAAATTAAAATAGCACCGGGAAAAGATCTGCAATATGTGTCGGCTTTACGAAAAGAATTCCCGGAAATTCTATTACAAGTTGATGCGAATTCTGCTTACACACTTGATGATATCAACCTATTCAGATCGATGGATAATTATAGTCTGTTGCTAATCGAACAGCCATTAGGGCAAGACGATATAATTGATCATTCTAAATTACAAGGAGAAATTAAAACTCCAATTTGTCTTGATGAAAGTATCCGTTCATTAGCCGATACACGCGCGGCAATCGAACTGAACAGCTGCAGAATAATAAATATCAAGCCAGGACGTGTAGGCGGATTCACAGAGTCAAAATTGATCCATGATTACTGCGAGTCGAATAACATCCCGGTATGGCACGGCGGTATGCTGGAATCAGGAATTGGCAGAGCCGGGAATGTTGCTCTTGCATCTCTTCCAAATTTTACACTGCCCGGTGATATCTCAGCAAGCAACAGATATTACAAGGAAGATATTGTTGACCCGGAATTTGTTCTTGCCGTTGATGGAACAATGGCTGTTCCTACAAAACCAGGTATCGGTGTTGAAGTTTTATTGGACAAATTGGAAAAGGTAACCGTAACAAAAGAAATATTTCATTAAACTAATTTTTCTTCTCGGCTTCCATTCTACTCAAATTGAATCTCTTTCTTTCATTTGAATCTAAGTAAAGTTTTCTCAAACGAATCGATTTCGGCGTTACTTCAACCATTTCATCATCCTGAATATATTCCAATGCTTCTTCAAGAGTAAATTTAATCGGAGGTACAAGTTTGATAGCTTTATCGGAACCGGAAGCTCTCATGTTGGTTAATTTCTTGCCTCGCTGAATATTTACTTCGATATCATTCTCTTTACTATTTTCACCAATGATCTGTCCCTTGTAAACAACTTCACCAGGTTCAATAAAAAATTTCCCCCTATCCTGGAGCGAATCAATTGCATATGCCGTTGAGGGACCATCATCCATAGAAATTAAAACTCCGTTTGTATTCTGTCCTATCACACCTTTAAAATATTCGTATTGATAAAATCTGTGGTGCATCACCGCTTCACCGGAAGTAGCTGTTAATATTTTCGTGCGTAGTCCCATAATACCGCGTGATGGTATATGAAATTCGAGTTTGTTCATATTGCCTTTATTTTCCATCTTGATCAATTCACCCCTTCTCTGTCCAACAAGTTCTATAACTTTTCCGGCAAATTCACCCGGCACATCAACAACAAGTATTTCTATCGGCTCCGCTTTCTTGCCGTTGATTTCTTTATAAATAACTTTTGGTTCACGAATCTGGAGTTCGTAACCTTCGCGTCTCATGTTTTCAATTAGAATTGATAAGTGAAGAATCCCTCTGCCAGAAACTTTGTAAGCGTCCGGTGAATTTGTTTCGTGGACACGAAGCGCAACATTATGTTCCAATTCTTTATAGAGCCGGTCGCGCAACTGGCGTGATGTTACAAACTTTCCTTCTTTTCCGTAAAACGGAGAATTGTTCACCGTAAAAGTCATGCTGATCGTAGGTTCATCAATCGAAATGATTGGAAGAGGTTCCGGATTTTCAGCATCGGAAATTGTATCGCCAATATCGACATCTTCAACTCCGACAATTGCGCAGATATCGCCGGCTTGCACTTCATCAACTTCCACTCTATTCAATCCATCAAAAATAAAAAGCTGGCGCAAAACTACCGGGTGAATCGAGCCATCTCTTTTAATGATTGATAGTTTATCAGTCTTTTTTAATAGTCCCCTAAATACTCTTCCTATACCGATACGGCCGACGTAATCATTATAGTCCAATGTTGTAATCTGCATTTGTGTAGTACCTTCGGTAACAACCGGCGATGGAATTTTTTCGGTTATCATTTCAAGTAATGGTGTTAAGTCCCCACGCGGATCATCTAAATTCTTTATTGCCCAGCCATCACGACCGCTTGCATATACAAATGAGAAATCAAGTTGGTTCTCGTCAGCATCCAGTTCGATAAACAAATCATAAATTTCATCAAGTACCTCAAGGGGACGGTTATCCGGTCTATCAATTTTATTTATAACAACAATCGGTTTAAGATGAAGAGAAAGTGCCTTCTCTAACACAAAACGTGTCTGCGGCATGGGTCCCTCAAATGAATCGACTAGTAAAAGAACACCATCTGCCATTTTTAAAACACGCTCTACTTCGCCGCCGAAATCGGCATGACCCGGCGTGTCTATCAAATTTATTTTAAAATTCTTGTAAGGTATGCTGATGTTTTTTGCTAGAATGGTTATCCCTCTTTCCCTTTCAAGGTCATTGGAATCTAAAAATCTTTCACGTACTACCTGGTTATTTCTGAATACATGACATTGTTTAAGTATTTGATCTACAAGGGTCGTTTTACCGTGATCAACGTGTGCTATAATTGCGATGTTGCGTATATCTTTCATTTATCTCCTTTTTTATACTCTCCCTCCTTCTCTTCGACGAGCTCAGTCGAGTCGCTCAGAGTGACGGAGGGAGTTAATTGTTTAATTCATTTTAGCTCTTTTAGCAAAATAACTCAGGAGTGCTTTATCGAATGGCTGGTTTGTCTCAATCACATTATATTCAATGCCGAAATTCAAACAGCCGTTTTTTAATTTACCAAGATATTGGTTCATAGCTTCCTGGTAAGCTTTCTGTATCTGTACCGGTTGAGTAGTCAATTGCTCTTCTGTTTCCAAATCAACAAAAATAGCATCCCGGTCAAAACCGAAACTCTTTTCAATCGGATCGAGAATTTGAAAAACTATCACTTCATTCTTCTTATGATGAACATGTTTCAACGCAGTAACTATCGAGTCCGGGTCATCAAAAAAATCCGAGATAATAATTGTAAGTCCTCTCTTTTTTATTTTTTCTGCAATATCATCCAAACACCGAGCAGTACTTGTCAAACCGGATGGTTCAATATTGTTCAATGCCGTTAGCAATGTTTTCAAATAAACTCTGTTTGCCTTCGGCGTTAAATAATTTTTTATTTTATCCGAATAAACCGTTAATCCAACTGCATCTTGCTGATCGATCATTAAATAAGCAAGACTTGCCGCTAATGTTATTGCATAATCGAGTTTCGTTATTTCACCGTTTTGCTTAAACTGCATCGATTTGCTTGAATCAATCAAAATGTTGCAGATTAAATTCGTTTCTTCTTCATATTGTTTTATGTAATATCGTTCACTTTTTGCAAACACTTTCCAATCGACATCTTTAAGAGAATCACCTTGCATATATGGACGGTGCTCGCTGAACTCAGCACTGAATCCATGATACGGACTGCGGTGCAGACCGACTTTAAAACCTTCAACAACGGCACGTGCTTTTAATTCAAGAGTTTTCAGTTTAGATATTATTGAAGGATCGAGATATTTGCGGTAATCTTTTACCTGGACCGGCATTACTTACTGCTGTTTTGTAATTTTTTTGCTAAAATTTCTTCCGGCGTCAATCCAAAATTTTCGAGTTCCATTTTTGCCGAACTTACAAATTTTGATTTAGGATATTTCTCAAGTAACATTTCATAATAAGTCTTAGCTGAATCATATTGATTAAGATCGTTGGAGAATATAAACCCGGTTAAGAACAAAGCAAGTTCTGCTGTCGAATCTTGCGGAAAATTATTGAACACAAGCTTATAATTTTTGATTGCCTTAGTTATGCTTTCGGGCCGGGGAATATCGGGGACCAATGAATTATGATAAAGTTTGGCTGTCTCTAAAAGTGCAAGCGGTGTGTATTTTCCTTCAGGCTCTTCTTGCGCAACTTTTTCTAATAGTACAACCGCTTCTTTGTATTTTCTATCGTTAATATTCTTTTTAGCCGTCTCAAAATTTTGTTTTTCGTTTTCAGGACTATTACTGCATGCAGCAAAGAAAACAAATAATAACACTATCGGCAGAAATAATTTTCTCATAAACCTTTCCGTTAAATTTTCGGATGCAAATATACAATCAAAATGAGGTTCTAAAAAGGGATTTATTTGAAGGACCAGTTGATAATTTCTTTTGGAGTCAATTTCAGCGAATCGCCGCGTGATGTAGAAATTCTTCTGCCTATCGATTCTATTTGCAATTGCAAACATGATCTGCAATTCTGCGGCTCATCGGTCATACATTTTCTATCAGGATAAATTTGATATTGCTCACGGTAGGGACTTGGAGTGAAATCGGGCATAACAATATTTGCCCCTGAATTCAAACCTTTTATTCTGCCATCCGCATCAAGAGTAGCAAGAGCGGTTGTTGCCGGAATGTGTACATTTTGCAAAACCAAACGTGCGACAGCCATTGTTTTCAAAGTAAGTTCAACGCTGCCCGGTTTTTTATTTTGATAAGGTGTGCTGGGTGATGGGATAAAAGGACCAAAAGCCGCCATATCAAGATCGAGTTCTTTGCACAACAAAATATCATCTGCGATATCTTCAACAGTCTGCATCGGCAGACCAACCATATTTCCAGAACCAATCTGGTAACCAATTGTTTTCAAAAATCTAAGATGGGTAATTCTATCGCTCAATTTTTGTTTATTGTGATACATTCCATAAAGTTTTGGATTCGCAGTTTCATGTTTTAGCAGATACCTATCGGCGCCGGCAATCTTCCATGTTCTATATTCATCAAATCCTCTTTCTCCTAAACTTAAAGTTATTGCTGCCGGAGTTTGCTGTTTGATTGAATAGATTATATAAGCAATTAAGTCGGTATCGAATACATGGTCTTCACCTGATTGCAACACGATTGTAAAGATGCCAAGGTTAGTAATCGTCTTGGCTGTGGCAATAACTTCTTCGGGAGTCATTCTATAACGCGGCAAATTTAAATTGGCTTCTCTCAATCCGCAGTAAAAACAATTTTGATCGCAGTAATTCGAAATTTCTATTATACCGCGCAGATGTACCTCGTCACCGCAGCATAACTGCCTTACCTCATCCGCACGTGTGTATAGATATGATATATCTTCCTTCGAAGTAAGATTCAGCAGAAAAATAATCTCTTCTTTCGAGAGTTCATCCTTATGTAGCAGTTCAAATAAATCCATATTATTCTGCTTGGTGATGATTAAAAGAAAACATCTCTTTCACCATTGTTAACACGCTGAATCATTTTTTCTGTTTTTGTTTTTAATGCCCCATCCAATCCGGTAACCTCTTTTTCTAAAAACTTTTCTGCAGTTTTCTTAGTCTCATCCGAAGCGTAATCAATAACATATTCTTTAAATGTTGCCAGGGCATTAGGAGTGCAAAGTTTGCCTATGTTACCGGTTTTAGCTAATTCCATAAACCGGTCGCCGGTTCGTGATGAACGGTAGCAAGCAGTGCAGAAGCTCGGCATATAGCCAAGTTCACAACAATCCTTCACAACTTCATCCAACGTTCTGTGATCTCCAAGCTGGAATTGTTCCATTTCATATTCTTCTATGCTTTCTTGCGATTCTTTGTAAGCACCCGGGGAAGTTCTACTGCCGGCACTTATCTGCGAAACACCAAGCCGGAAAAGCTCACGGCGGAGTTCTGCCCTTTCACGTGTCGATAGAATTATTCCGGTGTATGGTACCGCTAACCTGATAACAGCGATTAATTTTTTGAATGAAAGATCATCTACAGCAAAAGGAGGTTTGTGTGATACCGGTGCATTGAATGCCGGCTCTAACCTTGGAATTGAAATTGTATGTGGACCAACACCAAATTTTTCATCAAGATTGAAAGCATGACTCAACAGAGCAAGTGTTTCAAATTTATAATCGGTCAATCCGAATAAAGCGCCAATGCCAACATCATCTATTCCGGCTTGCAAAGCACGATCCATTGCATATAACCGCCAGGTATAGTCACGCTTTGGTCCATCGGGATGCATCTGCATATAGGTTTTGTAATGATATGTTTCCTGAAAACATTGATATGTGCCGATGCCAAAACTTTTAAGAATCTTAAAATTTTCAATTGTTAACGGTGCCGTATTAATATTAACTCTTCGTATGTTGCCGCCGTTGATGTGTACATTATAAATTGCATTAATAGCTTCGCCTATAAATTCCATGCTCGATTTTTTGGGATGCTCACCGGCTACAAGCAGAATCCTCTTGTGACCTTGCTTAACTAAAAATTCTGTCTCCTGGCGGACTTCATCGACTGTAAGAGTTTTTCTGATTAGTTCTTTGTTATCCCTTCTGAATGCACAATACAAACAATTATTGACACAAAGATTAGTGACATAAAGCGGTGCAAAGAGAACTAACCGGTTGCCGTAAATTGTTTCTTTAACTTCACGCGCTGTTTGAAATAGTGCTTCTAATAAATCAGGGTTAGTGATATTCAATAGAGCGGCACTCTCTTCAAGACTAAGACCCTTTGCGTTACGAGCCTTTTCAATTAATTCAAATTGTAGTTTAGAATCATTTAGCTTAGGATTTTCTAATAATGCATTGATATACGATTCGTTAATAAATTCCATATAATTCCATCATAGGTTTACTTTCGGCTCAAAGAACAACAAACATACCAGCCAATGATTAAGATAAAAAGTTTAAGAAAATGCCCAGTTTTTAATATCGTTTCTTAAAAAAGAGAATAAGCTAAATAGGTTATTCTATATTGTAGCAAAAAGGATAGTTTGACTTTTAATGAAGGCTCTAAAAGTCAGCAGTAGTAACAAAAAAATTTAGTGAGATATTATTGGGGACTAAGATAGCAGTACTCACGGTGCTAAAAATTTATTAACATCCTTTGTATTACCCAATTTCTGTATTTCATTTTCAATTCTTTGGAATTCCTTATCGGGGTTAGAAAGCAGTTTTACATTTTTTACCCTAACAAATTGTATCCCGAAATTTTCTAGATATTCTTGCCGGTCTTTATCGTACTTTTTTTGATCTTGCAAATCGTGTATATCTCCATCAACCTCTATAGCTAATTTTAGTTTGGGGCAGTAAAAATCAACTACATAATTATCAACGGAGTATTGGCGGAGAAATCTCTCTTTCATTTGTCTTTTACGGAGATACAGCCAGACAAGTTTTTCACAGTAAGTCATATTCGCACGAAGTTGCCTTCGTCGTTTTTGCATCTCTTTTTTGTTGAAGTGTTCTGTCATAACATGTTCTCTTGAACCCCTCCCTACCCTCCCCTTTTGCAAAGGGGAGGATTTTGAAATACCCTCCCTTTCACAAAATTGATGACCCATTAAAAACACCCTCCCTTTCTGAAAGGGAGGGCCGGGGTGGGTTCGAAATGCCGTGTTTTTTATAATCTATTTATTTTCCTCAAGCTTGCTGGCATGCTTATCACACATTAATAGCTTCAACTACGATGAACTTTTCTCTGATTATATCAAAATTAGCCCTTGCAAACCGAGTTAATGCTACCCTACTGCATTCTCATTTATCTCAATGAATCCTCTTGAGGCATTGACAACACATTTTATTCCGAAGGGCATTGTGATGTTTTCTTTGACGTGTCCGTGGCGGAGGTTGTACATAACGGGGATTTTCATACGCTGGAAATATTCTATTACTACTTCATTTAATGTAAATGATTTTTTTGTTGTATCGGGTTCTATGCAATTAACAAAATGCCCTAGCACAACGGCTTTAATCTGTTTAAATATTTTTGCTAATTTCAATTGATTAAACATCCGATCGATGCGGTATGGTGCTTCATTAATATCTTCCAATAACAAAACAGCATCCTTAATTTTCGGAAAGTACTCCGTACCGATCAATGATGCAAAAATGCTTAGGTTACCGCCGATTAATCTACCTTGGGCTCTTCCCTTTGTAAGGACATAAATTTTTTCATTACGCGGATTCTTTATCCTACCGATTTTTTTATTGGATGTAATTGTTCTCCAAAAAACCTCCTCGGTAAATGGACTTACTTCATCATGGAAATCAACTGCTACCATTGGTCCGGCAAATGTTATCAATCCGCATTTTGTATAGAAAGCCATTTGGAGTGCGTTAATATCGCTGTAGCCGACAAATATTTTAGGATTGTTCCTGATCATACGGTAATCAATTTTATCGAGGAGTCTCCCAGAGCCGTATCCGCCGCGTATAGAAAAGATTGCTTTGATATGTTTATTCTTGAACATATCATGAAGATCGTTTAATCTATCAAGATCGCTTCCGGCTAAATAACCTTCTTGCAAACCAACGTTTTTACCAACTTCAACGCGGTAGCCGAGTTTTTCTAAATAGTGAACGCCGGAATTTATTTTGGTGAGGTCATCGGGTGAAGATGCCGGAGAAATAATTCCGATCGCATCCCCCGGTTTTAGTTTTTTAGGTTTGATTAATCCCATTAACAATAAGTATAAGAAGCGAACTGGATGCAAAATAATAATTCATTCATTTAAAGCAAATGATATTTTCACTAAACGGAAGATTTTTTGGAAAAAAGATGCCAACGAGACATCCCCCGAAATTAGAGGGGGCAAGATTTTTACTCCAAAAATGTCATTTTTCTAAGGAATTAACCGGCTGCCGGTCCCCGATCAATTTGTTGATACAACTGCCCCAATTATTTGTCAGCTACCTTCCTACTATTTACGATGAGAGCTAATTTGCATCTTTGTTCTTATCTCGTTTGTGGTGGGCTACTATTTTTGCTTCGAGATAGAAGATTAAATTCTCGCAGATGTTTGTTGCATGATCTGCAAGCCGTTCGATGTGGCGTGTTAAAACTATTAAATGCGCGCACGGTTCAATCAATTCGGGATTTGTCTGCATTTTTGCAACACAAAATTTGAATATCTGTTTGTTCAATTTATCAACTTCGCCGTCGCTTACAAGCACGTTGTTTGCCATTTCAATGTTATTGTGTATAAAAGAATCAATCGCGTTTTTCAGCATCTCTTTTGCACGTTTGCCCATATCGATAACTTGCGATTCAACGATGAGGTTTTTATAGTCGCCGGTTTTTTTAACACGCTGACCGATATTAACGGCAATGTCTCCGCATCTTTCAAGCTGGTTGTTAATCATTAACGCAGAAAGCATGAACCGCAAATCCGAAGCTACCGGCTGAAAAATTGCGAGAATATTTTCGCACTGAGTTTGAATTAAATTATCGTAGGCATCAATCTCGCTGTCTTTCGTTTTCATTCCGCGGCACAGTTCAATATCATTTGTTTCGAGTGCCGTAATTGCGCGGATCACCTGCTCATCAACGAGAGAAGCCATTTTTATCAAATTGGTTTTCAAGCTTTCAACTTCGCGGGTAAAATGTTCTTGCATGTTTCCCTCTCTTATCCGAATCTTCCACGGATATAATCTTCGGTTTGTTTTTTCTCGGGCGCGGTAAACATTTTTGTTGTATCGGAATACTCGATTAAATCGCCCATGTAAAAGAAAGCACAAAAATCGCTAACGCGCGATGCTTGCTGCATGTTGTGTGTAACAATAATAATTGTGTAATTGTCTTTCAATTCAAAAATCAGGTCTTCAATTTTAGTAGTAGAAATCGGATCGAGCGCGCTTGCCGGTTCATCCATCAAAAGAATTTCAGGTTCCACTGCAAGTGCACGGGCAATGCATAAACGCTGCTGCTGTCCTCCGCTCAAAGATAAACCGCTTTTGTGCAAATCATCTTTAACTTCATCCCAAAGTGCGGATCTTTGCAGACTTGTTTCAACAATTTCATCCAATCTTTTTTTATCGTTGATTCCGTTTATCTTCGGACCGAACGCAATATTTTCATAAATAGTTTTGGGGAATGGGTTCGACTTTTGAAAAATCATTCCGACTTTCTTCCTCAACTCAACAACATCAATATCTTTATCATAAATATTTCTACCTTCGATCAATACATTCCCTTCAATCTTCACATTGTCAATCAAATCATTCATGCGGTTGAGCGAACGGAGAAAAGTAGATTTGCCGCAGCCCGACGGACCAATCAACGCAGTAACCTGATTTGCCGGTATCTGAATTGAAATCTTATTCAACGCTTGTTTTTTACCGTAGTAGAGGTCAAGATTTTCTACAATTATTTTAGGATTATCAAACATTCATCATTCCTAAGATTTTATTTTTTGTCTGAATCTATATCGTATATAAATTGCAACAAACGATAAACTAAAAGTACAAATTAACAGAACAAATGCCGTGGCGTATTGAATTCCTTTTGTTGCTTCAACATCTGTTGACTGCGTTGCCATAACATAAATATGATAACCAAGATTCATAAATTGATCGGTAAGTTTGCCCGGCAAGTTCGGAAGGAAATATGCTGCGCCGGTAAAAAGAATTGGCGCAACTTCACCGGCTCCTCTGCCGATTGCCAAAATTGTTCCGGTCAAAATTCCGTTGATCGAATTCGGGATAACAATTTTTCTAATTGTTTGCCATTTGGTTGCGCCAAGCGCCAAACCGGCTGCACGCAAATCATCCGGAACAGTTTTGAGAGATTCTTCGACGGAAACTATAACAACCGGAATTGTTAAGAATGCCATCGTCATGCTTGCCCATAAAATATTGGGCTGTCCCCATTGCAATTGCCCGGGTTCGGAAAAAACTTTGTCCATTCCGGTGCCGACAAACTGAATAAAAAATCCCAAGCCGAAAAGTCCAAACACAATTGAAGGAACACCTGAAAGAGTATTAACACCGAAGCGAATCATTTTGGTTAAAACGGATTTTCTGCTCGCGTACTCGTGCAAATAAATTGCTGTGATTGTTCCGATTGGAACGCACGCAACGGACATAATCAACACGAGCAAAACTGTTCCAACAATTGCCGGAAAAATTCCACCTTCGGTCATTCCTTCTTTCGGGTAGCCGGTAATGAATTCCCATGTTAAAAAACTTTTTCCGCCGGAATAAATTTCGAACAAAATAAAAATTAACGATGCAATGATTGCAACTACGGAGATTGCAGAAATTACAACGATGCCTTTACCGAGAATTTTATTATTCATCATCATTCGCCCCGGAACCTTTTCATCAAACGTGCACGAACATAAAATTCTGCAATAGCATTAATTACAAATGTTATTATGAAAAGCAGAACACCGATAAAAAACAAAACAGTGTAATGTGTATCGCCAAAAACTACTTCAGCCATTTCAGCGCCAACAGTAGCAGACATTGTCCGCACCGGCTCGAAAATATTGAACGAAGTAAGCGGAGCGTTTCCGGTTGCCATCAAAACAATCATAGTTTCTCCGAATGCTCTGCCAAAGCCGAGAAGGAGTGCAGCAAAAATTCCGGGTGTAGCCGCCGGCATCACTACAAATAATGCGGTTTGCCATTTTGTGGCACCAAGTGCGAGACTTGCCTCAGACATATACTTGGGAACAGCAGTTAAAGAATCTTCGGTAACCGTATAAACAATCGGTATTACCGCTAAAGCCATTGCAACGCCGCCGACAAATGCATTCAATCTGTAACTAACACCAAAAATATTTTGAACTATTGTCGCGATTGTAATCAACGCAAAAAATCCGATAACTACGGAAGGAAAACTTGCAAGCAGTTCGATTGCCGGTTTTATAAACTCGCGGAGTTTTTTATTTGCAAATAGAGAAGAATAGATTGCTGCAAGAATTGCAATCGGTGCTCCGAAAAGAATTGCAATGATTGTAACTTTCAAACTTCCGATGAAGATTGGTATCAAACCGTATTTCGGATTTTCGCCAACTGGTTGCCAATCTTTACCGGTTAAATTTTTGAAATCGGCAACATCGCCGGTTCCGTCTCCGTTGAATGACGAGTAACCTTCCAAACTATTCGATGGTGAAGAATCGGAAGGTTCTTCGCCGTAAGTTTCCGATTGAAGAAATTCTTCAGTGTTAATTTTTTTCTCTTCGGGGGAAAAAATTGGAGCGGCTTCTCTAAAAACAAAAACGAAGATTAAAACAATAACTGCCAGCGAAATGAATGAGACAGATTTAATTATATATTCAGCAAGAAACTCACCCAATCTGAATTTACGACTGAGTGAGTTCCCGTTATTCTTCTTTTTTATAAACATTAATCATATAATTATTTAACTGGAAAATAACCAACTTTCGAAACTAATTCTTGACCTTCTTTACTTAAAATCCAATCGATGTATTCTTTTACTTCACCGGTTGGTTTGTTTCTGAGGTACAAATACAAATATCTGGCAATAGGATAATTACCGCTTTTTACATTTTCTTCTGTAGGAGCATAAGCCGGCGAATTTGCATCTTTCTTTATAGCAGTGATCTTGATACCTTTAGCATAAGCAGCGCCGCCAAACCCGATTGAATTTTTATCTTTGACTACGGCATTAACAACCGCAGCAGTGCCGGGCAAACTTTGCATAGTTGCTGTATAATCTGCACCACCAAGGACATTATCTTTGAAATAAACATAAGTGCCTGAACTGTTCTCTCTTCCGTAAACAATTATTTTTGCATCTTTACCGCCAACTTCTTTCCAGTTTGTGATTTTGCCGGTGTAAATATCTTTCAATTGTTGAAGTGATAATTCTTTCACCGGATTAGCTTCGTTCATATAAACACTCAATCCGTCTTTTGCAACTTTAACTTCAACGCCAAGCGTGTTATATCTTTGTTTTAATTTTTCGCGTTCGGAAGGTTTCATCGGTCGCGATGCATTACAGATATCGGTTGTACCGTTTATTAATGCTGCAATGCCGGTGCCCGAACCGCCCCCGGTAACTTGTATTGTGATACCGGGATGAGCACCCATATATTTTTCTGCCCAACGTTGCGCAAGAATAACTAAGGTATCGGAACCTTTCACTGTTATAACTTTACTTTGCAGATAAAAGCCAAATACCGCTGCCATAATTAGGATAGCAAAAATTATTTTCTTCATTTTTTTCTCCTTCTATTTTTTTTAATAAACTTTAAAACTTGTACTGCATTCTGAGTGTGAACACGTTGTCTTTCAGATCTTCCGTAAACCCGGCAAGATTTTTTGATGTTTCATTCTTCACGATATCGTAATAAAAAATGAATTTGATGTTGTCATCCCAGTAGTGAACCAACCCCAAACCAAGCGTAGAATATTTAATATCACCGGCTCCAAGTTTTGCAGCGACAGCGGCACCAATTTCATTTCCATTAACATCACTGTTCGGATCGTAAACATCATACTTTGCAACAAATTGATTTTGCTCGCCGATGTTCTGCACATACATCAAATAATATCCAAGAAAATTTCTTTGATAAATATCGCCGGTAAACAAACTTGTTGGCGATGTTGAACTGCTTGCACTGCTTCCGGCTTGGTCGCCTCCTATCAATTCGCCGCGAAGTGTGAATCCGCCGAGTATCGGCAAACTGTAATAAACTTGCAGATCAAATCCGAAATATTTTCTATCAGCCCACAACTCGGTTGATGTTGATGCAAGCGATGCAGAATTAACTGTATAAATTGTTTTGCCTTCTGCGCGTTTTACTTTTCCAATGTAAGTTGAAAATCCAAAATCGATCCCGAGATTTTCTTCGTAAAACGGAAATGAGAAACCGAGCCGCCCGATAAAATCTTTTTGATTATCAACTTCGGGATTAACACCGTTGCCGGCAAAGAATCCGCCTTTGAAATTCACAAAACTAAAATCACCTTCGGGTTGAGAAATTTCCAAACTTGCACCGAGGTCTCGTTCACCCGGAAATAATGTTTGGAATAATCGCGAGCGTTCGGGACTTTCGCGGCTGCTTGATGAATAGCTGATTTCAAATCCGAATGGACGATCGAAGATACCGGCTTTTAAACCAAATGTTCTGAGCCACGGTTCTTTGAACATTGCGTAAGCGTCTTTCAAACCGAGCCCTTTTTCGGTAGCATCGATTTGCAAAATGTATTGAGTGATGTCGTTATCGTAAGCAACTTTTAATCTTCCGCGGCGTACCATATAACGGTTATGAATTCCGGCGCCGAAATTTCCGCCGGTATAAGAAGCAGCGCCGTCTCTTTCGGCTGATTGATACTGCGCTTGAACATATCCTGATATTTTAATTTTCTTGAGTGCATCAACGATCGTTTTTGTTTCAAGATACGATTCGTTCAAACCTTCGAGCGCACCTTTAACTTCTTCTACTTTTGATTCAACATTTGTTTTGGTTGTATCTTCTTCTTGAGCTACAATTCGGACAGAAGTAACCAATAAAAAAAACAAGAATAAACGGGTTAGTAATCTCATCTTCCTAATTCCAGTAATTTATTTAACGGGTATTCAAAATTACAGAGTATATGTTAAGAAATTGTTAAGCCAGTATTACCATACTATTATTTAAATAAATGGGGCGCCCCCGTTAAAAGCGCCCCCTGGAATTGGAAGGAGAGAAGAGATTTTTACTTCAAAAGAGTCATTTTCTTGGAAATTACCTGGTTACCAGTTTCTAATCTATATACATAAATTCCGCTTGCTAAATTTTTTGCATCCCAAATAATGTTATAACTGCCGGCATCCTTATAACCATTAACAAGATTTGCTACTTCCTGACCAAGTACGTTATAAACTACCAATTTAACATGACTTGCTTGCGGTAAAGCAAATCTAATCGTAGTTGTCGGGTTAAATGGGTTCGGATAGTTTTGTGATAATTGATAATTATTCGGTATTACGGAAGTTTCGGCTTCTTCTTTCACACCGGTAACAATGGCAGCAAGGTTTTCGTAAGCCGGACCATTAGCAGCCGGACGAGGGTCAAGATTTTCGTTTCTAGTACGGGAAATACTTGCTAACTGTGGATTTTCAATTGTATTATTATTGGTTGAATTGTTTAAGTATGCTGCTTCCCATTCATGTTTGCCTAATGCTGTAAAATCATTTCCACCCCCAAAATCGAACCATATATTATTATTGAAAACTATTTCACCATTTTCCAATCTTAAGCGGCTGTCGTTGCCAGTTGCTAAGTCTTCAACATCCATTGCCTTTCCGGCATAATCTCCAAAGATTGAATTCTTGTATGAACCACCCCAGAAATCTCTGAGTTTGAACATTTCGCTGTTATCTGCATTGGTTGAGGTTTTTCCTGAACCAAGGAAAGTTGCATTAAATATTTGTGGAAAAGCATAAGGAGTTCCATCTTCGGGATCGGTTCCGCCATCTGCTTCGTTGCTGTGGTTACCAAAATTTTCATCTTGAATTGCAAATAAGAATTGCATCTTACTTCTGAGACCTTCATCATGATCGAAACTATCGTCACCGACAAATGCAGAAACTAAATATTTGCAATTAACTGTTCCGCCGAACCATTCATAACCATCATCATTATTTTGGAATACTTCAATGTGATCGATTGTAGTACCGCGTCCTACCGCACCAAAAGTAAGACCGTTTATTTCATTTCCTTCGCCAATATCTGTTCCACCATGACGAATAGAAACATATTTCATAACACCCGAGTTGTCCCAATCATCTGTTCCACCATATTGACTTTTAGTGTTAACCGGTAAACCTTCAATATTGCCAACACCGGCGGATGTATTAATCTTTCCTTTACCAAGAAGAATTACACCGCCCCACAAGTTAGTAGAAGGAAGAACTAAATCATTCGGATCAGTCACGTTATCGGATTCAGCAGTAAATACGATTGGATTGACGCCGGTACCTTCTGCATAAATTTTTCCGCCTTGTGATACAACAAGTGCGCTTGCACTTTCACCTTGACCGGGTTTTCCTTTAATTACCGTTCCGGCCTCAATGTTTAATACTGCACCGTCTTCAACATATACTTGTCCATCAAGCAGATAAGTATTATCTGCTGTCCAGTAAATCTTTTCACCGGCGTTTATACTGGCATCAGTCACTGTTACTGTATTAGTTGGAGTTTTATTCGGCGCAAGGAAACCATAATGATCTAATGCTGTCCAACCCTTTAACCAGTTAGTACTTCCGAAAGCACCCTTATAATTTACTTTTTCAAAAAAGTCATCTTCTGCCGGGTAATCTGCAAGGTTACTATAAGCAGCACCATCAGCAGTTGGTCGAGGGTCAAGATTTTCGTTTCTAGTACGGGATATCCCGGCTAATTGCGGGTTTTCAATAGTGTTATTATTGGCTGCATTATTTAAATATGCCGCTTCCCATTCATGTTTGCCTAATGCTGTAAAATCATTTCCACCCCCAAAATCGAACCATATATTATTATTGAAAACTATTTCACCATTTTCCAATCTTAAGCGGCTGTCGTTGCCAGTTGCTAAGTCTTCAACATCCATTGCCTTTCCGGCATAATCTCCAAAGATTGAATTCTTGTATGAACCACCCCAGAAATCTCTGAGTTTGAACATTTCGCTGTTATCTGCATTGGTTGAGGTTTTTCCTGAACCAAGGAAAGTTGCATTAAATATTTGTGGAAAAGCATAAGGAGTTCCATCTTCGGGATCGGTTCCGCCATCTGCTTCGTTGCTGTGGTTACCAAAATTTTCATCTTGAATTGCAAATAAGAATTGCATCTTACTTCTGAGACCTTCATCATGATCGAAACTATCGTCACCGACAAATGCAGAAACTAAATATTTGCAATTAACTGTTCCGCCGAACCATTCATAACCATCGTCATTATTTTGGAATACTTCAATGTGATCGATTGTTGTACCGCGTCCTACTGCACCAAAAGTAAGACCGTTTATTTCATTTCCTTCACCTATATCTGTTCCGCCGTGACGAATAGAAACATAGCGCATAACACCGGAATTATCATCATCATCTGTTCCGCCATACTGCGATTTTTCACTTACCGGTAATCCTTCAATATTGCCAACACCGGCAGATGTATTTATTCTTGCTTTGCCAAGTAAAATTACACCACCCCACAAGTTAGTAGATGGGAGTACCAAATCGTTCGGGTCGTTAACATTATCAGCTTCTGCTGTAAAAATTATTGGATTAGCTGCAGTACCCTCAGCATAAATCTTAGCACCCTGGCATATAACCAATGCACTCGCACTTTCACCCTGACCCGGTTTTCCTTTAATAACAGTACCGGCTTCAATGTTTAATACTGCACCGTCTTCAACATAAACAAAACCGTTTAGTATATATGTGTTATCTGCCGTCCAATATATTTTTTGACCGGCATTTATATCATTATCGGTTACATTAACAATGTTAGTAGGTGTTTTATCGGGACTTAAAAATGAATAATGATCCAAAGCAGTCCATCCTTTCAACCAATTAGATGAACCAAAAGCACCCCGATAATTTACTTTTTCAAGGAATTCATTATTCTGTGCAAAATTTGTAATTGAAAAAACAATTAATAAAAAGAATAGAGTAACTGAGTTTTTACTCATGATTTCCTCCTTTAGGTTTATGAATTTAATCGCTCTATTTTTATTCATAAGTTTTTGTTCCGACTACAACTTAAATTTCAGCTCGGCGGAGATACCGCTTCCTACCCGGTAGCTTTGATATACATACTCTTTACCCTTGAACTCCTGAACCTTCTCGACTTTTGAATTAAGAATATTGTTGGCAGAAATTTTTAGGAATAAATTTTCGAATAGTTGTTTCGATACGCTAACATTAAGGATATTGAAAGGTTTTTCATAAACGTCCGGTGCACCAACGCTGCCTACAGTAGCAAGTCTTTTTCCAAATACATTGTAAAAGATACTTGCCGACCAGCCGGAATTGTTGTTATCATAGTTCAAGTAAAGATTAACAAGATAAGGTGATTGCCCCTGGAATGGTCTTGATGACGATGCAGCCGGTTCGTATGCGCGTATCGATTCTAATTCTTTACCATCAATATCAACCTGGGACCAGATATATGAAAAGTTTCCTCCGAAAACGAAATCGGATAATGAAGAATAAAGGAAACTAAGATTTTTTCTAACTTCTATTTCTATCCCTTCTACATCTGCATTCGGTACATTAACCCAACTATTAACCTTGTTAACACCATCGAGAATTTTGGCTTCTATGGGATTGTAGAATTTTTTGTAGAATAAACTGACCGAGTAAATTTCTCCCGGTCTCGTAAACCATTCCCACCTAAGATCAAAGTTATCTATCAGTGTTCTTTCAAGAGAAGTATTACCAACGTAAGAATCGCCGCCGTTGAAATCGAAATTCTTAAATGGTGATATCTCTCTAAAATTTGGTCTTGCAAGTGTCTTACCGTAAGAGAATCGTAAATTCATATTTTCCGTTGCATTATAAATTACACTTATCGATGGAAGTAAATCTTTAGTATCAATTTCTGCATCGCCTGATGTGGGACTCTGGCTGTCAACGGTCATAAAAGTAGTTTCATATCTCGCTCCGCCAATCAATCTCACATCAGAAAAAATCGGGAGATCGACCATAGCATAAAGAGCCCTAATAAAATTTGCACCATCATAATTGCTTGAGATCTGGTTTGTTTCCTGGATATAAATTGGGAATCTATTCAAAGTAGTTCCATTGTTAAGAGTATCGGTACTTGTCCAACCAAGGTACTTATCGGAAAATAACTGAGTTATATCTCCGTGCTCATTTCGGTAGAACGTACCAATTTGATTAACCGGCGAATAAACAAATCTTCTTTCCCTGAATTCTCTATCTTTTTCGGAATACCTACCTCCAAATTTGATGCTGCCGTTATTACCTGACCACGTTGTGAACGGAATAGATACATTAGCTTGAAATTCATTCTGCTTTTCTGATGTATTTCTAAAATATCTTTCAGGTGCAGTGTTCGATTTAATTCCGTAAACCGAATCGGGAGTCATGTAGTTATAAAAATATCTTAAATCAGGTTCGTCTTGCTCGGACGAAAGATGTGAAGTTTTCCAGTTTAACTTTATTCCAAGAATATCAGGTAAGGAATGTTCCCCATTCATTTGTAAAGAACCGAGGGTTCTTTGCTGGTATTCTATAGTTCTTGCTTCGTATGTCCACTCTTCGGGTTGATCGTAAGGCCATGAGCCGCGAATATATCTTGCTGTACTAATCCCGTTCTGATTATAAAGTCCTTCAACACTAATGATATGAAGAGGATGGAATTTATATGATCCTTTAAGCACACCGCCAAGTAAAACATCGTTGGTTGTTTTAGTTTCGGTGTGATCGAAAACTACATCGAGTTGCGTTTTATTTGGATCAACAACACCGCGCGACCAACGATTTAAATCTCCATCAAAATAACCGCCGGTTTTATTCTTATAACTAAAACTTGCTATAAATCCCAACGGATTATCGAACAATGAGATTTGGTTACCAATTGAAATTGAATAACTCTGGTTAAGCGGAATCGTTTTTAGAGTCGGCGACATTTCTGTTGAGAATGCCTTTGTTACATTATCAATCTGCCTTGCAAGTTCATCATCTTTTTGAGCTGCACCAACATTTGGTTCCCATGTAATACCATTAAGCATAGCCGGTATCGAACGCATTCCGTCATCATATCCAAGCCAATCGGTAGAACTTGAAGGTGCTGTAAGACCGTTCGAACTAAAACTTAGCTCCGAGTTGAATTCGCTTGATGCGCTAAAATCAAGAGTAAATTTTTCGGGGAAATTTTTTGTTGAGATATCAACGCTGCCGCCTGAAAAATCGCCGGGTTTATCGGGTGTAAAACTTTTCACTGTTTGAATATTATCAATCAAACCGGCCGGTATTATATCTAAAGAACCGCCTCTGCGGTAGGGATCCACACTCGGAATTTCCGCACCGTTTAATTGAGTACTGGTATATCTATCACCTAAGCCGCGTACAAAAACATATTTCCCTTCAACAACGGAAGCGCCAACAACTTGTTTTACTGCATCGGCTGCATTGCTGCTGCCGGTTTTTTTGAATTGTTCGGAACTTATTGCATCGCTGATTGAAGAGGATTTTTGCCTTTTGATCAACAAACCGGCTTCGTTATTCTCTGCTACTTTTGCCGAAACAACAACTTCCTGGATTTCAAAACTTTCGGGCTTCAAATCGATATCTATCTTTTTAACTTCGCCAGGGTTTATAACAATTCCGTTCACAGTACTTTTAGAATATCCGATCATCGAAAAAATTAGATCATACTCTCCGGGAGGAATTCCTTCTATTAAATAAGTCCCATCTATTCCGGTTGCCGCACCCATTGTTGTTCCTTTCAAAACTATGTTAACTCCAATAAGAGTTTCACCGTTTTCCGAATCAACAACACTGCCGGAAAGTTTACCTTTTTCTTGGGCGAATGATATTGAGGCAGAAATAATAAAGAAGAATAAAAAGGCATTAAATTTTTTAATTAATTTTAGGATAGTGCTGCCCCAAAATAATTTGGTTGAATAATACATTTTCTCTCTCCATTCCATTTGAAAATTCCATTTCAAACTTAGAGATCGAATGTTAACTGGCGGTTAAGGGTGTGTTAAGGATGTGTTAAGTTTAGAAAGGTTAGTGAGATTCTTAAATCTTATTTGATTATTCGGAAATTAAATCCCGGCGTCCCCATTCAATAAATTTATTTTTGATAAAATCAATTACTTTTTGGTGTTCTTCGTTACCGTTGCTGGTGATGGCAATCGGCTCACCGAATGCAAATTTAACTTCCTTGGATGGATCGATCTTGCCGAAATCTTTAAGGATTTTACCATTCCCCCATGCATCTGTTACAATAGCTATTGGAATTACCGGCACATTATTTTTTTTTGCGAGTTTTATCCCTAATGTGTTGAAGGAAGACGGTACAAACATTCTCGATCTTGTTCTTTGTGGGAATACAATTATAGATTTTCCATTTTTAATTTTCTCGGCACCTTGTTCCAGCACTTTAATTAAATCCTCTCTTGGATTCTCTCTTCCGACAATAATTGGATCGCGCACAGCGGAAACCGGTCCAAACAAAGGAAATGTTGTTAACTCCTCTTTCATTATATAAACTACTTTCTTGTGCTGATGAATAAAAGAAGGGAATGCAAATGTTTCGAGGATGCTCATGTGGTTGGAAATAAATATAACCGGTCCCGATGCTTTACGAATATTATCCAAACCGGTTACATGCAATTTGATGCCGGTTTTTTCCAAACTCTTTACAATATCAATCGATGAATTAACCCAGTTAATATCATCATATATATTTTTTTTTGCCTGACGGTTACTATAGAAAACAATTCTTAAGAGGTGAAAAAAATAATAATAGAGCGATGGGAAAAACTTCTTATAAGATTTTTGTGAAGAAATATACTCGTCATTAGCCCCAAGATTTGCCCAATAGTCACGCATAAAAAATCATTTCGTAAATGTTAGTTAACAGAAAAATATAAAAAATGGAATAATTAAAAAACTAATCAGAATAGAAGTGATTTTTTACGGAATAGTAATATCTTAAACAATACCTACCTACAGTACCTTTTAATTTTACTTTTAAATTTTTAATTCACAAGGAAGTGACCTAACGGGATTCTCCCAAAGGGATGCCCCTGGCAGAACCCATATTAAGACAACTTTTTAATTCTACCTTTTTAATTTTTAATTCAAGTAAGTGACCCTAAGGGATTCTCCCAAAGGGATGCCCCTGGCAGAACCCATATTAAGACAACTTTTTAATTCTACCTTTTTAATTTTTAATTCAAGTAAGTGACTCTAACGGGATTCTCCCAAAGGGATGCCCTTGGCAGAACCCATATTAAGACAACTTTTTAATTCTACCTTTTTAATTTTTAATTCAAGTAAGTGACCCTAACGGGATTCGAACCCATATTACCGCCGTGAAAGGGCGATGTCCTAACCATTAGACGATAGGGCCTAAAATTGGTCTGTTATAATTGAAATGTTGCAGTCCAAAAAAGTAATTCAAAAAAGAAATGACTTAAGAGGAACCCACATTAATACTTCAATACTTTTGAATTCTGCCTTTTTAATTTTTAATTCAGTAAGTGGCAAACGGGATGCCCTTGGCAGAACCCATATTAAGACAATTTTTTAATTCTGCCTTTATAATTTTTAATTCAAAGAAGTGACCCCAACGGGATTCGAACCCATATTACCGCCGTGAAAGGGCGATGTCCTAACCATTAGACGATGGGGCCATCACAGAATTAAAAATGATAAATTAAAAATGAAAAATTATTTATTAGACAGTTAAAATTTCTAATTTTCATTCCTAATTTTCATATTGGGTGACCAATGGGATTTGAACCCATGGCCTTCTGGGCCACAACCAGATGCTCTAACCAGCTGAGCTATGGTCACCATGTAAAACTCTCAAAAAACTCGTATGCCCGAGTGGACTCGAACCACTAACCCTCAGCTTAGAAGGCTGATGCTCTATCCGATTGAGCTACGGGCACATTTTTCAAAAAAATAAAAAACAATTTTTTTGTATGCCCGAGTGGAATCTCTCAACGAGATGCCTTTCCATAAGAGTCCTTCGGATCGGCAGAATTTACCAGCCAATCTTGCTGGCTGTCCACTAACCCTCCCGACCTTGTCGGGATGCTCTATCCGATTGAGCTACGGGCACATCCACTATTTTAAGAACAGATGTCGGGGAGACAAGATTCGAACTTGCGACTTCTTGGTCCCAAACCAAGCGCTCTAGCCGGGCTGAGCTACTCCCCGAATGAATTTCCTCGCCGCAACCCGCTTTGACCTCCTATTGCTTGTCTAAGCGAGGCCAGGCGGCTGGCAATTAAACCCTCGTCCGCCTCTGGCGGATTAAAATGAGGGTAACAAAAATATATTTTTGAGCGTGAAATGTCAATTTAACACCTTGAATTCCTTAATAGAGAATTTATCATATCTGTCCCGAACTTTTCTTCGAGGTTCAAATAAGTTGTTTGAAGAGCTGCTACATTAAGAGAAAATTTTTAGGGATAATTTACACCATAGAATAAATATATTAAAAGAACTGGTTTTATAAGTCTTTTACATATCGCAATAAAGTTTGGGACAGTAATAGAATTTATAACTATTTTTATGATGAACAAGATAAAAATTCAATGCGGCTTACTTATTTCCTTACAGATCGTTTCATTAAATCAAAAAAAAGAACCCGTTTCATTTCTGCAATTTCGCTAATTACAATTATCGGGATAGCAATTGGTGTAACTGTTGTTATTATGGCTTTAACAGTTCTTGACGGTTTTAACCACGTTGTGTCTCGAAAAATTGTTGAGATGAACTCACACATCAAAATCACCGGGTTCAGCAATAAACCTTTGCCCGGCCCGGAATTTTTTAACGATGAACTAACAAGATCGTTTGGCGGAAAGATTGCAGCTATCGAACCGTTCATTTCTAAATTGGCAATAATAAAATCAAAAAATCTTTCCGAAGGCGTTACAATTATCGGCATGAGTAAAAAAGATATCTGGAGCAACCTAAACAAATTCTTGATAAACTCCGATACAAATTTTTCTTCAAGTAATTCCGCTGTGCCGATATTTATCGGTAAGAAACTAGCGGAAAAATTGTTCGTTAAAACCGGCGGTAAAGTTTTTTTGTTCTCGATTAAAAATGATAAGCTACCGTCAATCGATAATCCGCCCGTAATCAAAGAATTCTTTGTAGCCGGAATTTTTGAAAGCGGAATCTCCGAATATGATGACCTGAACGCCTATATCGAAATGGATGCTGCAAGGGAAATGTTCGGGATTACCGGCGATGTATCGGGTTACAACATTAAAGTGAGCGATATAACAAAAGTTGAAACTCTTGCTGAAAGGATGCAAGATTTTCTTGGTTACCCTTTTTATGTGAGATCGATTTTTAAAGTGCATCAAAATATTTTTATGTGGCTTGAGTTACAGAAAAAGCCGATCCCCATTATTTTGGGTTTGATAATTTTTGTCGCTGTCTTCAATATTATCGGCACATTATTGATGATCGTTCTAGAGAGAACGAACTCCATCGGGATATTGCGCTCCCTTGGCTTTAACAGAAATAAAATCATCAAAATGTTTTTGATAAACGGTGCGTACATAACATTCTGGGGTGTATTAACCGGCAATCTATTGGCGTTAATACTGAGTGTTTTGCAAGATAAGTTCGATATAATCTCTTTACCAAATAAAATTTATTTCGTAACAAGAGTACCAATATCGATCGATATAAATAATTACCTTTTGATTACGGCAATCACAATAGTTATATCAATGACTGCCTCGTTGATGCCGGCATGGATTGCATCAAAAATAACTCCATTAAAAGCGATACGGTTTGACTAATGATTGAATTTTTTATTGCAAGCAGATATTTAAAATCAAAACACAGATTGAATTTTATAACAATAATTTCAATCCTTTCTACACTTGGTGTAACGATCGGTGTGGCTGCATTGATAATTGTACTTTCCGTTTTCAACGGGTTCGGGTCGCTTGTTAAATCGATACTTGTAAGTTTCGATCCGCACGTTAGGATTTCCGTGATCGACGAAAAGGGATTTAGTTACGTTGATAGTCTCGAACATCAGTTAGCCAAAAGTACGCTGATAAATTCATTCTCTCCTTTTGTTGAAGGTAAAGTAATAATACTAAATAAACAGTCGTATGAAATAGTTGATTTAAAAGGGACTTCAAATAGAAGCGCCGATTGGGGCGTCAGCACAAAAATCATCAGCGGCAAATACAACCTCGGCGAAGAGAATAATTCAAACAAAATTTTATTAGGTCTCCCATTAGCATTAAGACTTTCCGCACGTGTAGGCGATACAATTTATGTTACATCGGCATATAACATTGAAAAAACAATCACTACTCTATCGATCCCGAACACGATGAAATTTATTGTTGCCGGTTTGTTCGAATCAAACAACCGCGATTATGATGTCGGGTCGGTCTTTTCATCATTAAAATCGGGACAAAGATTGTTTGGATTAAGAAACAGAATTACGGGTTATGAAATTCGTTTAAAAGATATAGACAAAGCGGAGAATTTTAAAGAAGAAATGTCGGATGTTATAAACACAAAATATTTTTCAATCAACACATGGTACGATCTCCATAAAGACCTCTACAATGTGATGATGATTGAAAGATGGACTGCCTATATTCTTCTCTGCCTAATTATTGCTGTTGCAACCTTTAATATTTTCGCATCGCTTACAATGACTGTCCTCGAAAAGAAAAAAGATATCGGCGTGATAAGAACAATCGGTGTGAACAAAAAATCCGTAGTAAAAATTTTCATGTTCGAAGGATTATTGGTTGGCATAATCGGGACATTTTTAGGAATCATCATCGGTGTGATAGTCTGCTACTTGCAAATGGAATACAATTTTTATCCGCTCGATCCAACAAAATATATAATCAATGCTATGCCGGTTGAGATCAGGTTAACCGACATTTTTGCAGTAAGCTTAATGGCTTTAGTTTTATCATACATTGCTTCTTTGTACCCGGCAAAACGTGCAGCCAGTACAATTATAATTGATTCAATTAAATATGAGTGATTATGAATAATATAATTTTAGAAGCGAAGGATATCAGGAAATCATTTTTCAACGAAGACGAAGAAAGATTGAACATACTCAAGGGTGTATCGTTAAATATCGAGAAAGGTAAAATATCCGTGATTGTTGGTGCATCGGGCGCCGGTAAAAGTACGCTACTGCATATTCTTAGCGGATTGGATTACCCGGACTCCGGCGAAGTCTATATTAACTCGACTAACATTTTCAAATTGAACGATGAGAAACTTTCAAAATTCAGGAATGAAAAGATCGGGTTTGTTTTTCAATTCCATCATCTTCTGCCGGAATTTACTGCCGCCGAAAATGTTGCCATCCCGGTTATGATTTCAGGTGTTCAGAAAAAGAAAGCGCTTCAGAAAGCTGAAGAATTACTCTCCTCGATCGGGTTAAAAGAAAGAATCAATCACAAACCTTCACAGCTCTCCGGCGGCGAGGCACAGCGCGTTGCTGTTGCAAGAGCTCTTGCCAACAATCCAGAAATAATTTTTGCAGACGAACCGACCGGTAATCTCGATTCGCAGAATAGTGAAGTGATGCACGAACTTTTCCGTGATCTTAAAAATAAATTTGGTGCTACATTATTAATTGTAACTCACAATCCTGAGTTGATTAAGATTGGCGAAAAAGTTTACGAGATGAAGGATGGGAATATTTTCTAACCTCGCGTTTCCAACCACCTATTTTAACCCACCCCTCCGGCTTTGCCGGTTCCCCCCCTACTTGTCCGCCATCTTGTTGGGCGGAGGAAGGGACGTAAGGGGAGGGTCTGTTGACAACAATTCCCTTTTCTGGTAAGTTGAGGAAGCATTGAACAACTTTTTTAAAATACTCTCTCTTTGATGAATGGACAAAAGATGATAAAAAATTGTCAACCAAAGGAGGATGCAGCACCACGCATACTTATTCAGTTAAGTCAGACCTAACTTCTTTAGCTAATTAGTGATGCGTATATTAATAGTATTATTAACAAAAATGGATAATATATTAATTACATATTCCGGTTATTTTTTATTCTTATTGAGTTTAGCCCTTGCATATTTCCAGTATCGTGGTAAGAAAAAAATTGAGTACGAAAAGATAACTATGGAGTGTGAATACGATGAATCGAAAACTAATAAGCATATTAGATATGAGGCGTATAAAAATTACATATATAAAATTGATTATATGAATCAACGTCTATTGAATAATCTTCAAAGTGAAGAAGTGCTGGAAGCTGCCGCCGAAATGAATAGAGAAGTATTTGCAAATCCATCTGAGTCGGCAAATGTAATTCAAATGTATTTTAATAAGTTTAATAAATTCATCATTGATTGGGGCAATGAACAGTATCGTATGTCTGAAGAATTTAGTGGAGTTAAAATTGTCTGTAGTGAACAGATACTTGAACTTCTTGATAGATATTCAATAGTCACAAAAGAATATGTTGATCTTACTCTTAAGTATTTAACATCGTATCCACTGATAACAGTAATTAGTCAAGACAGTGATGAAATCAAGTCGATGAAAAATTGTTATACACAGATTATCTCAATTAGAAATCAGATTGTTAATCAGATGAGAATAGATATAGGTATATCAAAGCCGGTATAGACTCAATTCAATGCGACTGCAATCTTCGATGCGGTTTAACTGAATCGCATTAAGATTTGGTTCTTCAGAATTTGGTGTTATGTAAATCGATTTAATTAACAAAATTGAATTTTAAGAACGATAGTTAGCAATTGATGCGTCAGCGTTCGGAGCAACTATTAATTGTTGGGTCATTATATCATTTCTTTTACAAAACATTACCTCAAAATTATGTTTTGATTTTTGTATATTAGGTCAAGTTTTGTTAAGAAAATTTTAGCAGTCTATGAATATATCAGAGAAATTCAATCCGAAAGCAGATTTAGTCCTTTTCAATGGTGATTGTCTAAAAATATTAGAAAAAATTCCAGATGAGTTCGTAAAACTAGTTGTTACGTCTCCGCCATATAATATTGGCAAAGCATATGAGAAACGGGAAAAGTTGGACAAATATTTGGGCTCCCAAAGAAAAGTAATCCAAGAATGTGTTAGAGTTTTATCTCCGAATGGAAGTATTTGTTGGCAAGTTGGTAACTACGTTGACAACGGCGAAATTATACCATTAGACATTTTGCTATATCCTATATTCAGCGAATTAAATCTTAAAATGCGCAATCGAATCGTTTGGCATTTCGGTCATGGCTTACATGCAAGTAAAAGGTATTCCGGACGCTATGAAGTAATTTTATGGTTTACAAAATCTGATGAATACACTTTCAACTTGGATGCAGTTAGGGTTCCATCTAAATACCCCAATAAGCGTCACTTCAAAGGACCAAAGAAAGGTGAACTATCGGGTAATCCGCTTGGAAAAAATCCTTCGGATGTTTGGGATATTCCAAATGTTAAATCAAATCATATTGAAAAAACTATTCATCCAGCACAATTTCCAATAGAACTTATTGAAAGATTAGTCCTTTCTTTAACTAATGAAAGTGATTGGACACTTGACCCATTTATGGGAGTTGGAACAACTCAAATTGCTTCAGTAATTCATTCAAGAAAATCTATTGGCGCTGAAATATTACCTGAATATCATAAAATTGCAAAAGAAAGAATTAATCTTGCCCTCGAAGGTGAATTATTAATTCGCCCTATGGAGAGACCCGTTTTTGATCCTAATACAAAAGAGAAATACGTTCCACCCAAAAAAGTTAGTGTTGGTAATAATTTAATATCTCTTTTCCCAAATTTTTGAAGGTAATCTATGAAAGTTGTATATGAATATTCTCATCTTGGCGGAAGCGAAATTCTGCAAGTTCGTTATCCAAAGTTTAATCAAGAGATTTATGATGTTATAAAGAAAATTAAATCTTCCAAAACAAAAATCAGTAAAGAAAAAACAATGATTGGAAGAGCACTTTACTCTCCCACAGATATGAATCAACAATTCAAGGAAGCCTTTAATAAAAAGGGTTTCAATGAGTTGCGAGATACATATACGATCACTATTCCAAATAGTGATACTCAAATTAAGGGTGCTTTCAAGCAAATAGATTTTGTAAAAGAAAAAGTTTTAGTTGAAGTCCAATTTGGTAAGTATGCTTTTATGTTTTATGATATGGCTAAATTCCAATACTTCTTTAATGAAAATAAGGCAGAAGTTGGTGTTGAAATCGTACCTTCCCACGCACTTCAAAGTGAAATGTCAAGCGGAGTCTCATATGGCGAACAGCTAGTTTATGACATTGAAAGACTAAAAAGACATTTTCCAGCCGTGCCAGTTAAAGTAATTCTAGTGGAAGCAGATTAAGAATAAACCTAAACAAAATGCAGTCCAACATGAATAGTTTCAAAGACATGGCGTAAACTATTTCCAGTGCGGCATTTGTGCAATTATTAAGCTGGCTGACAAAAGTTAATTGCTTTTTGAGTGTAGTGAACAAAACAAAATTATAAATAATTATTGGCAAAGTTTTTCAAAGCTGCAAAGCTGTGTTGAGCGGCGGCACTGTAAAAAACACGGTGTAAACTTAAAAACCACGCCGTCAAACAATCTTTACATTCATAAATAGTTGATAAATACTAGGACTAAAAAATGATCTGCAAAAAATTATTCTTATTGATAACAGCTCTGGTTTTAGTCGGCTTATTAAGCAGCTGCGCAGATGCTATTCAATACCAGTATTCACAAGATATTCAGCAAGTTGGGTTTTGGTACGGATTATGGCACGGATTGATTGCACCAATTAGTTTCATTATTTCCCTATTCGATGATTCGATTGCAGTTTATGCCGTTTACAATAACGGCGGATGGTATAATTTTGGTTTTTTATTAGGATTAAGCATCTCGTTGGGAGGCAGTGGAAAAGCATCGTGTAAAAAATCCTGGTGGAGAAAATAATAGAATATTCAATTCCCACCGTAGAGACGACTCGGCGAGTCGTTTTTACAACCTTGAAAGTTTACGACATCCTTGGCAGAGAAATAGAAACAATTGTTAATGAATATCAATTGCCGGGAAATATTCGGTACAATTTAATGTCGGAGCGAATCGGCGATTCGCCCTACAAAGCGGAGTTTATTTCTATTCACTTATCATTCGAGCCACTTCACTACGTTCAGTGTTCAGCGAAACAAAGAAGATAATCTTAATAAAGTAGTCACAACATCATTGCATAAACTTTTAGAGAACCTACAACATCTTCAAATACTCAACCATCATCCGAACGCCGTAGCCGGTATCGTAATTTTTTGTGTAGTTGTTAAATTCATGTTTAATGGATGGACCGGCAATATCGAGATGTGCCCACGGAATATTTTCATCAACAAAATGTTCTAAAAATTTTCCGGCAGTAATAGCACCGCCCCAACGCGGACCAAGATTTGATACATCGGCAATTTCACTCTTGATCATGGTTTTATAATCATTCCAGAAGGGCATACGCCACATCCGTTCAAATGTTTTGTTGCCGGCAGTTACTAACTTCTCTGCCATCTCATCATTATTTGTAAAGAGTCCTGATATGATTAGTCCCAGTGCGACAGCAATCGCACCGGTTAAAGTTGCAAAGTCAATTATCTCATCCGGCTTCTGCTGCGATGCAAAATGAAGTGCATCGGCAAGAATTATTCTGCCTTCTGCATCCGTATCTTTAACATCTATAGACTTGCCCGACGCAGCTACAATTACATCGCCGGGTTTATACGATGCACCGCCAAGCATATTTTCTACGCAAGGGACAACGCCAACAATTTCAACCGGGAGTTTTAGCGTTGCGGCGGCTTTCATAACTCCAACTACCAACGCACCGCCGGCCATATCAGCTTTCATTTCAATCATGCTCGAAGTCGGTTTGATCGATAGTCCACCGGAATCGTATGTAACACCTTTGCCGACAAGCACAATTTTCTTTTTCACTTTCTCCGGTTTATAGTTTAATACCATCATCAACGGGTCATGCACGCTTGCTGCACCTACCGAAAGTATGGCATTCATTTTACGTTTTTGCAGTTCTTTCTTATCAAAGATTGTAACCTTTACTTTATACTTTGTTAATTCGGCTTTTGTCCTCTTAGCAAATTCTTGTGGAGTTAAAGTAATAGAAGGTTCGTTTACCAAATCACGGGTAAAATGAACCGCTTCCATTAATTTACTTGTTTGATCAATTATTCTTCTTACTTTCTCCAAATCAGTATAGTGTAGATTGATTGCCAAATCATACGTGCCGGTTTTTTCAGATTTATATTTATCAAATGTATAGTTGCCGAGGTGAATTCCTTCAATCATCGTCTGTATCATATAGGTATCGTTTTCAAAATAAGCCGTAAAATGACTGAATGCCGGAACAACTAAGTGAACGGATTTCAGTTCTTTCCCTTTGAGCGACTGGATAAGCCCGGCGAAATAATTTCTGAAAAAATCGCTTGTAAAATCTTTATCTATCTTGACTTTTTTAAGATATATCACGGAAGGTTCATCGCCGGTGGCGTTGTAAGTTAATTCATCATTTTTGTTGTTTAAAAAATATTTTTTCTGGGTACGATTCAATTTCAAATTCATGCTTTGAAAAAAGTCATCAACCAATTTTTCAAGATTGCTTGAATCAATAAAAAATTTGACAAGTCCCGACTCACTGCCGAACTTAATTATATCCGGTTCTGCTTTAATTCTAGTCTTGAAGTTCATATCTGCCTCTTTCAAAGATAATTGATTGCCGATTTAAGAATTTTTTTCTTTGCTTCTTCAATACCGGTATTGAGTATTTTTGCACCGGCTGCATTGCTGTGCCCTCCGCCGTTAAATTCGTGGGCTAGTTTGTTAACCGGGATATTTCCTTTAGAACGAAAACTAATTTTAATTCCGTCTTTAAGTTCATAAATTAAAATTCCAATCAAAACATTTTGAATAGATAAACAATAATTGACAAAACCATCAACATCGGCTTCAGATGAATTATTTTTTTCCAAAGCTTCCCTTGTTACTTTCATTACTGCGATTTTACCATCCGCGTGCAATTCGATTGAGCTGAGCGTTTCACCGAGAAGTTTAATCCTACCTACGCGGAATTGATCATAAACCTTATCATAAATAGCTGTAGGATTCACGCCATAACTTAACAGATCGGCAGCTAATTTATGAATCTTGGGTGAAGTTCTCTCAAATCTGAATGACCCGGTATCGGTCATAACAGCAACATAGATCATCTCGGCAATACGTTTGTCCATCTTAACTAACTTTGCCTGTTCAAGAAAATCATAAATTATTTCACCGGTAGCAGAGTATTCGTCGCCCCCGATAAAATGGTTAACAAAATTCTCAGGGTCTTTGTGATGATCGATGCAAATTTTTATCCCGGTAAATTCGGTTAAACCTTTTTCCATTTTCACAACACGGTTGGCTTGATTCAAATCCAATACGATTAATACATCCGCTTCGTTGAAAATATTTTTATGAATTTCACTATCGTACTTTTCAATTACTTTTTTTTCGTCAAGGAATTCAAGGTTATAAGGCGTGGCGCTGTGGTTAACAACTCTAACTTTTTTATCGAGCAGAAGCAATATTTCATGAAGTGCCAGTTCGGAGCCAAGTGCATCCGCATCGGGGTTGACATGAGTTGTCAACAAAAATGATTTGTGCTGTTCGATAATCTCTTTCAGTATTTCAAATTTTTTCATCACGAATTTCCGCTGTATAAATAAAAGGCGAAGTATCAACTTCGCCTTTCAAATTTAATTAAGAATCGGGAATAAAATCACAAAATCTATTATCTAAGATTAATTGACTTCCCAGGTATTTGAGGTAAACATCAACTTCTCGTAAGTACCGCTCCCTTTTTGTTCTTTCACATGAGCTATTTGACCATGATAATCGCCGTCATAAGTAGCTTTTTTGAATTGACGAAATACCCCGATCGGCGTGGGGAAGCCGGGCAAATCGGAAAAACGTGCGAGTATAAATCCTCTCGTTGGATTATCGTCAAATTCATCATGTACCCAGCAATCATTGATTGAATGTTTACCATCATTAAGATCGATAACAACCGGATTCAAACCATCAAGTTTAATTCCCTTATCCTTATTTGCACCAAAGACAAGCGGTTTGCCGTGTTCCAGTACTACAACGTTCAAAGGTTTAGTCTCTTTCTCAGTCAGTGCAGCAAAAGCGCCGTCGTTAAAGATCGGGCAGTTTTGATAAACTTCTATAAACGCCATACCGTTATGTTTTGATGCACGCGTAATCATCTCTTGCAAATGTTTCGGATCTCTATCTAAAGAACGGGCTATAAAAGTTGCACCGGCACTATCGGCAAGTTTAATTGCATTGAACGGCCAATCGACTGTTCCGAACGGGGATGACTTTGTAATCTTACCTTTTTCAGATGTTGGTGAATACTGCCCTTTCGTTAATCCGTAAATTCTGTTGTTGAACATCAGGATTTTAAGATTAATATTTTTTCTGCAAGCATGTATAAAATGATTGCCGCCGATACTTAGCATATCTCCATCGCCGGTAGCAACCCATACTTGTAATTTGGGATTAGCAAGTTTTACACCGGTTGCAATTGCAGCAGCACGTCCATGAATACTGTGAAATCCAAAAGTGTTCATGTAATACGGGAAACGACTTGAGCAACCGATACCGGATACCCATACAATATTTTCTTTACGCTCGCCAAAATCCGGTGATGTTCTTTGAACTTGTGCAAGTATAGAATAATCACCACAGCCCGGGCACCATTTAACATCTACATCGGAAGCAAAATCTTTTGCTGTATATTTCACTTCAGGTACAAGTTCATCTATTTTATTTTCCATTACTTCCTCCTAAAACCTCGATTATTTTATTCTCAATTTCAGCAACCTTAAACGGCTGTCCCTGAACTTTATTAAACTGGATAACATCTTTTAAGAATCTGCTCTTAATTATCATAGCCATTTGTCCAAGGTTCAACTCAGGAATAATTACCTTTTTGAATTTACTCAACACTGTTTCAATATTTTTGGGGAAAGGATTAATATATTTTAAATGAGCATGAGAAACTTTATAACCTTTCACTTTAGCATTTCTAATCGCTTCTTTTGTAGCACCGTAAGTACTGCCCCAGGTCAGGATTAAAAGCTCGCCTTCTTGCTCACCTTCAACTACAAGATCGGAAATAAAATCAGCAACTTTCTCAACTTTATTTTTTCTATTGTTGATCATAATTTCGTGATTAGCCGGTTCATAACTGATATTGCCGAAAACATCTTTCTTCTCCAATCCACCGATCCTATGTTCCAAGCCGGGTGTGCCTGGTATTGCCCAAGGTCTAACAAAATTTTCATCACGCTGGTACGGATGAAACCCTTCCGGGTCTCTTCTGAAGTTAACTTTAATTTCAGGAAGTTCATCAATTTGGGGAATATTCAACGGTTCGGATCCAAAGGCAAGATATCCATCGGTTAATAAAATTACCGGGACCATATGCTCCAATGCGATCTTTGCAGCTTCGATCGACATAAAGAAACAATCAGCCGGGCTTTGAGCAGCAAGAACAACAACCGGTGCCTCCCCGTGTCGCCCAAACATTGCTTGCATCAAATCGGCTTGTTCTGTTTTTGTCGGCAAACCGGTGCTTGGTCCGCCACGCTGCACATCGATTATCACTACCGGCAACTCGGTCATAACAGCAAGACCGGCAGCTTCCATCTTCAATGAAAGTCCCGGACCGGAAGTACTTGTAATAGCTAATGAACCGGAATAAGAGGCGCCGATAGCAGAACAAATCCCGGAAATTTCATCTTCTGCTTGAAACGTGATTACACCAAAATTTTTGTACTTACTAAGTTCTTGCAAAATTTCCGAAGCCGGTGTAATTGGATATGAACCAAGAAATAACGGCAATCCGCTTTTTAAAGATGCAGTAATAAAGCCAAGTGCAACAGCTTCATTACCGGAAACATTTCTATAAACACCTTTAGGAAGTTTTGCCGGTTTGACATCGTACCTTGTTGTAAAAATCTCGGTAGTATCGCCGTAGTTATAGCCGGCTTGCAAAGCTTTTTGGTTTGCCTCAAGAACTTCAGGTTTCTTTTTGAATTTTGTTTCGAGCCATTTAAGTGTAATCTCTATCGGACGGTTGTACATCCAGTACATTATTCCCAATGCAAAAAAGTTCTTACACTTGTCTTTATCTTTAACGGAAAGATTAATTCCTTCCAATGCTGCCATGGTAAGTTTTGTCAACTCAACCTGGATAACATTGTAGCCGGCAAGCGATCCGTCTTCCAAGGGATTAGTATCATAATTTGCCAATCTTAAATTTTTTGCATCGAATGCGTTTGTATTAACGATGATCGTTCCGTTCTTCTTTATGTCTTTAAGGTTAACTTTAAGTGCAGCCGGATTCATAGCAACTAAAACATCGGGTGCATCACCGGGAGTTTGGATATCACTGCTGCTGAAATGGAGCTGGAAACCGCTTACACCTGAAAGAGAACCGGCGGGGGCGCGGATTTCAGCCGGGAAATCGGGCAGCGTGCTTAAATCATTTCCTACAATTGCTGTTGTATCGGTAAATTGGGAGCCGGTAAGCTGCATCCCATCGCCTGAATCACCAGCGAATCTGACTGTTACATCATCTACTACTTGAACTGTTTTTGCCATGATATATCTCTTAAATTATTCTAACAATATTACTTTTGAGCGGAGTAAAAATACAGAAATGATTTAGAATATTAAAACGATCTAAATCACTCTACGCCTTTCAGTAATTTCAAAAATTCCTCGGCATCAACAAAACCAGTAAGGCGCTCTACTTCTTCTCCCTTAGAATTTATAAGTAATACTGTCGGCATACCTACAATATTAAATTTATTACTAATTTTTTCTGTTTCTTCCGAAAGAGTCCGGGTCATATCAACTTTATATGTCGTGAACCGTTTCAATTCCTCCAGAACTTTTTTATCGGAAAAAGTTAAGGCGTCAAGTTCCTTACAAGGGATACACCAATCGGCATAAAAATCGATCAACATATTTTCGCCTTGTGTTAAAGAGGATTCATATTTTGTTTCGGAAAAAATCTGCCAATCGGGTTCAGCTTCTTGAGAAGGGATTAATGAATATACAGAGAGTGCTAAAACAATAATTGAGAAAACATATTTAAATAATTTAAATCCTTTTACGTTATTTGCGGTTTTATCAAATAATAACAAAATAAGTACTGTGATAATACCGAATACCGGCAATGTATATGACTGAATAGCTTTGGGCAGAATAGGATTTACAAAATAGATTGACATGCCAAGCAGCAGAAATCCGAATATATGTTTAACACCTTCCATCCAATCGCCGGCACGCGGCAGCTTTTTAATTTTGCCGGAGAAGAGAGCCAAGAGCAAATAAGGAAAACCGAGACCAAGTGCTAAGACAAAAAACATGAGAAATCCATAAAATGGATCACCCTTAGCTGCGACATATGTAACTAAGCCGAGCACAAAAGGACCAATACACGGGGCAGCAACAATCCCCATTGTCAATCCCATAAAAAAAGCTCCGTAAGAGCCGCCTTTAGCACCGCCAGCTTTCATTACCCATGAATCGGGCAATTTAAATTCATAAACTCCGAACTGGCTCAATGATAGTACAACAAAAAGTAATGCTATACCGATTATGACAAACGGATTTTGAAGTAGTGATCCAAACACAGCACCGCTCAAAGAAGTTACTACACCAATTACGGAATATGTTAGTGCCATGCCAAGCAGATATAAAATTCCTAACAGAAAAAGTTTGGAAGTTCTCCCTTCGCTTTGTCCGCCGAAATAACCAACTGTTATTGGAATCAAAGGGTAAACACATGGTGTAAGATTTAGTGCCAGTCCTCCGAGAAAGACAAAAAGTAAACTTAAAACAATACCGCTTGATTCAAGTGTTGATGCTATCGTACTTTCATCTTTATTGCCGAATGACGGCGTTTGCGATAAATCTAAATCTTCAAAAATTTCTTTGTTGATTTCCTTGACAGTACTAGCTTCGCTAACAACTGTAATTGATAATGTATCGGTTACATTTGTCGGCGGCATGCATGATTGATCATTGCATGCCTGGTACTTCAGCTGAATCGGAATTTGATAATTTCCTTCCGGTGTGTTCTTATCAATTTGTACTAATGCACCAATAACAATTTCTCCGTCGTAAACAGAAACCGGTAATTCGGAAAATTCAAATTGCAACTCTTTGGCACCAGGATATACGACTTTTGCCAAAGGAAATTTCTGGTCTTTCGACACAACTTCCGATTTAATTAAAAAATCTTCATTCGGTTTGTTGGAATTGATATGCCATGTTTCCTGGATGGATGCTTTGACGGCAATTTTAAGTTGTGTTCCTTGCTGAACTTTATCTTGATTAGAAATGACTTGTATTTTAACTAAATCTTTTTTGAGTCCAAACTGACCGAAACTAATTCCGCTAATTATGATTAATGATAAAATGGTGTATATTACTTTTTTAAACATGTTAAATCCTTTTGAAAAATATATATAAGTTTTTTTAAGTACGCCATCTCTGTACAATCGGGAATCTTCTTCCGTACCCGAACGCTTTCGTAGATACTCTAAGTATAGGAGCGGCTTGCTTTCTTTTGAACTCGTTCAGATCGACTAATCTTAAAACTTTCTTAACTACTTCGGGTTCCATGATAACAGAAGAAATTTCGTTGAATTCTTTTTGTTCTTCGAGGTACATTTTTAATATTCTGTCGAGAAGTTCGTATGGCGGGAGTGAATCCTGGTCCTTTTGATTGGGCCGTAATTCTGCCGAAGGAGCTTTATCAATAATTAATTGCGGAATTATCTCTTCTTTACGATTAATATAATCACAAATTTTATATACTTGGGTTTTGTAAATATCACCAATAACAGCAACAGCCCCGCACATGTCGCCATATAATGTAGCGTAACCGGTAGCAATTTCGGATTTATTGCCGGTTGTACAAAGTAGATACCCGTGTTTGTTTGCAAGCGACATCAAATATAATCCGCGTACTCTTGATTGAAGATTTTCTTCTGTAACATCTTCTTTTTTATTCCCGAATGCCGGTCTCAATTCTTCCAAAGCAGAATCAACTACATTTTGAATTGAAATTATATCTGATGAGATGCCGAGAGTTTCAATAAGTTTCCCGGAATCTTTAATACTCCCCTCGCTTGAATATTTTGACGGCATTAGTATTACATTAACATTTTCTTTGCCGAATGCTTGGACCGCAATATATGTAACTAAAGCGGAATCGATACCACCGCTTAAACCTACCAGTGCTTTCTTAAATCCGGTTTTCTGTGCATAATCTTTCAATCCTTTGATGAGAGCATTCAAAACTTCGGCTTCAAATGAATCTTCTACACTTTCAATCTTTTTGTAATCGCGCTTTGTGTCGAAAATGAAAAAATCTTCTTCAAACGCTTTACCTAATGAACAAAGCTCTCCTTTTGCATTGAAGCACATGCTTCCGCCATCGAATATTAATTCCGTTTGTGCACCGACGCAGCATACATAAGCAAGCGGTAATTTGTCATTCTTAGTCAGTACCGAAAGCATTTTCAATCTTTCGTTACGTTTACCATATGCATAAGGGCTTGCAGAAATGTTTATTAGAACAGTAGCACCAAGTTCCATCTGCTTTTGTACCGGGTCAACCGGGTAAAGTCTTTTCTTCCAATAATCAGCGTCGTTCCAAATATCCTCACAAACTGAAATCCCTAATCTTTCACCCTTAAATTCGTGAATCGAAATTTCTTTTGCCGATTCAAAGTAACGAACCTCATCAAATACATCGTAATTCGGGATCAAAGTCTTGGGCTGGATGAATTGAATTTTTCCATCATAACATAATGCCGCAGAATTATAAACACCGGTACCGATTTTATCCTCATAATCCTCAGTGATCGTTCCGAAGATCAATCCGATATGATTTGTTTGAGAAGCAATTTGTTTTGCAGCGTTATTAACAGCATCACGAAATTCTTTTTTTTCTACGAGGTCTAACGGCGGGTAACCGCAAAGGAATAATTCCGGGAATACAACGAGATCTGCTTTTTCCTCGACACCTTGTTTATAACCGGCTAAAATTTTTTCTGTGTTCCCCTTTATATCACCAATTATCGGATTTGATTGACAGACAGCTATTCTCATTTTCGATTTTTCTTTTTAAGTAAAATTAGTCAAGTGTAAAAGTTTATACAAACAAATTATATTTACGTAGAGAACAAACCTTTTAATTAATAGTTCGTCTTAATTACCGGAACTAATGAAAAAGGAGGCAGCGATGAACAAAAAATTATATCGATCTCGCAGAGCCCGTGTATTTGGCGGCGTTGCCGGCGGATTGGGTGATTATTTTAATCTTGATCCAATATTAGTGAGGATAATTTTTGTAATCATCACCTTTGCTACCGGAGTTGGAATCTTGCTTTATATAATCTTGTGGATTGTTATACCAGAAGAACCGTTTGAATTAGCTTATAAGATTAATCTGGAAAATACCCAAACCACAACCGGTGAAAGTACTGAAACAAATTCAAAATCATTTGAGCAATTTCAAGTTGAACCGCAGAAATCAAAAGGAAGTATTATTGCCGGGGTTATTTTAATAGGTATAGGTTTAGTATTTTTTGCCGATCGATTTATACCAAGCTTCAGGTTCGGAGATATTTTCCCCATCGTTTTAGTGTTAATCGGCATCGCTTTAATTTGGAATTCAGTTAAAAAATAAGAGGCATAACAATGAAAAGTGGACAGTTGTTTTGGGGCTTCTTTCTTCTCACAATAGGTGCTTTGTTTTTGTTAACAAGATATGATTTTATCAGCAGCGATTTTTGCTTTGTGTGGGATATATGGCCTTTGATTTTTGTTCTATGGGGCGCTATTGTGATGTTCAAAAATTCATTTGTTAGACCAATTATCAGTGCGCTGTTCGGTTTATTTATCGGGTTAATTTTATTCGGAATTGTTTACAACGTTTTTGCCAGCATAGAATTTTCGCACGATTATGACAACGATTATTATTCCGAAACTTTTACCGAGGAGTATGATAGTTCCGTGAAGTATGTCGATTTTGAATTCAGTTCAGGAGCCGGAACATTTGTGATTGAGAATACTACAGATAAATTAATTTATGGTAGAGGATACGGCAATTGGGCTGAATACGATTATTACTATGATATCGAAGATACTTCCGCCTATGTTCATTTTGATCTGAATAAGAAGCATTTTAATTTGTTTGATGGGAAGATTAAAAATCATTTTACGATGGCATTGAATGAAAATCCGGTTTATAATTTTAGATTAAACTTTGGAGCTGCAAAAGCGAGGTTCGATCTATCAAAGTATAAAGTTAAAAATGTTGATTTGAATACCGGTGCAGCAAATGTAACGCTGAAAATCGGCGACCGCTACGATTCAACTTATGTTGATGTTGAGATGGGTGCTGCAAGTCTAAAAATCGAAATACCGGTAACTTCCGGCTGTAGAGTCAAAGGTGATATGGTTTTAATGTCGCGTCATTTGGATGGATTCGAGAAGAAAAGCGATGGTTACTACGAAACACCTTTTTTCGAAAATATGGATAACAAAATTTTCATAAATATTGATGGCGGTGTTTCTTCATTATCAGTTAATAAATATTCAAAGTGATTATTTACTTTTTTTCTTTACCGGTTTAAATGAAGTGTGCAATCTCTTGCTCTTATTCTTGCTTTTACTTTTGCTCATGTTCTTATTCTTACTCATTCTTTTTGTAGAAGGTATCCACAAATGTTTTTCCATATTAACATTTCCCTCTTTATCGAAAGTAACTCCTTCTGAACGAAGGAGTTCTTCCATTAATTGAGGATCGCCAAAATGGATTCTTCCGGTAAGAGCGCCATTCCTATTTACAACTCTATGGCATGGTAAATAACTCGATGCGCCGTTTATTGCCCATCCAACCGTCCGTGCCGCTGATTTAATTCCACATGCCTCTGCAATTGCACCGTACGTTGTTACTTTTCCTTCGGGAATTTTTGCAACAACTTTATATACACGATCGAAAAAATCGGTCTTTTTATTTTTCATTTTTTTTACCACCCCCTTTTGTTCCCCCTCCTTACCAAGGATGGGGATATGGGGGGAGGTCATACTCCCATAACTTTAATAATCAATCTCTTTTTTCTTCGTCCGTCAAACTCGGCATAATAAACTTGCTGCCAGGGACCGAAATCCAGTTTACCATCTGTAACCGGTATAATAACCTCATGGTGGACAAGCAAACTTTTCAAATGCGCATCACCATTATCTTCCCCGGTTCGGTGGTGACGGTATTGCGGATTGAACGGTGCAAGTTTTTCGAGCCACTCATCTATATCTTGAATCAATCCGCTTTCTGCATCATTGACGTAAACCCCGGCTGTTATGTGCATTGCAGAGACAAGTATCATTCCTTCTTTGATACCGCTTTTCTGTAATGCTTTTTCAACTTCGCCGGTTATGTTGATATACTCTCTTCTCTTTGCGGTATTGAACCACAAATATTCAGTATGAAATTTCATAATTGATATTGTTCTAGTGATGAAAATCTTCTGTTGCTTTGGCTAATCTTTCAGCAAGTGATTTAATTATCTTTCTTGATATGTCGGGATATAACTTAACTATCTCTTCAATGGTGCCTTCAACTTCAAGGACTTGAACATTTGTTATTGCTTTAATTGATGCAGTGCGCGGCTGCTTTAAGATTAAACTCATCTCGCCTACAATTGTGCCTTCTTTATCAAACTCGGTAATTTTTGTTTCACCTTTGAAGATCCCTATCTTCCCCTCGACAAGAAAAAATAATTTCCGTGCGGTCTCCCCCTCTTGAGCAATTGTAGTTCCGGCTATATAACTTTTTAGTTTGGACAAAGTTTATAATGCTATTTGATTAACAACATCTTCTTTGTAAATGAATTTGTTGTGGTTATGAGATTATAGAAATATACACCGCTTGGCAACTCGCTTGCATCAAATTCAATTTCATGTTTGCCAGTTTCTAACTCCTTATCTATAAGTAATGCTACCTCTCTCCCCAGAATATCAAACACCTTTAACTTAACATTCTCTTTTGATGTAAGCGTGAATGAAATCTTTGTTGAAGGGTTAAATGGATTAGGATAGTTTTCAAATAGAATAACTTTCTCTACAGTTTTTTTGTTTACTTTTTGATTTGATGAAAAATCTCCCAGCAACCTATTCTTGTTATCTGTTTTTATACTTAAAAGCCATTCAATTGGCTGGTAATGATCTGTCAAACTATATTTAGAATTAAATTCATTTATTACGCTCTGTGCTTTATCATATTCTTCTTTGTTGTAATAAAGAAACGATAAGTTTAGATGTGCATAATAAGCATGATCGGTTTCCAGATAATCGCGAATAATAACATTATTAAAATCTATTGCCTTGTTGATGTTTCCTGAATACGAATAAATATTTTCAAGAACACTCAATACTAATGGACGTAGAGACAGATTATTATCTTTAGTAATGCCAATATCATTTAGATAATCAATCAGCGTAGAGTCATTACATTCTTTGTACGTATTACCAATTTCAACTAATGCAATTTTTACGTTCTCCAAATTTGATCTATCAGCGATTATAGTTTTGTATATGTTTATAGCTTGTTCATATTGTTTATTAAATCTTAATTCTCTTGCTTCTGATAAAGTCGGCACATTAATTGACTGAACACTATAATATGGTAGAGATTTATTATAATCCTGGGGAGTAAAATGAATAGATCGTGAGGGTCCAGGATCTGTTGTTAAATATTGATCCCAATAAATATTTGACCCACTAACAGCTATAATTTTATTTTGATCGGGAGGTATCTGTCCCCACCAATCATACCGCGCATGTATAGAAGAATTATTTGAAGCATATGTATTTGCATAAGAATTATTTATAAATCTATTATTATAGGCAATATCGGAAGCCCCGGCACTTGGCGTTGAATAATAGTTTGCATATAAACCATAATAACCATTTTGTAACGTGTTTTTCCCTTCTGATAAACCACCACCAACACCACCGAATAATGGATTTGCAAAATTATTACAGTAAACAGATGCCATATTGTTTGTTGAACTGGTTATCATATTATATCGAAGATATCCATTTGCATGCTCAATTAAAATTCCATGGTAGGTATTATTGCGTATAATATTATTGTAAATATACGGTGAACCATTCGAAAGAATTTGAATGCCACTTGTTGCACCAGCATTGTTTTCTATCGTACAGTTCTGTATAGTTGGTGAAGCATTACTTATTACTATTGCCCCTCCTCCGTAAGTTTGTACACGATTGATAGTGCAACCGTCAAGATTTCCTTGACTTCCACTATTAAAAACTATTCCGCCCCAATATGTAGAAGAACTTGAGCTTGTAAACTGTGATGAAGTAGCATTTATATTGCCATTCACAGATAAATATTTGCCGCTCTCAAAATAAATAAATGTGTTGGGCAAAATTGTTAAGGTTACACCGCTAGCAATAGTAACATTGCCGGTAACCACTCTATAATCCGACCAAGTTGTATTGGTGCTAATTGTGCCACTAACTTCATAGCCACTAAAAAACCCACGGTTTCTAAAAACTTGTTCAATAGTATACAGATGAGAACCATTATATAAGTCTCGATCCGCTTGCATTATAGCATTTACATAATCTATTGCATTTGCAGTCACTGGTATATAACTCAAACTTTTTAATAAAAGTTTAGTTGTTATATTCCTTCCTAAATTTGTCCCAGATGACGGATTTGTTCCATCATTATATTCTAAATCCATAATTGTAGACGCCCATATAGCCCCATTAAAGTAGCTGTCCCCTTGACCCCATAGGTTATAATTTGCTTGTGAGACTGGTTTAATACCAAATCTTGAATCATCACGAAAATAGTTTGATCTTCTATTCGGTCTAAAAGGATTGGATTGAAGTGTTCGCCTAAAACTAATAGCTAAATAATCGCCAATACCTTCACTAATTCTTTCAGAATCAGAGCCGCTCGTTAAATAATTAAATCCCCCACTAATTAACGCATCATGTAATGCATGGCCATATTCATGTATTATTACACTAAGATCTTGGCTAGGTCTAATTGTATTCGGTATTGAAGCGAAAAGAATATATTCATATTGACTTTGAGGATAGTAAATAGCATTATTAGAAAAGTTTGGAATATTTACATTACCATCAAAAATCATAGATTGTTCATCTTCGTGCCATAAGGGACTGATTGAAAGTGTATTTAACCAATTTCTGTAATATGTAATAAAATAGTAAATGTTAGTTGAATTGAACCCAGCTTGATCATTAGTAAAATTAAAATTTCCATCGCTGCTTGTTATTTCTGTGGAAGGAGGTTGTAGCGATTCATTAGAATAAGCATAAGCCCCTCTTAGGTAATTTGGGCTATTTAAGTTAGTTAATGCTTTTCCATTTTGGTAAGCAGACGAAACATCACTTAGATATGTCAAAGTGGAATCTCTTAAATAAGAGCCGGGATCTGGCTCAAAAACTGTTCCACTACCCGTATATTTCAATCCATAAAAATTTTTTTCGATTATATTCCCATTTATCCCATCGACTAATACCATTCCCAATGGGAGGTTATTCAAGCCGATTTCAACTTCATAAACCCAATGTGCTAAATTATTTTCATCAACATATATCTTTTTATCAGATACTTTAATTTCATTAACATTTTTGTATTCATCAAAAGCATTAATTGCATTTTTCTCAACAAATGATATAGCTAATAATGGGTTTTCGCTAATTTTAATCTTTGGATGATAGTCGGATATTATCATACAAATTTTATTATTCTGGTTAACACTTATTACTATGTTTGAATTAATTACTTCAATATCATTATAATATTGTTTGAAAAGAAAATGTTTAATACCATGACTTTCGTTCTGCTTTATAAATTTCAAGTCTCCCATCCCACTTTCATAACCAAATATAGAACTATTTTGAAGTAAATAATTTTCTACTTTTTCTTTTGCGTCACCTCTTTCAATAAACGTATCACAATTATAGACAGCTCTCACATAACCATTAATGGGATTATATTGTTTATTATTTTTAATATTATAATACTGTCCATGCAAAATGTTTAGATGATTAATAATCATAAAAAAAAGAATTACGATTCTCATTATTAAATCTCCAAATTATTTAAGTAATAGAATTTTAATAATGCCATAATAGCCATCATAGGTTAAAATGCAATAATAAATTCCTCCCGCTAACGATCCCATATCTATATTATACCGGTGTTCCCCTTTATTGAGAAATCCATTATATATTTTTTTGACCTTTTCTCCCAATATGTTATAAAGCTCAATCTCTATATAACCACTGTTTGAAATAGAGAATAAAATGTTCGTACTAGAATTTGTCGGATTAGGGAAGCTTTGTTTCAACATAAAAGGTCGTAAATCATTTATATAATCTTTTTCTGAAACACCAACTGTTTTAAAATATTTTAATAGAGTATTTTCCCCGGCAAAAATAAAACCTAAGTTACTATCTACAAAAGAAATTGATTCAAGATTATTATTTGTAAGTTTGTTTTGAATTATCCAGTTAAATCCTCCGTCTGTTGTAAGCGCCATGTTACCGTTATCACCAACCAACCAACCATTATTATTCAATAAAATTACATCCCTATGAGGAATTGGTGGTTCCTTAATAATCCAATCTATACCTCCATTATTAGTTGTTATTATCCAACTATTAAACGCTGTGACTATTCCACGATTAAGATCAGAAAAATACACCTTTGATAACATATCTGAATTATTTATATCTAGATCAATTATTTCCCAATTTTGGCCTCCATCAATAGTATGGAATAAAACTGGCACAAAAGGACCATCCCATGATGAATTAGGTGGTGTAAAATAACCCGATACCCATCCATATTGATTGTTTAGAAAAAATATGTTTGTAACTGTTAATTCACCATCAAAATATGGTAAACTGACTTTGTTCCAGGTTTGACCACCATTAAATGATCTATAAATATCACTACCACCTCCAATGCAAGTATCTTTATTAGTAAAGAAAATATTATTTAATTGTGGTGTAATGATATCTCGCCATGTTGAACCACCATCTGTCGATTTCCTAATCATCGAACTATCGTTACTATTAGTATTAAGTTCAAAGAGTGCACAAATGTTATTGCTATCAACAACTGTTATATTACCGGGAGAACTTAATAAATTATTTGTCTCTAAAGAAAGAACCCATGTGTATCCACCATCAATCGTTTTCATTATTCGTAAAGTGTAGCCATCAATAAACCAGCCTTTATTTTTATCAATAAACTTACCATACAAAAGATAGTAATCCCCTGGTGGGTCAAACTGCGGTGTAATTTTTATCCATTCTTGCGAATAGATGACATTATTAACTATGCTTAAAAATAATATTAATGTTAGTGCTTGTTTTTTTATTAAATTCATTTTAATTCTCATGAAAAAATATAAACTAACCTATAAACAATTTCGTAAGTAGATAACTTAAAAGCAATCCATTTTTTTCGACTACTTAAGATAAAATGTCTGTCATCAACTTATTAATTATTTCAAAAAATTTATCACTATATGAAAACTCGTGAATTATCCTTGGACAATGATAATAAGAAGCATTTCAGAAATCACCAAAAAATATTTCTTAGTTCTGCGAGAACTTAAGAAGAAATTCCTTTATGAAATTATTTAAGTCGCCATCCATCACGCCCTGGGTATCGGAAGTTTCCCAGCCGGTTCTGTGATCTTTAACCATATTGTACGGATGAAAAACATAAGAGCGTATCTGGCTTCCCCATTCGATCTTCATCTTACTTTTTTCAATTTCATTTTGTTCTGCTTGCTGTTTTTCCAATTCAATCTGGTAAAGTTTTGCTTTAAGAAGCTTCATCGCGTTTGTCTTGTTTTGAATTTGCGAACGTTCAGATTGACACGCCGCAACAGTACCGGTCGGAACATGTGTAATGCGCACTGCGGTTTCAACTTTGTTTACATTCTGTCCGCCTTTGCCGCCGGAACGGTAAGTATCAATTTTCAAGTCGGCCGGATTTATCTCTATCTCGATTGAATCGTCTATTTCGGGAATAACAAATACAGAAGCAAAAGAAGTGTGCCTCCTTTTGTTTGCATCGAAAGGAGAAATTCTAACCAGTCGGTGGACACCATTCTCGGCTTTCAAATATCCGTATGCAAACGAACCTTCAACTTCTATGGTTGCACTTTTTATACCGGCACCATCGCCATCGAGCCAATCAATCAAATTCATTTTATAACCGTTCTGTTCACCCCATCGCAAATACATACGCATAAGCATTTGTGCCCAATCCTGGGCTTCAGTTCCGCCAGCGCCGGAATGAATTGTTAGGATGCAGTTCTTATCATCATCCTTACCGCTCAACATGCTACGGAGTTCAAGATCGGCATAATCTTTTTGAACAATCGAGAGTTCAACATTTATATCCTGGGAAAATGATTCATCATTCTCTAATTCAGCAAGCTCAATAAAATCTTTCAGATGATTGTACTTGCCGAACAAATTCTTCCACGCATCAACCCATATTTGCAGAGACTTAGATTTTTGAAGAAGTACTTGTGCAGTTTTTTGATCGTTCCAAAAATTCGGCGCTTCGGATTGCCTGGTTATTTCTGAAATCTGTTTTTCTTTTTCATCTAATTTAAAGATAACCTCTTAGATTGCTAATCTTCTCTCCAAACTCATTCAATATCTTTAACTGTTCTTCGAACATTTTTTCTCCTTTTCTAATAAATATCTTTTATTAACCTTGTAAATATAGTTATATCTCAAATTCCATTCTTAAAAGTGCTGCGGCTAAAGTTTTTCCTTGTGCATCGTGTTTTAACGATACTGTACCGCCGCCGCCGAGAGTATTGTGAAGCAAAAAATTTAATGCATGGATATTCGGCATTTCAAATCTTTCCACTTTGCCGAAGCAGATCCCTTCAAAATGTTTTTTCACCCTTTCAACAGTAAGGTGCTTCTTGATAATCTCATAACCATCTTCGTCACAAGCGATAATTCCGATGTTTGCGGCATCGCCCTTATCACCACTTCTACCGTGAGCAATATCAATCAATTTTATTTTCATTTTTACCCCTTTGTACTCTGCGTCTTCTCCGCAACATCCGCGTTTAGTGCCTTAACGCAGAGAACGCTAAGAATTTCGCAAAGATCGCTGAGTTATAAATTATTCACAACTCTTCGAATTCCTTCTTTTAGTTTTACAACATTAAAATTAATTAATAATCCCAGTTTACAATTTGAAAGTCTTAAATATGTAAGTATTTGCGCCAGATGAATATCATTAAGTGCTTCAACAGATTTAATTTCAATTATTACTTTATTTTCAACAAGAAGGTCAATACGATAACCGCAATCAAGTTTTACTTCTTCATAGACCAAAGGCAATGCCTTTTGTTTAACAACATCTAAACCGGTTTTCTGTAACTCATAATACAAACATTCTTCATATGCAGATTCTAACAAACCGGGTCCCAATGATTTGTGAACTTTAATCGCACAACCAATTATTATTTCCGATAATTCGTTTTCTCTCATATTGTTTCTCTGCGTCTTCTTTGCGTACTCCGCGGTTAAAGGGAAAACAGCAAAGGTCGTTGGTTAAACTAAGAACGCTAAGTGTTAATTATTTCTACTTTTGGTTCTACTAATTTTTTCGGTATTAAAGCCGGCCAATATGCTATCACTTCTGTTGGCTTCGGTCTTCCACCGGCAAAACCGGTTACACTTGGCGGACCGGTTAAAATTAGCGGTGCAATTTCTTTCCCAAACATTTCAATATCATGATGATTTTGACCACGTACACCAATTTTTAAAACTACCTCATTTACATCCTCGGAAATTTTTGATAGCGGGCCGTGACAAGAATTAAGTCCAACATACTCAGTTCTTATTTCATCAAATTTCAATCCTAAGTCTGTTAAGCGCGTACGGAGTACTTGATCAGCAGCTTTTGCTTTTTCGTATGCATCGGGCCACGAGTAGGTTAAACTTCCTATCGCAGAATATCCATCATGATATGCCATAGAAACTTTGTAAAATTCCGTAGCTGGATTACCTTTAATGTTGAAAACTCTAACTCGATTTTCTTCTTGTTGTTCAAGCTTAATAGAAGTAAAATCTGCAATGCATTCCGGTGTGATATAATTTTTAGGATCACCGATTTCATAAAGTAGCTGCTCGCTGACAGTTTCAACAGAAACTTTTCCACCGGTACCTTTGTGTTTGGTTATAACTAAATCACCGTTAGGGTAAGCTTCGGCAATCGGGAAGCCTATATGAGCGAGATCAGGAATAGATTTCCAATCCCCTAAAAAGTTACCACCGCTTGCTTGTCCGCCGCACTCCAAAATATGACCGGCGATGACACCGGCAGCAAGTTTATTCCAATCATTCCAACTCCATTTGAACTCATGAATCATCGGGGCATAGGTTAGTGAAGTATCGGTTGTTCTGCCGGTAATAATTATTTGGGCACCTTTTTCTAACGCCTCAACAATTGGTCGTGCACCAAAGTAAACGTTGGCACTAATCAATTTATCTTTTACCGTCGCGATGTGCTGATTAGTCTCCATGTTGTTGAGTCCGGCACCTTGCACGATTAATTGATCGATCGAATCAAGTATATCATCTCCATGAACAACACCGATCTTTATTCCATGCAATCCGTGTTTGTTGGCACACTTTACAAGTTCATCAACACAACCGAGTGGATTAGCTCCGCCGCCATTTGTAATTACTCTTATGTTTTTATCTATAATGTGTGGAAATAAATCTTTCATTATATGAACTAAATCTTTTGCATAACCGGCAGCCGGATTTCTCTTCCTCTGCTTTTGCATAATGGACATTGTAACTTCAGCAAGGAAATCCATCATCAGATAATCAATTGGACCCTTTGTTACTTGCAGCAAAGGAATGGATTGAAGATCGCCCCAGAAACCTTGTCCGGATGCAATGCGAATTTTTTCTTTCATTCATTAACCTAATTAAATGCATACAAAGATAAAAAAGGTAAGGTTGGAATAAAAATGAGGTGATTATTTCTCTCGTTTCATCAAATTCATTTCAAACACGACAATTCTTAATGTCTGATGCCTTAAGTTTATTAGCATAGTCCATACTTACGTCAATTAGACAATAATGGAATCGTTAAATAATCTCAACGGTGTTAGTAAATTGTTCAAGCTAAAACACTGCCCAAAATCACTACCCCTAGCGGTTTACAACTTTGCTTTATATACTTCCAATCATTAAATCGTTAACAATGCAGAAATTTTACTCCACTCTACTCACCGCTGTTTTTCTCGGAAACGGTGGACCTTTGCAAGATTTCCACAATCCTTCATATCGCACCACTGGCGGCTTCGGTTTTTACTTGTATCAAGAAAAAGCCAGCCGCAATTTTCTCCGGGGCATTGCCTAACACGCGAGATTTCATCGGACATAAGCAATTCTATCCCGGAAAGTGAAACCGGCCAAATTATGCTACTCAAATCATTGGCAGTCGTTTCAAACTTCCATGAAAATTTATCTGACTCATACATCAGTTTTTGTCTGCTGCGTGCTTCTGCACTTTCCACATTAAGCAATTCGATATCCGGTTCAAATGGTTTCAAGCCAACTGTAATCTGCCTGAAAATTCTAAAGAGTGATTCACGAAGTGCAACCGCCCTATCAAAAATCTGTTTTGCTTCTTTTATTTTTTGGGATGACATTAGGATCAATTGTCTTGCGGTTACTTCTTTCAGAATCCCCACCTCTTTAGCCCAATCAACCAGGTCGTCATAACCGTTCAGTTTGTCCTTCCCAATACTAAAAGAAATCGAATTCTTTATATTTTCTTCGTAACGAGCATCTACCGTGTTTGTAAATTCAAGGCATAACCGTCCACCCCGAAATTTCCATTTTGACTCTTTCTGATTCCCCATGATTTTTCCTAAAAAAATTATGTAACCACTTAATACCACTTGACAGGTTACAAATAATCTATTATCTTGTAACCGGCTTTTATAATATAACCGGTTACAGATAAAAAATCAATATTTAAGAAAGATAGTGTTATGAATACCAGCTATATAAACATCTGCCTTTTGTGGATGACAACATTAACAAGTTTGCTTGCCCAATCTTTGACGCTGAAGAATCATACGAATTCTTCGTCCACATTAAATCAAATTCTAAACAAAAAAACGGATCCTATAGAGTTACATCAATTTTCCACCAGACCGATAATTGACGGAAGTTTACAGGACAGTGTTTGGCTTAACGCTGTTGCTCTAAATAATTTTGTTCAAACTTTTCCAGGCGATAATATCTCCCCATCTTATTCAACTGAAGTCTATATCGGCTACGATAATACTACACTGTATATTGGAATCCGCGCAATAGATAAAACTAATAGTATCCGGGCAACACTTGCGAAACGTGATGACATATTAAATGATGATCACATTAAAATTTATCTCGATACATTTAATGATTCTCGCCGCGCATATTTGTTGATTTTTAATCCATTGGGCATTCAGCAAGATGGAATTTTTGTTGAAGGCGTTGAGCCGGATTATAGTATTGATATTGTTATGGAGTCTCGTGGAATTTTAACTGCTGATGGATATTCAATTGAAGTAACTGTCCCTTTCAAATCCTTACGTTATCAGTCGGGGGAAAAGCAAGCATGGGGAATTCATGTAATTCGGAAAATAAAACATCTTAACGACGAAGAAAATTCCTGGATGCCTCTTGTTCGCGGCAATGTAGGATTGCTCAATCAAGCCGGTAAGATTACCGGGTTAGAGGGTATTTGGGATAATCGAAATATTGAAATCATTCCTTCATTCACCCTTTCGGAAAGCGGACAAAGGGCAAATTATAATGAAAGTGAAAATTTTATTACCGATCCTTTTCGTGGAGATGCCGGTATTTCGATGAAATTAAATTCTTCATCAAACCTTTCATTTGATCTAACTCTAAATCCCGATTTTGCACAAATAGAAGCAGATCAATTTGTAGTGACAGCCAACCAACGCTTCCCCTTATTCTATGCAGAGAAAAGATCTTTCTTTCTCGAAGGTATCGAAATTTTTAATACTCCACTAAAGTCTGTTCATACACGCACAATTATTGAACCCGATGCTGCTCTGAAAATGTCGGGTAAATCAGGTGATTATTCTTTTGGATTGATTGCCGCCAGCGATGACGCGCCCGGTAATTTTAGTAAAGAAGAACTTACCGACACAATTTTGCGACCAAGCATCGAAAAGTCTATTGGAAAGAAAGCATACATGAGTGTTGCAAGATTAAAGAAAGATATTGGGACCGAATCATACATCGGGTTTCTTACAACGAGTTATAATTTTATTGAGAAAGAGAATTACACATTAGGTTTTGACGGCAGATTTAATTTTACTCCAAATACAGCGCTGTCACTTCAGTTATCCGGAACAGTCTCTAATGCCAAATTTTACGACCCGAACAATAATACAAATGTATATAGGAAAGGTTACGGCTTCGGTTATTATGTAAATTTCCTTCAATCAAACCGCTACTTTAGCTTAACTGTTGAAGGTCAAGGACGCACACCGGATTACCGTGCATTTGTTGGATTTACTACACAGACAAATTTAAATCGATGGGCGTTAATAACTCGATTTAATTCCGAACCAAAACCGGAGGCGCTGCTAATTTCATGGAGTGCTGTCTGCACTTTCCTTTCCGATTTCGATTGGCAAGGCAGATTAAAATATTCTTATGTCTATCCAAGAATTTTATTAAACTTTCCTAAACAATCATTCCTAAATTTTTATTTATATACTGATTATTTGAGACTGCTCGAAGAAGAGTTCGGTCCTAAACGTAATTCGGCACAAGGAGGTGCATTTTTCGGTGGCCCGGAAAGAAGTACAGTTTACAAAGGATTCACAATTGAAACCGGAACAACTCCAATTAAAGAGATAACTGTACGTTTCTTAATAGATTGTTCGTGGAATAATTTTGATTATGATTTCGGTGCTGGTGCTAAATTTCCGCGCGTTAGTCCGGCAGCATTGGCGAATCCTGATGCACTGCTCGATCCGGGAAAAGGTAATACGACCGATATACAAACATCACTGGTCTATCAGCCGAACGAAGCACTCCGTTTATCATTCGAATATATTAAAAGCCGGCTTTTCCGTGAGGATACAAAACGGGTCGCATTCGATCAAAATATTTATTTGTTCGGTTCGACTTATCAATTTACACGATTCAGTTTTATACGGCTCCGTTTGGAATACGAATCGATGGAAGCCACAGTCCGCACACAATTGCTTTTAGGATGGACACCAAATCCCGGGACTTCATTTTACATCGGCTACAATGAAGATTTGAATTATGACGGTCATAATCCCTTTACAAAAAAATATGAGCCCGGATTCCATCGGAACAGCCGCATCTTTTTTCTAAAGATCTCTTATGTTTTTCAATTTGAATTTTAATTCACAACAATAAAAAATAAAGGAGGTAAACAATGATTACACGAATATGGCACGGCAGAACAAAAAAGGAAGATGCCGAGATTTATCGCAACTATGTTATGAAAACCGGTGTCCCGGAATACCAAAATTCAGACGGCAATCTTGATGTTCAAATATTACAGCGAGATGATGGAGACGTTACACACATCTGGACTGTAACTAAATGGCAAGATTATGAATCAATAAAATCTTTTGCCGGTAAGGAAATATCAAAAGCAAAGTATTATCCCGAAGATGAAAAATATCTTCTTGAATTAGAGCCGAATGTTATCCATTGTCGGACTTTTTCTTTTTCCAACTCGCGTGTAAAAAATTATATCAATCAACTTACGCAACTATTTGGCGGAGACAGTTGGAATGACGAAAGCTATATGGAAAAATTGAAGAGTGTTAACGAACAAATTGCGTTTGCCCAACCCTTGCCTGGGAAACATAGTGTGGCTGAAATATTATGGCACGTCATCTACTGGAAAACAATTTTGATCAAACAAATTCAAGGTGATTTTGAATTCAGGAAACGAACTGAAAAAGAATTCAATTTTTTACCGGTGGAAAAGCTAAAACAAAAAGGATGGATAAACCTGGTTGCCGAATTCAAGCAAACACATGAAACTCTTATTGCTATGTTGAATGAAAGAGATGATAATTTTCTACAAGAGGAATTTTCGCCCGGTAAAAGTTTTGACTATCAAATTGATGGTATTATTCATCACGACATTTACCATCTCGGGCAGATTGGATTAGTAATTTCTTTACTCAAAAATAAAAGGATTGAAAAGCAAACTGGATTGGCTGATTTGCACCAGTTAATGTTTATTATTTAACGAGGTAGATTTACTGCAATAATTCCGACTGTTTGATTTCTCTTCCTTAATTTTTGCAGAATAGACATCGGGTATAAAAACTAAAATTTAAAAAGAGTATTAACTTTTATACCTATACCGAGAATAGCAACAACTTCTTTGCCGATAGCAATTATGCCGATACTTTTATATCCCAGGGCAAAGACGCCAATAGCCAAATATCCAAAAGCAAAAATTGAAACGGAAACAATTCCAATTCCGAGTGCACTTACCGTTATTAAACCAACGCTAAACAAACTTACAGTACCTAAACCAAAAGAAATTATTCCTACAGAAATTATTCCTATGGATTTAAATACACCGATTGCAAACAATCCAGCAGCATTCGTCCCGATAGCAACAATACCTTTTGCACGACGCATTTCATTGTTCTTATCAAACCCAAAATTAATGGACAGCAGAGGTAATCCAAAAATTTTCCTTACTGATTGATACTGATAATCAATTTGCGAAATTGCTTTTACAAAATTCTCTATGAAAACTTTTACTTTCATATAGCTAACTTATTCTAGATAGATTCTTAATTCAGAATTCTGCATCCGCCAAACTCTCCAATATAATGGCGAGCAAGCTAATGGCGACAAGTTCTCAATTCTCAATTAGTACCGCTTTATACCCATAACAATGCAATCCCCATTTTCCCTCATCTTGTATCTTCCTAAAAACTAATTTTACTTTATCACCAATCTCAACTTTATCAACATCACAATCAGTTACTTGAGCAGTTAAACGAACTCCATCATTCAATTCAATAATGGCAACCACGTATGGGGTCTCTTTTGAAAACTTATCCGGTCCAACACGGACAATTGTGAATGTTAAAATTTTCCCTTCTCTGCTTAATTGAACCGGCTCAAAATTTTTTGATTTACATTTTGGACAAATTAATCTCGGAGGAAATGAAATAGAGCCGCATTGTTTACATCTTCCGGCTTCAAGCCGGTAACGCTGTGGAATTTCGCGATGATATCTTGGACTAATCATACTGCCTCCAAAATGTGAATAGTACAACTTGCACCGGAACCGCCCATGTTTTGTGCGAGACCAAACTTAGCATTCTTAACTTGCCTTTCACCAGCTTGTCCGGTTAACTGTTCATAACATTCAATAATTTGAGCAATACCGGTAGCACCAACCGGATGACCTTTAGATTTCAAACCGCCGCTCGTATTAATAGGAATCTTTCCATTCAATGATGTTAACCCTTTTTCAACTGCCTCACCGCCTTTTCCTTTTTCAAAAAATCCTAAATCTTCAGCGACCACAATCTCGGCAATTGTAAAACAATCATGGACTTCGGCAAAATTAATATCGGATGGTTTTAAACCTGATTGTTTAAATGCCTTCTCAGAAGCTACTGAAATACAATCCAAACTCGTCAAACTATTTCTGTTATGGAGAGCTATGGTTCCGGATGCTTGCGCAGATGCTTTCACTTTTACGTAAGGTCTTTTTAATTTTTTTGCATACTCTATTGAACAAAGAATAACAGCGGCACCGCCATCACTAACCGGTGAACAATCAAGCAAACGTAAAGGATCGGCGACCATCGTTGAATTCATTACTTGTTCAAGAGTAACTTGTGAACGGAACTGTGCATTTGGGTTTATCGAACCGTTTTTATGATTTTTAACCGCAACATGTGCTAATTGCTCTCTCGTGGTTTTGTATTGATGCATATGTGCTTGTGCGATCATAGCATACAAACCGGGGAAAGTAATTCCCTGGTACACTTCATACTCTTGATCAGCAGCTGTAGCCAGCGCTTCGGTTACATCCGCACCATCGGTCATTTTTTCTACACCACCGGCAAGAACAATTTCGCTTTGACCGGAGGCAACTTCAAAAAAAGCAGAACGGAAAGCCGCTCCACCGGATGCACACGCCGATTCAACTCTTGTTGCCGGAATAGGAGAAACGCCAAGATAATCAGCTATAACTGCACCAATATGTTCTTGCCCAACAAATAATCCACCCGACATTGTACCGATATACATTGAATCGATATGATCTACCCCGGAATTTTCAATTGCTTTCATTGCGGCTTCAACAAAAATATCGCGAAGTGATTTATTCCAAAGCTCACCGAACTTTGTCATCCCAACACCAATTACGGCTACGTCTCTCATCTCCGCCTCCTACTCGTTAAGAATAATTTTCTTTCTGAATTTTGCATACTTACCGTAATCGAGGTATATCTTATTGTTATCCAAATAATCTCTCAACTTCGGCGCAAGGTTTTGAACGTTTTTTATTTCGTCAGTTACTTTAAAAATAAATCCATCGCTCCCGGCACCTGAACCAAACGATACCATAAAAATTTTGTCACCCGGTTTTGCTACATCGAGTATTGCTGTTAAACCGGTAGGCGAAGAACCTGAATAAGTGTTGCCCATCCATGGAGAGATCCATCCAACTTCCATTTGTTCTTTTGTAAATCCAAGTTTCTTTCCAACTTCTTGTGGAAATTTTCCGTTCGGCATATGAAATACTGCATGTTGAAAATCTTTAGGCATCGTGCCAGATTTTTCCAACAAGCTCTTGCCGGCATTGATGATATGTTTGAAATAAGCCGGTTCACCGGTAAATCTTCCGGCATGACGCGGATAATACTCATGTTCGCGCCGCCAAAAATCCGGCGTATCTGTTGTGAAAGAGTGTGTGAACAATATTTCGGCGACTACTTTTTCTTTCCCCATAATAAACGCAGCACCTCCAGCGGAAGCGGAATATTCCAGTGCATCGCCCGGCGCACCTTGAGATGTATCGGCGCCAATTCCAAGCGCATACTCAACTTCACCGGCTTTGACTAAACTGTACGCAACATACATAGCTTCTGTTCCGGCTTTACATGCAAACTCATAACTCGCAACGTGAACATGCGGACCAATCCCAAGTGCATCAATCAAGACGGTTGCGCTTGGTTTTACAGCATAAGGATGAGATTCAGAACCAATATAAACAGCACCGATCTTCTGTGGATCAATTTGTGCTCGCGCTAATGCATTCCTTGCCGCTTCAACGGAAATAGTAATTGTGTCCTCATCTTGTCCCGGAATTGTTTTTTCATACAACAGCAATCCGCGTTTAATTGCTTCAGGATCCATTCCCCATTGATTAGCGATCGTTTCTGATTTGATGCGGTAGCGCGGAAGATAAGAGCCGTAACCAATAATTCCAATCATGTTACCCTCTAATTTATTTGTAGAGATTAAATTATAAACCGCGGTAACTGGAATTTGTAGATATCAATGATTCACAACGTAAATTATAAATTGATTCTCTAAGTGCCTAATGTTTTTTTAAAAATTACCGACATAGTATCTTCAATACTTTTAGAGCTATCACAACTGATCCAATTAATTCTATTGTCTTTTCTGAACCATGTCATTTGTCTTTTTGCATAATGGCGCGTGTTGCGTTTAATTAACTCAACAGCTCTTTCCAGGCTAACCAGATTTTCGAGGTATGAAATAATTTCTTTGTAACCGACAGTGTTTAGCGAGTTAATGTTCTTTTGAAATCCCATTTGTAGAATCTGTTTTACTTCGTCAACAAACCCTTCATCAATCATCTTATCAACACGTACATTTATATTTTCATACAATATTTCCCTCTTCCATTCAAGACCGAATTGGTAGAATACAAGTTTTGATTCGCGCTCATGTTCATTTTGCAATTTCCAGATCGGTTGACCGGTGACATGAAAAACTTCGAGTGCACGCATTACCCTCTTCCAATTTTGCGGCAGCATTTTCGATGCGCTTCCCGGGTCAACTTTCTTGAGCTCATTATAAAGAAATTCGTTGCCGTATCGTTCTCTTTTAGTATTCAACTCTGCCCGGTATTCCTCGTCATTTTCAGCGGCATCAAAAATACCGTCAACAAGAGCCCTTATATACAAACCCGAACCACCGGCTACAATAGGAATCTTATTTTCCTGATGTAATGAATCTATAATTTGCAGTGCATCTTGTTCAAATTTACTTGCATTGTATTCTTCATCGGGTAAACAACAATTTACTAAGTGATGTTTTATTTGGGATAATTCTTCGGCGGTTGGTTTAGCTGTCCCAATATTTAAATATTTATAAAGCTGGCGACTGTCGGCAGATATAATCTCCGTATTTAATTTTTTTGCAAGATTAACTGCAACTTTCGTTTTACCCGAACAAGTAGGCCCAGCAATTACAATTACTTTTCGTTCCATCCTTCTTTTCCAATCAAAGGAACAAAAGCAAAATAAGGGATTTCATCTGTTTGAAATTCTGTATCGGATTTTTTCGTAAGGATTTTTAATGTTTGTGTAAATTTATCACCCACCGGTATAACCATTTTACCTTTAACAGCAAGCTGCTTTTTAAGATAATTCGGCACCCCGGGACTTCCGGCTGTAACAATAATACCGTTATATGGCGAGAACTCTTCCCACCCCAATGAACCGTCGCTGCAACGTGCCGCAATTTTTAATTCCAATTTATCAAAAATTTTTAAGGCGCGATTGTAAAGTTTTTCATTACGTTCAATTGTAAATACTCTTACTCCCATCTGGTACAGAAGTGCAGCCTGGAATCCTGACCCGGTGCCAATCTCCAGCACTTTTTGTCCGGGTTTAGGATCAAGAGCTTGTGTCATAACTGCAACAGTGTAAGGTTGTGAAATTGTCTGCCCGTACCCGATTGGCAAGGCAACATCGTTATATGCATGCGGTTTAATAACATCCGGTACAAATTGATGTCTTTCCAATTTTGAAAATGCTTCAAGAAGAGCAATGTTCGTTATTCCTCTCTTTTTAAGCTGTTCAACAAGTTCTTTGCGTTCGGTTTCGTACATTTAATTTTATAATGTTAAATTTGCACAGCAAAGATAAAATTTAATTTGTAATTAATTGTAGGCAGTAAAAAAATGTCTTTATCTGTAATAGTCGGCGCGTTAATAATTATGTGTATGCGTATCGCCGATGTAACACTCGGTACGTTTAGAACAATATTAGTGGTCCAAGCAAAAAAATATTACGCAGCTTTAGTCGGTTTCTTCGAAGTATTAATTTGGATCTTCGCTATGCGTTATATCGTACAGCACATGGATCACACAATTAACTTGATGGGATATGCAATCGGGTTTGCGCTGGGAAATATTTTAGGTATAACGCTGGAACAAAAAGTTGCACTCGGATATGTACAAGTCAATATTGTGTCACTTCATCAAACAGATGCAATTGCAAATAAATTGAGAACCGCAAAATTTGGGGTTACAATACTGCCGGCAGAAGGAAGTTCAGGTGGGGTTTCAATTTTATTGGTAATTATCAAGAGAAGATTCATGAAAGATTTAATAAAATTAGTTGAAAGTGTTGACAAAAGAGCATTTGTAACAGTACAGCAATCAATTCCTTTTAGAGGATTTATTCACGGGTCACGCGTATAGTTATTGTAAATGAAATTTGCTAAGAATAATAGAGTCTATTATATTTGAGCCACAATTTTTTAGGTTCTTAATAGATTGATATGCGGGAATAGCTTCCACCTCTGGCGGAGTAGAGCGTCCCGATTTATCGGGACCCAGGTTGATTTAGTAGGTACTGATAAAAATAGTTCTAAAAATTTTGATATGCGGGAATAGCTCAGTTGGTAGAGCGCAACCTTGCCAAGGTTGATGTCGCGGGTTCGAGTCCCGTTTCCCGCTCTTGATAATCCCGATTTTATCGGGATTTTTTTTCTAACGTTTTTTAGGCGCTGAGTTTCACCCGCCGTTGGCGGGCAAGAGTGGTCTAAGGCGGAAGTCTGCAAAACTTCTATTCGTCGGTTCGAATCCGACCGGCGCCTGAATTATTAATTGAAATATTTTTTCATTATTAGGCGCTGTAGCCAAGTGGTCTAAGGCGGAAGTCTGCAAAACTTCTATTCGTCGGTTCGAATCCGACCGGCGCCTCTAATTTCCTTCCAAAGCGGCGATGTACACAGTTTATATTTTATTAAGTGAAAAAGATCATAAACGTTACATTGGTTTTACCGATAATCTTGAGCGAAGACTCTCTGAACACAATTCTGGTTTAGTTAAATCAACAAAAAAACAGAAGGCCTCTTAAATTAATTTATACTGAACTATTTGAAAATAAATCTGATGCCATGAACCGGGAGAATTTTTTCAAATCTGGTTTCGGTAGGTCTTTTCTGAAAAATATTGGTATCTAAGGCGGAAGTCTGCAACCCGCCAATTGGCGATCGAATATAGTATCAGACACGGGACAAGTCCGACCTCTTCAAAGGCGGATAAGCAGCGCCAACAATCTGTCTAACCTAACAATTAGTTTTCACTACTAACTAAATATCTTTTTATTTTTTGGGTGGTAGTCTTTTCGAATTCTTTTTCCCTGACGTTAAACTTTTTAATTTGTTTATGAGGAGCTAATTGTTTATTCGTTTTTTCAATTTCCTCGGCAATGGTTTTGTGAATCAGTTCTTCAGTTATCTGCAAATTCTGAGTTTCGGACAATTCGATGAATGCTTCGGCATCAACAACTAATTGAGCTGTAATTATCTCACCTTGTTTTGAATCTTCTACCCCAAAAATTAAAGATTCTAAGATGAATGGGCTGCGATTTAAAATATCTTCAATCTCTTCAGGGAAAACATTCTTGCCGCTTTTAGAAATGATCACATTTTTCTTTCTGCCGTTTATATGCAAGAATCCATCTTCATCCACAAAACCAATATCCCCGGTTTTGAACCATCCGTTTTCGAAAGTATCGTTTGTAGCTTTATCATTTTTATAATAACCTAGCATAACACTGGGGCCTTTAGCCCAAACTTCTCCGCTTCCATTTTCATCCGGATTATTTATTTTTATCTCAACGCGCGGTAATGGCAATCCAGCAGCATTATCTTTAAATGCATCCAACCGATTTAAAGTTAATATTGGTGATGTTTCCGTTAAGCCATATCCCTGAATAAAATTAAATCCAAATTCTCTTAAACCTTTCGCAACTAAAGGATCGGGTGCCGCACCCCCGGCTATAAATATTCTTACAGAGCCCCCGAATTTTTCGTGCAACTCATGGAAAACTTTTTTCTTGAATTCTTTAAATCCAATTAGAGAAAACAAATTTGTAAACTTGATTAAAGGAGGGACAATTATCGATTTAACTTTATTCTCTTTTATCCCTTTAATAATTCTTTTAAACATTTTATCGTACAATAGCGGAACGCCAAGCAAAATTGTAGCTTTAACTTTTTGGATATCATCTACAACAGTTTTTAATGATCGTGCGTAATGGGCGGAAGCACCCGAATAGAGCGGACACAGCATTCCGCATGTACATTCATACGTATGGTGCATCGGTAACACAGAAAGGAAGCGGTCTCTGTCGTTAATCAAAATCATGCTTACCATATCAACAAGATTAGAGGAAAGATTTTTTTGAGTAAGCATAACACCTTTAGCTCTTCCCAAAGAGCCGGATGTAAAAATTATTTCTGCAATTTCGTTCGCATTTATTTGAGGTAATTCCTCAACGTTTATCTCGTTCGCTTTATTAATTAATTCAACCATGTTGAAGAAAGCTTTATCTTCACTTGTAGAATCCATACAGATATAGTGCTTCAATTTCTTTAATGAGTTTTTTGCTTCGGCAAGTATGCTGGCATAACTGCCCGAAAAAATGATTGCTTCAGAATCGGATTCATGAATTATATTCATGATCTCATTAGTTGTAAGATTTTTATCGATAGGAACAACAACGTAATTGAAACACATACCGGTCAAAAATGTTAATGCCCATTGTACACGATTCTCACCAATAACGGCAATATGTGCCCGCTCTTTAATTCCAAGTTGTTTTAGTGCCGAACCAAATTTTAAAATGTTACCCAGCAACTCGCGGTATGTTAATCGGTTAATCGGAGTTTCATTAAGATCTTCCAACGCTAACTTAGTTCCGAATCTTTTTGAAGATTGAATTACCATTTCCTGAATAGAATCGATGTTTGGTACATTGTAAAGTTTTAATTCCTTTTTCATAATTTATTTCCAATTGATTGTTATCATGGATAATAAATCCATTTTGCTCTAAACTAAAAACCCCCTTTATCAGGGGGTTCTTTTTATTTTACTTTTGATAAAGCTGTTATGATTGCTTTCAGCAGCCGGTAGAATTTCTCAACATCATGAATATTAACCCTTTCATCCGGCGAATGAGCCCCCTCTATCGTGGGACCAAATGAAATCATTTCTAATCCCGGGTATTTATCACCAAGTATTCCACATTCCAGTCCGGCATGTACGGCTTTCAGTTCGGGTTCACGCCCAAAAATATTTTTAAATGTATTTTTTGAGATCTTAAGTATATTGGATTCAAGATTCGGCTGCCAGCCGGGATAGCCATCTCCTACCGTAACCTCAGCACCGGCTAAATCAAAAACCGACTTCACAGAAGCAGCAATATTTTTTTTAGCCGATTCAATCGAACTTCTTTGGCTTGTACCAATTCTCAAAAAATTATTTTCAGTAGTTACAGTTGCCAAATTCGTAGATGTCTCAACCAACCCGGTAATTGCCGGGCTCATGGATATTACACCGTGAGGAAGCGCTAATAGCGTATTGATAATTTTAGTCGAAAAATTCTTTGTGTAAACTTGTTGACCCGGGGCGGAATCTTTCTTCTCAAATGTAATTTTAATTCCGGGATCTGTTTCATTAAACTCTAACACAGTTTCAAGTGTAAATTCATTAATTAGTTCACGCAGCTTAGCTTCGTCTGCAGAATCAATAAATAGAGCAGCTTCAGCTTCACGTGGGATAGCATTTCTTTTCGAGCCGCCGGTTATTGATTGCAACTGATAATTAAAATTATTCATTCGCACAAGCAATTGGGCAATAATACGAATTGCATTTGCTCTGCGGTCGTTAATATTTATACCGGAATGGCCCCCTTTCAATCCTGATACAAAAAGTAAGTAGGGTGTGAAGGATTCGTTAGCTGGTTCGTACTCAAGTTTCATCGTACCAACAGAATCCATACCGCCGGAACATCCTACATAGAAGCACCCGTCTTCTTCGGTATCAAGATTAAGAAGATATTTCCCTTCAACAAATCCTTTGGCTAAATGATTGGCACCGGTCAAACCAGTTTCTTCATCTACCGTAAACAATAATTCAAGCGGTCCATGATTGAATGTATAATCCGTAGCTATTGCTAATGCAGCCGCGGCACCTATTCCGTTATCAGCACCAAGTGTTGTTCCATCTGCTTTAATCCAGTTGCCATCTTTGACTAATACAATCGGGTCATTGTTAAAATCGTGGTTTTTATCTTTGTTCTTCTCACAAACCATATCAACATGGCTTTGGAGAATTACAGTCGGTGAGTTTTCGAATCCGGGTTTTGGAGGGACTTTAATTACAATATTCCCGGTTTCATCTTCTTTTATTTCAAGATTATTTTTACCGGCAAAATTTCTTAGATATAACCGAATTCTTTCTTCATGTTTCGAAGGACGCGGCACCTGGCTGATTTCAAAAAAACGACTCCACAATGTAGCCGGTGCTAAACCTTCAATAGCATTGTTTGGCATTAATTTACCTTTTAGTTGTGACGAATATTTAAAATATCTCCATCTTTCACAATGTACTCTTTACCTTCCAATCTCCATGAGCCGGCTTCTTTACATTTATTAAACGATCCGTGTTTAATAAAATCATCATAGCCGACAACTTCTGCGCGTATAAAACGATTGAAAAAATCTGTATGAATTACGCCGGCGGCTTGCTGTGCATTAAAATTTTTCTTAATTGTCCATGCACGGCATTCATCTTCCCCAACGGTAAAAAATGATTGCAGTCCAAGAAGATCGTATGATGTTCTTAAAATTTTGCTCAACGCCGATTCTTTGATTCCGTAATCTTGCATAAAAGCGGATTGATCCTCAATACTAAGTTTGGATAATTCTAATTCTATCTTAGCAAAGAATGGGATAACAACAGCACCCGATTTTCCTATTTTTGATTTTACATCTTCAATCATCGAATCAACATATTGTATCGAGCCTTCGTCATAATTAATTGCAATTGCAAGCGGCTTTAAGGTAAGGAGCTGGTAACCGGAAAGTAATTTCAGATCATTTTCATCAATGTGTAAAGTACGCAGCGGTAATTCCTTTTCGCAATGGGAATAGCATTTTTCGATTAGGGGCATTTCCCGTTTTAGTTTATCGTCTTTCGATTTTAAAATTTCTTTTTTGATTTTTTCCATACGGTTCTCAAGAAATGCCAAATCAGAGAGCAAAAATTCCGTCTCTAAAAATTCTATATCCCTGAGCGTATCAATCGAGTTCATCGGGTGAGGAACGGAATCATCCTTGAATGAACGTATAATATAAAACAACGCATCATTGTTCCTCACGCTCGATAGAAATGCAGAAGTGATTTTTACTTTGTTATCTTCAGACATACGAAGTCCGGGGATATCAAATACTTCTATCGTTGCATTTACTTGTTTCTTAGGATTAAACATTGATGTTAATTTATCCAGACGTTCATCGGGAACTTTGACTACCTCGATCGATGCCTCTTCTTTTTGTGCCTGAACGTGCGAGCTTGTAGTTGATAGTGTATGAAACAATGTTGTTTTGCCGGAAAATTGTAAGCCGACTAAGCCAATCTGCATATATTATCTCAGAACTATTATCTTTTTGAATTAGGGATGGAAATATAATGATATTCTAAAATTGTGCATAATAATGTTAAAAGGATTATGAGTCTTTTCATAGCTGTCCCAAACTTTTTCTGCGGTTATCAGATAAAATCAAGAAATAACTTGTTGTCTCAGCAAGAAAATATCGGGGTCCATTTTAAAACTATCATTCCTTTTGAAAATGGCTGACATTACAGTGTTCTAATTATGTCAATAAAGTTTGGGACAGTAATAAATCTTTTAGAAAAAATTGTATTAGGATAATATTTGCGTGTGAAGTTCAATTTCTTCCAATATGGAAGTCACCTTAAGACAATCGCCAATATTTCCGGAGAAGACAACAGCTTTTCCTTTTACATGGGCTTCAAATGCAAAATTACGCGCTTCTTCATAACTGCATTTTACTGCTTTTACCAGCTGAGATATCACTTCTTCGAATGAGTGTACATCATCATTGTACAGAATAACTCTATACGGCAAGCCAATAATTGTCTCCTCATCATTCTCATTACGAATCTGTTCTATTGGATTTGTTTCTTGCATAATTCTCACATCCTATAATTAGAATTTATAAAATTGCCGCCTAAAAATAAATTTTGTTTATATTGTATAAAGAAATTCAAACCAATAAATAATTATTGATTACAGTTAAGGAGAATTGATGAAAATTGCGGTTTGCATAAGTCATGTACCGGATACTGCCGCCAAAATAAATATCGGCAGCGACGGCAAATCAATCGATCCAAGCGGTGTTTCATTCGTTGTAAATCCATACGATGAATTTGCAATTGAAGAAGCACTCAAAACCAAAGAAAAACTCGGTGGTGAAACAGTTGCTATAAGTCTTGGCAGTGAAGCTTCAAAAGAAACTTTACGCAAAGCTCTTGCCATGGGAATTGATAATGCTGTTCTGCTTAAAGATGACAGTTATCGTGATTCACTCTCTGTTGCTAAAGCCCTTGCAGAAGAAATTAAAAATCAAAATGCCGAATTAGTTTTTTTCGGCAAACAATCTGTTGATTACGATAATTCCATTACCGGGCAGTTAACAGCAGAACTTTTAGGTTATCACTGTATTTCTGTTGTTGTTAGTTTTACATTAGATGGTAATAAGATTGTTGCCGAAAGAGAAATTGAAGGCGGTAAAGAAGTTGTAGAAACCGTACTGCCGGCAGTCATTACGGCACAAAAAGGATTGAATGACCCGCGATATGCTTCCCTAAAGGGAATTATGGCTGCAAAGAAAAAAGTAATTGAAGAAAAAACCATTGCAGCGGCGGTAAATCACACAGAGTTATTAGGAATGAAAAAACCGCCTTTAAAACAAGCCGGCAAAATTATCGGTAATGATGCATCTGCGGTACCTGAACTAGTTCGCCTTCTTCGCGAAGAAGCTAAAGTAATTTAAGGAGTAACTATGGCAAATAATATTTTAGTTTTCATAGAACAAAGAAACGGTCAAATAAAAAAAGCATCGTTAGAGGCAATTAGTTCTGCTGCTGAGATAGCGCAAAAATTATCTTATAAAGTAAACGGTGTAACTATTGGGAATGACATAAACGATCTGCAATCTTTAAGCAATTATGGTCTGGAACAAATTACTCATTACAAGAATTCAAATTTAGAAAATTACTCCCCTACGGCCTATACTGAAATTACGTCTAAAGCCATCACGGAATATGATGGTGATATTATTTTCTTTTCCAACACTTCATTAGGAAAAGATTTAGCACCTCGCATTGCAGCAAAATTTGATGCCGGTATTGCTATCGATTGTATTTCTTTAGAGATTTCAGGAAACGAAATAATTGCACAACGCCCGGTATTTGCCGGTAAAGCTTTGGTCGAAGTAAAAGTTAATAGTCCAAAGAAAATTTTTACTCTCAGACCAAATGTGTTCAAAGTCAAAACAAATTCTGCAAATAATACTGAAGTTAAAACAGTAAACGTTGATAATCCTAATTTAGCAACCAAGGTAATTGAGGTAAAAAAATCCGAAGGTAAACTTGATGTAGCCGAGGCAGATATTATTGTTTCCGGCGGAAGAGGTTTAAAAGGGCCGGAACATTTTCATCTTGTTGAAGAATTAGCCCGGGCCCTTGGAGCAGCATCCGGTGCATCCAGGGCAGTTGTTGATGCCGGTTGGCGGCCTCACAGCGAACAAGTAGGACAAACCGGGAAAACTGTTTCGCCAAGTTTATATGTTGCGCTAGGAATATCAGGCGCTATTCAACACTTAGCCGGTATGCGTTCATCAAAATATATTGTGGCAATAAACAAAGACAAAGATGCACCAATTTTCCAGGTTGCAGATTACGGTATAGTAGGCGATCTGTTTGAAATTGTGCCGGCTTTAATTGAAGAGATAAAAAAAATAAAGTCATAAATTGAACAAGGTACAAGTAGAAATATTAGGATTATCTGCAAGCCCGTCCTCCGGCGGCGCATACGCACTTCTTTTAAAGGAAGTCTACGGTATGCGCAGACTTCCAATTATCATCGGCTCGTTCGAAGCACAATCTATTGCACTCGAAATGGAAGGGATAAAACCGCCGAGACCTTTAACGCACGATCTGTTAAAAACGGTGATTGATAATTTGGGAGCTACTATATCGGAAATAATAATAGACGAATTAAGAGATAATACTTTTTATGCAAAAATAAAAATTGAAGTATCGACACTTACAAACGAAATCGATTCCCGGCCAAGCGATGCAATTGCATTGGCAGTAAGAACCGGTACTCCTCTTTTTGTGGCAGAAGACGTAATGAGACTCGCCGCATTCATACCTTCTACAGATGATACCGAGGAATTAGAAAAAGACGAAGAAGGTAAACAATCCGAGCAGCAATCCCCTAAAAAGAATGTCCAGGAAACTAAACTTGCCCAGCTTCAGGATCAATTAAGAGAAGCAATTGAAAAAGAAGATTATGAGAGAGCTGCCAAAATACGGGATGAGATTAATCGCCAGAGCGGCATTCAAAATTAATTGAATACGTACTTCCCTACTTCACACTCCAGGCATTTGTTTTTCGAACAATAATTTCTAAACAGATCTATTACACCTTGCGATAAAACGGTACGGTTGACATGCTCTTTTAAATTAAGCGCAGCACCAACTTCGGTTATAATCTGGTTCTCGGATCTCTGCTGATATACCGTATAAATTTTTATGATCTTTTTGACAAGATTATTGTTCCCGAACATTTCAAAGTAAACGGCAAAATAAGGAAGAATAACATTAACAATTATTTCATCGGCTCTTGCTGCACCTACAAAATATTTCACTTCAGCATTAGACGGCTGATCCAGTACATAATGAGTTTTCCAAAAACCGTCGGACCTAATCACAAAAAGTGAACGCAACGAATTTATAAGTACGGTTAAGTTGTGTATTTCCGTAATTTTTTTTGCAAGGGTATTGATCAAATTATCATGCAATAACTCTTTCAAAATTCTTGCACCGGCAGCCAAACGAATAGTTGGAAAGTTCTGGGGACGTAACCTGAAAAAGTGCCATTGCGTATCATCTAAAAATTCACCGTCATAAAAAGGTTTTATCGAGTTCCAATGTAGCGTAACACGATCCGTATAGTCTTTAATAATTTTATCGTTAGTCGAAAACTCACGATTTATGATGCCTCCAATAAACAAAAATGCTGCTTCAAATTTCTCAACAAGTGCCCCATCCATCGGGATTTTATTAATGAAATTAATATTCGCATTTTGTGCTAGGTGATTCATAGGGACTTTATTTTTAGAATAGCCAAGTGCTTCAAAAATCAACTCATATAATAATTGCTTCCAGATCTCTTTATGAGAAAAATCGGAATTGCTGAATTGCTTTTCCCTGAATTGTGTCGATAACTCGTAGCGAATGACGGGCTCTTTAATTTGAAGCTGGCGTAAGAACTCCAATTCTTTTAACCGCTCGTAAACACGCTTACATTTTTTGTTAAATCTTTCAATCCCTAGTTCCATAAGAAATTTTTCTTTTATTTCGAATGGAACAGAATCATTATTATCAGTGCATTTTAATTTTGAGGGTGTTTCTTCTTCAGGTTCTGTCTTGTTCAGGAAATTTTCGATGATATTGTTTTCGACAAATTTCTGTAAACAAACAGAAGGTACTTTTCTGCCGTTCCTTGTATAAACATACGCTTGATGGTTTTTATTGAAAAGCGAGGCATGGAGTATTACGCTGTTGTATTTATTATCAATATTGTGACCGTGTGTTTTCCAATCCGAGTAATCACGATCAATTTCGATATCACCTACGTAGGTTAAATTTCCAATCCGTATCCGGGCATTTTTAAAATCCGGTCCCGCGGTTTCAACATTATGAGAACCGCTGTCTAATATTTCAATATCTTCCCCGTTAAAAGTTTTTAATGACCCTTTATAATTTTGCTTTTGCCAAACTTCATAAAGCAAAGTTTCGGGGATCTTCTGTTCTGAACTCATCGTTAGTTCGGTCTAGAAATAATGATTAAACGAATCACAAAGACAAATTAATATATTATATAAGTAAAGTCTATTAACTTTTTTGTTCGATGGTTCTTATACTATTATTCAATTCTGCCAAAGTTCGGTTAATTACTCCGCCGAATTCCGGTGATGAATCACAATATAAAAGTGCACGGCTTACATTAATTAAATAGTTGTTGTTCGATGAAGCTCTAAATGTAGAAACTACATCCTCCAAACTGCCGCCTTGAGCACCTATACCGGGCAATAATATTGCTAAATCACCGAAAGATTCAATATTTTCTTTTAGCTCCAGCGGATTTGTTGCCCCGAATACAATACCGCAATTTCTATTTGCATTCCATTCATTAACTTTCTGAATCACAGTCTGATACAAATATCTGCCGTCATAGAGTTTCAGTTTTTCAAAATCTGCTGAACTTTTATTAGAGGTTAAGGCAAGTATAAAATTTAATTTATCATGATATTTTATGAAAGGTTCTATAGAATCATAGCCCATATACGGATGGAGAGTTACGGAATCAAACTTGAAATGGTCGAATATTGATTGAGCATACATTTCCGATGTATTGCCGATATCACCTCTCTTGGCATCGGCAATGGTTAGAATATTCTGCGGTATCATCTTGAGGGTTTTGTGAAGATTCTCCAATCCTTTTGTACCGTCTTTTTCGTAGAAAGCAAAATTAATTTTATATGCGGCGGCACCATCAATAGTGTTTTCAATAACAATTTTATTAAACTCAACAATAGGGTTATCGGTTTTTAGCAGATGGGGCGGAATCTTTTTAATGTCTGTATCTAACCCAACACAAACATGTTTACCGTCATTAACAAGTGAGTAAAATTTTGCTGAAGCAGTCATAAATTTATGTATGTAATTTTCTGTTTTTATAAATATTTAAAACTATTCCCAGCATAGTCATATTAACAAGCAAAGAACTTCCGCCAAAACTTAAAAACGGAAGGGGTAAACCGATAACCGGCGTTATGCCAACATTCATACCAATATTAATTGCAAAGTGTGAAAACAATAGACTAAGGATCCCTACAATTACCAAAACACTAAAACGGTCCTTTGCCAATGAAGACAAATTAAGCAAGCGGATAAAAATAATTAAGAATAAAACTAAAACAATAATACTTCCTATAAATCCGAATTCTTCCCCGATAACACAATAAATGAAATCCGTCCATTGTTCGGGAATAAAACGCAATTGTGTTTGATTCCCTTGAAGAAATCCTTTGCCAAATATTCCGCCCGAACCGATAGCTAATTTTGCTTGCAAAGCGTTGTAGCCGGAGCCAAGAGGATCGGCAGATGGATCAAGAAACGATTCAATTCTCTTCTGCTGATGAGGCTTCAATAATTTAAATGCATAATCAAAGAAAAAACTTGCACCAAGATTAAGTATGAAAACCGTTGCACTATTAAACAGATCGCGTTTGAAAAAGAAAAGTGCAACAGCTACAAGTACCATTGCCAATATGAAAACATGCAATCCTAAAAGTGATGCAAACGTAACGATGCCCGGTGATAACACAACAAATAAGCCGAACAAACTAATTCCGCTCCAGTAAATCAATGAGATTGTTATTATCATAAATACAATAGCAGTTCCGGTATCAGGTTCTAACAAAATTAATAACACGGGTACAAAACCGATTAGCAGTGCAAATCCTATATCTTTAATATTATTTATATCACGGTTCTTGTAAGTTAACCAGTAAGATAGGGCAAGTATTGTTCCCAGTTTAGCAATTTCAGAGGGTTGGAATCCGCCGAAAGGTCCAAGACTTAACCAGCTTTTTGAGCCGTAAACTGTTTTGCCTATTACAAGGACAGCTATTAACAATAATAACGAGACAAGATAAGTAGGTATTGCAAAAATTTGGAATGTTCTCTGGGGTAATGAATAAACAATTATGAAAACAAAAACTGCAATTATTGCCGATACTAACTGCTTATTAAAATTGCCGCTTGCATATGGATGATTAACAGTTGCGCTGTAAATTGCCAACAAACCAATAATGGTTAAAGCTATCGCCGGTAAAAAAATTGCGAGATCAAACCTATCTTGTAGTTTGTAATTAATCTGCACTTTTCGCTCCGCCTAAATTATTTGCAGCAAGGTTAGCAGATTCTTGTTTTGGTTTCTCTTTTTGCAGATAAGCTTTGATAACATCTCTTGCAATAGGGGCAGCATTAACACTACCGAAACCGGCGTTTTCAACTATCACCGCAATTGCAATCTTAGGATTATCATATGGTGCAAACCCTATAAATACAGCGTGATCATCACCATGCGGATTTTGTGCGGTACCGGTTTTGCCGGCAATTGCAATATCAGGCAAACGAATATTGCCGGCAGTACCGGCACGATTTACTACCCGGTACATTGCCTCTCTTACTACATCAAATGATTTTTTGCTAACACCGATATTGTAAGAACGCGGTTCAACTTCTGTATATTTTCCAGTTGAGGTTTCAACATACCCTTTTAAAAAGTGAGGTTTAGCCGACCGGCCGTAATTAGCAAATAAAGCCGCATACTGCGCTAACTGTATCGGTGTAACACTTAACTCGCCTTGACCGATTCCTAAACTTACCAAAATACCTTTCGGCCATCTATTCAGTCCGAAAGCCCTATCATAATATTTTCTAGTAGGCAGAATCCCCGGGGCTTCTTCGCTTATATCGAGACCGGTTTTATGACCGAAGCCAAGTTTGGCTCCGTATGAAGACCACCTATCTAGTCCAATCTTTAACGCAAGCTGATAGAAATATGTATTGCAAGATTTTTCGATAGCAGTTTTAAGATCAACTGTACCATGTACGTGGAGACATTTGAAAAAGCGGTCGCCAAATTGGAAGCCGCCGCCGCAATGAACGCGATAGCTCGAATCGATAATTCCTTCTTCAAGAGCTGCAAGAGCAGATACCATCTTGAATGTTGAACCGGGTGAGTAAATAGACATAGTGGCACGGTTAAACATCGGTTTGTTTTCATCAACATTAAGCTTCGTCCAAATTTCGTTTGATGTAACTGAAGCAAAATCGGCAAGGTTGTATTCAGGTGCGCTAACAAATGCAATCACCTCACCCGTTGATGGTTCGAGCGCTACCAAAGCACCGCGTTTATCTTTGAAAGCTTCTTCGGCAATTTGTTGTGCATCTTTATCAATCGTTAAGATAAGATCGTATCCTTTAGTTGCATTCTTATCTTCGTCACCATCTTTGTATCTGCCGATAGTTTTTTGATGTGAATCAACCAGGACATATTTAATTCCCTTTTCACCTCTCAGGATATCTTCATAAGTTTTTTCGATTCCGCTGAAACCAATTTCGTCGCCCATCATATATTCATCTTTGCGTCTTTGAAGAAGAGCTAAAGAAATTTCTTTTGTATAGCCGAACATATGAGAACCCATAACTCCGAATGAATAGTCCCGTTGTGTTTCAATCACATAATCAACTCCTTTCAACTTAGCAGAATTTTCCTCGTACCAGGCAATCACTCTAAAATCAACGTCTTTTGCTATTCTCCTGGGAATGTATTTGGAATAATTTTCATTCTGTTTGAGAATTTTATTTATATAACCTTTTTCTACGCCGATAATTGCTTCGAGATATGGCGTGAGTTTCTTATCATAATCTGCCGGTGTAATTCTTAAAGTAAAAGAGGGTTTGTTGCCTACTAATACTTCGTTATTCCGGTCAAAGAAAACTCCACGCGGTGCGGTTTGATAAATTGGCTTTACACTATTTTCATCTGCTTTTTCAGAATAGGTCGGCTGATCGATAACTTGCATACTAAACTGCTGCATCACAATAACCGCAAAGAAAATAGTGATTATCAAAAAGACTAATCTTTTTCTAAAAATTGAACCGAAATTTGTATCGTTCATTCGATTCCCTTCTTCGGATTAAAAATTACAATTGGGATCCCAAAAAGCGCCGTATAAATTCCCGGCAAAATTCCATCTTCTATTATCAAAAGAATAAATCCGACATCAGAATTTGCATTAGAAATTGAAGAATACAAAAATGAATTTATAGTACCGCAAATAAATAATATAACAACAAAAAAATATGACGCAGTGTTTATATCAAGTTTATTTTCGTTATAGAAATACCCGGCAATAAAGGTTGCTATTGTAAACGAGAGCATAAATGCACCGATCAAACCGCCGGAAATTAAATCAAGAATAAAACCTAATATAAAACCGTTTATCATGCCGAATATTTGACCATACATCAACGTAAAAAATATTAACATGACAAGAATAAGATTAGGTGCAATGTTATTAATTGAGATTAAAGGAACAACAGCAAGCTGTAATAATGCAAGAGGTATGAAAAATAGAGCCGGTTTAAAATAATTTAATATCATTATTTCATCAAATTCATTTCAAGTTTATTAATTTCTTTACTGGTAACCAGCATCATAATAAATAAATTATCAACAGAATAAATATCGGCATAGGGTGTAATGGAAATGGAATGTAATAACCCTAAAGAAATTGTTTCCCTTTTGGAGACTGTACCGACCGGTATGCCGGGTGGGAAAAGAGAACTAAAATCCGAAGTGACTACTGCATCGCCGACACGAACGTTATAAGTAGTTGGAATATTTTTTATTATTAATTCGCTCCCATTCCAGCTTAATACACCATCTACTTTGATGTTCTGTATTGTAACCGCAATATTGAGATTACTATTATAAAGTGTCTTTACTACAGAAAATTGATCGGACGTTTCCGTTATAATTCCAATCAATCCCTTTTCATTTAGAACCGGCATACCTACTTTTAAGCCGCTCGAGATACCTCGATTAATAATAAAATTGCCTTGTACTTTATTCACAAGTTTTGAAACTACGTCGGCATAAATTAACGGGTAAGATGCAGTATCCCTAAACGAAAGAAGTGTGCGGAGACTTTCATTTTCAATCTTGTAATTTCTTAAGCGGTTTACTTCCAGCATAAGATTAGCATTCTCCCTTCTCAATTCATCCGTTGATGGTTCACCATGAAAAATTGAAGACAAAGAATTGACCGCTTCACTAAAGATAGCAAAACTTCCCAGTGCAAAAGTTCTTATTCTTTTTACTTGCGGTTTTTCGTTACTTGATAATACAGATAAGCTTACAATAATTAATAAAACTAAAAGGAAATATTCTTTGAACTGTGATATAAAACGTGTTATAAATTTTATCATTAGTAAGTTCTTTTACGTATAAACACCTTTGAATATTTGTTTAAGTTATCAATTGATTTACCGGCACCTCGCACAACAGCGGTTAACGGATCATCCGCTACGTGAACCGGAAGATTCGTTTCCATCCTGATTCTTTCATCGAGTCCTTTTAACAGTGCACCGCCGCCGGTAAGCATAACACCTCTGTCCAGTATATCTGCAGATAATTCCGGCGGAGTTCTTTCTAATGTCTGCTTAACTGCTTCAACTATTTGAGAAATATTCTCGTTGAGCGCTTCGCGGATTTCGACAGAGCTTACTTCTGCCGTTTTAGGAATGCCGCCAACCAAATCCCTACCTTTTACCTGAATAGTAACTTCTTCTTTAAGAGGTACTGCTGAACCGACTTCACATTTAATTGCCTCGGCAGTTCTTTCACCGATTAACAAATTGTAATTCTTTTTGAAGAACTGCATAATAGCATTATTCATTTCATCACCGGCAATACGGATAGATTCTTCATTTACTATCCCGGCTAAAGCGATAACAGCAATTTCTGTCGTACCGCCTCCGATATCTATTATCATATTACCGACGGGAGCTTCAACATCAACACCAATACCAATAGCCGCAGCCATCGGTTCTGCAATTAGATGAACTTCTTTTGCGCCGGCATGTTCTGCTGCATCGCGCACAGCACGTTTTTCTACTTCAGTTACTCCGCTCGGCACCGCAATAACAATTCTCTTGCTGGCAATAGAGTTTGGCGAAACTTGTTTTATAAATGCCCTAATCATTCCTTCGGCAATTTCAAAATCGGCTATCACGCCATCGCGCATCGGACGGGTAACGCGGATTTCACGATGTTCCCTTCCTTGCATTTCTTTTGCTTTATTTCCAAGTTCAATTATTCGTTTTGAATTCCGGTCAAAAGCAACTATCGAAGGCTCATTTAACACAATGCCTTTACCTTTGATATATATTAATGTATTTGCAGTGCCAAGATCAATTGCAATGTCCGTAGCAAATAAATCGAAAAATCCCATGTTACCTCTTAATGTTTAAAATTTCTGATCCCCGTAAAGATCATTGAAATATTGTTATCGTTAGCTGCTTTAATAACTTCATCATCACGCACAGAACCACCGGGCTGAATAACAGCGGTGACACCGTGTGAAATAATTTCCAAAAGACCATCGGCGAACGGAAAGTATGCATCGGAAGCGGCGACCGCACCTTTAAGATCATGCCCGAATTGTTTTGCCTTTTCTGCTGCTATTTTAGCCGAATCCAAACGAGACATTTGTCCGGCACCTACCCCAACAGTTTTTAAGTCTTTTACATAAACAATAGCGTTCGACTTTGTATGTTTACAAATAACCCAGGCAAATTTCAAATTCTCAATCTCTTCTTCGGTACACTTTCTATCGGTAATGTAATTTAATACTGTGTCACCCAGTCTTGAGTTATCCTTTTCTTGAACAAGTAATCCACCGGGAATATCTTTGATTGAAAGTTGTGCCGGGTCAAGTTCTTTTTTGATTTTTACCAATCTCCGGTTCTTCTTCGTCATAAGGATTTGCAGCGCTTTTTCAGAATATGATGGCGCGCAGATAATTTCTAAAAATATCTCGTTCAGTTTTTGTGCTGTCGGTTCATCAACTTCAACGTTAAAAGCTACTATGCCGCCGAATGCAGAAACCGGGTCGCAGCTTAATGCCCGTTCGTAAGCTTCGAGGATGTTATTACCGATAGCAGCACCGCAAGGATTCGTGTGCTTGATTATTGCACAAGCATTTTTATTTAGATCATTTACCAATTCAACCGCTGCCGTAAGATCGACAATATTATTGTACGAAAGTTCCTTGCCGTGAAGTATTTCAAAATAATCTTCAAAATCACCAAACAGAAAAGCTTTTTGATGGGGATTTTCGCCGTAACGCAGATCGAACGATGACTTGTAGTTTAACCTGATATGCGTTTTAGGATGGTTAAATTCCATCTCGAAAAAATTTGCAATTAATGTATCATAAAAAGATGTATATGAAAAAGCATCGTATGCAAGTCTTCTGCGTGTTTCAATGCTTACGGTTCCTTGTTTTAATTCTTCCAAAAATTTATCGTATTGGTCCGGGTTAGTAAGAATAGATACATGTTCGTAATTTTTTGCCGATGCACGGATTAAACTTGGACCGCCGATATCAATATTTTCAATCTTCTCATCCAAATTAATATCTGTGCGATTAACAACTTGAGGGAAGGGATAAAGATTAACACAAACTATATCTATCTGAAGAATATTATTTTCTTCGGCTTGTTTGATATCGGTTCGATTATTGCGCCGCATCAAAATTCCGCCAAAAATTTTAGGATTTAATGTTTTAACTCTCCCGGAAAAAATTTCGGGAAACGATGTAAAGTTGCTTATTTCTATACAATCACATTTATTTTCAACAAGCAGCTTAGCAGTGTTGCCGGTTGCTAATATCTGATAATTAAGATTGTTAAGTTCTCTGGCAAATTCAATTATATTTCTTTTATCTGAAACACTTATTAAGGCAAGTTTTTTCAACAAAATCTCCGTCCGCTTTAATCGAGAATAATCACTTTATCATTCTCAATTTTTATTTTATTATCAGCAAATTTTTCTACAACGAATGGTAAAATTTCATGTTCAATTTTCAATACTCTACTTGCAATTTCTTCTGCGTCCCCGGCATCAGAGATATCAACTTTCTTCTGAAGTATAATTTTCCCGTTATCGTAAATTTTATCTACAAAATGAACAGTAGCACCTGATTCTTTAGCATGCGAGTCAAAAACCGCTTTATGAACATTTAACCCATACATTCCTTTACCGCCAAATGAAGGAAGTAATGCCGGGTGAATATTGATTATCCTATTTTCAAATGCATCAACAAACTGATCGGGAATTTTCTTTAAGAATCCCGCTAACAAAATAAAATTCACCGAAAGAGCTTTTAATTTTTCGATCAAAAAATTGTAATCGACAAATTCATTTTGATTTTTATTCCCGACAAAAAAAACCGGCATATTTTTTTCTTTAGCAAAACTTACAGCAAGGCAATCGGTTCTATCGCTTACAACTGCGCAAAATTTAATTTTTTCTTTTGAAGCTTTATTGTAAACAGTTTTAAAATTAGATCCTCTGCCCGAAACAAAAACAGCAATATTTAACATATTTATTCAATTTTGCGCAAAAAATTATCGAAATGGCTATCAATAATCAATTAAAACAGCGTGAATTCACAAAAATTTGACTACTTGCCGCCGGTTATTTATTCCCGATTTGCCTTTTAAAGTTCTCAATTAGGGATTGTAAAAAATCTTTATACTCGTAACTATTTTCATCCTCTGCTTCTTCAAGGTACTCTTTTGCTTCTTCATAACGACCTAACATGTATTCGGATTGCGCCAATAATAAAAATGATTGCGGTATCAGCCATTTATCGATACCGGGCTCCCTATCAATATTTTGTTTAAGTGCGGTTACGGCTTCGTCATATTTCTTTAGATGGAATGCTGCTTCTCCAAGAAAAGTATTAACCATCATTCCTTGATTGTCATTCAAATCGACCGATTGAAGTGCAGACAAACTATCATAAGCGGTTTTGTATCTTCCCGAATCTAGGTAGTTTTTAATTTTTATTAACTTCAAATCGATTGGAGTAATTTCAGTTTGAGTATAAAGCTCGCTTTTTTCTTTTGCGTACGAGTCTTCAAAAATATCTTGATTGCCGCCTCTTGCAAGCGTCAGGTACTTTTCATATTCAATTTCATTATCTAAGAATCGATAGCTTATCGCCGTATAATATGATGCTATTCCGGTTAGGTCCAGTTCACGCGATGTATCAAGAAATTTTTCAAACTGCCGGATAGCCGAATTGAATTGATTTTTCTTAAAAAATATTTCCCCTTTTCTGAAATGTGCAAGGGCTGTTATCTGCGGAATTTTTCTATTATCAAGACGCAGTACGGTATTCAGAACATCATTTGCCTGATCAAGCTTTTTATCTTTAATTAAAGAAACCGCATACTGGTAATGGAACAAAGTATTTTGAGGGTACTTTGCAATTATTGCTCTCGAATAAATATACGAGCTGTCATAATCGGCGAGATAATCGGTGTAAATTTTGGAAAGGTGAAAACCGGCTTCGGTTTTTTCAGTCCCTTTAGTGTAAGCTTTTTTAATAAACTTTAAGCCGCGTTCTTTATCGGAAGGTAACCCGGTCAAATTAACCGCCCACTTGAGGAAGTCCGGTACAAAGCTCATCGCATAATCAAACAGACCCAAACCCAGATAAGCATTATAAAATTTTGGATTGAGTTCGAGTGTTTTTTCAAAATGTTGAACTGCTTTCTTGCTTGCCCAGAATGCATCAACGGAAGCATCGTTTGTTGCATGGACCATTGCCTTATACGATTCTAAGTTTCCGGCAATATATTCCAGTCTGTAATCTTTTGGTTCCTTTTCTAAAAATTTTTCAATTTTTTCATCTGCAATTTCTTCAAACTTTAAAAAAACCTGGTACTCTCCTGGGTCTCTTGTTCCAAGATAAAGCCAAAAATGAAGCTGCGCTATATGATAATACCCGTAAGGATGATCCGGGTATTTATCAATAATTTTGTTGAAAATTTTTTCTGCAGCATCCATCTCCATGTTGTATGCTTTGTTCATTCCTTGTTGAACTAAAGATTGGAGGTCTTGTGCCGGAAGGTAATTTGCAATCAATAAAAAAAGAACGAACAGAAAATTTTTTGAGGTTTTCAATTTGAATTTTTCCTCTGTGAATACTCGTTTGCTGCTTTAATAAATTCTCTAAATAAAGGATGAGCATTTGTAGCTCTAGATTTTAATTCAGGATGAAACTGGCACCCAACAAACCACGGATGATCTTCAAGTTCAATCATTTCAACAAGTTTTTCATCCGGTGATAAACCGCTTATCACCATACCGTTTTTCTCAAGTACATCCCGGAATTTATTATTTACTTCAAAACGATGACGATGGCGCTCTGAGATTTTAGGTTTCTTATAGGCATCGAGTGCTTTACTTTTTTTCTTTAAAATACACGGGTAAGCCCCAAGCCGCATAGATGCACCTTTTTGTTTAACTTTTATTTGCTCGGGCATTATATGAATGACATTAAAAGAATTTTTCTTTGTGAATTCGGCACTGTTCGCTTTTTTAATGTCGCATACATTCCTTGCATATTCAATAACGGCACACTGCATACCAAGACAGATGCCAAAGAATGGGATCTTATTTTCGCGTGCATATTTTATCGCTAAAATTTTTCCTTCGATTCCTCTTTCACCAAAACCGCCGGGTATTAAAAGACCATCATAGTTCTTCAATAATTTTTCAGCACCTTTATCTTCAACATCTTCTGCACTAATGAAATCGGCCTTAACTCTCACATCATTTTCTGCCCCGGAATGAATAAATGCCTCCGAGATGCTTTTATAGGCGTCTTTGTTCTCTACATATTTTCCGCAAACTGCAATTCTTACCTCGGAAGCCGGATTTTTAATTTTCTCAACAAATAATTTCCAATCATCAAGATGAATATTGATATCGGGTAATTTAATTTTTTCTAAAATTATCCGGTCCAATTCTTGATCATACAAAACAATCGGTACTTCATAGATAGTATTACAATCGTGGGCAGAAATAACAGCATCTTTAGGAACGTTGGTAAAGAGTGCAATTTTCTCCCTGATATCTTTAGACAGTTTATTTTCGGATCTGCAAACTAAAACATTCGGTTGTATCCCTAATTCCAAAAGATTTTTTACACTGTGCTGCGTTGGTTTAGTTTTCATCTCGCCGGCAGAACTTATGTAAGGTACAAGCGTAACATGAATACTGATAGCATTTTTCCTTCCCATCTCAAGCATAATTTGTCTCATCGCTTCAATGAAAGGGAGACTTTCAATATCACCGACAGTACCGCCAATTTCGGTAATGATAATATCATATTTACCGGTTTCGCCGAGGAATTTCATCCTCTTTTTTATTTCATCTGTGATATGAGGAATTACTTGCACAGTAGCGCCGAGAAAATCACCTCTTCTCTCACGTGATATCACTTCGTAATATACTTGCCCGGTAGTGGTATTGTTTGCTCTCGACATATCAACATCAAGGAATCTTTCATAATGTCCGAGATCGAGATCTGTTTCCGCACCGTCATCGGTAACGTAAACTTCACCATGTTGGAACGGGTTCATTGTCCCGGGATCAACATTGATGTAAGGATCAAATTTTTGAATAGTTACACTATAACCGCGGAGCTTTAAAAGCAATCCGATTGAAGATGCCGTAATACCTTTGCCAAGTGAAGAAACCACACCTCCGGTCACAAAAATATACTTAACTTTTTTCTTGAAGGGCATTTGCGATCTAAATTTATGGTTGGGAAATTTTGGACTCAAAGATAAAAAAAATTGTCTATATGTCTATACTAATTTCGAGCAAGAAGAAAATATTTTTTTAATTATTCTTCAATTATCTCGATATCACTTGTATCGGGTATTTTAATTATGTAAGTCTTTCTCGATTTATTCGGTAGGGTATTATTTCTAAGCCACGGGTTGAAAATTTTGAGGAATTTGTAGTTTATCCCGTTTTCTTTTGCAAAAGCAGCAAGGTCTTTTATCCCTTTCTTTACAACAATTTCCTTGGTATCAATTTTCTTGTATAACTCATCTTCTTTGAGTTCAAAACCGTAATACTTCGGATTTTTGAAAATTTCTTTCATTGCAAGCAAGCGGAAAACAAAACGGTTCGTTTCTTCAACGAGATAAAGGTTGTAATAATTTAACGTTTTTTGCTTATCAATCTGTTTATCGATGCCGTTCATTCCAAAATTGTAAGATGCTGCTGCCATAGTCCAGCTGCCGTAATTATTGTAGGCATCCTTCAAATATTTACAAGCAGCTAATGTTGATTTCTCTAAATTATATCTTTCATCAATTTCTTTTGTGATTTCCAGTCCATATTTTTTTGCAGCCGGTTCCATAAACTGCCAAAAGCCGGCAGCACCGGCCGGTGAAACAGCATTCGATAAACCGCTTTCGATAACGGCTAAGTATTTGAAGTCATTTGGTATTCCATTTCTTTCTAATATCGGCTCAATAATAGGCAGCCATCTATTGGCTCGTTTCAAATATAAGATTGTTGCTGATTCCCAGTGTGCATTAACAAGTAATTCTCTTTCCATCCTTTCATAAACATCAAAATCCAACAACGGGACTTTTTCTCCGCAGAATTCTAATTCTTCCGGTACCTCTGGTGTAAAAATTTTGTACTCGGGCGGTTCCGTCTTTACTATAACTTGTTGAATGTGTTCCCTTTCCTTAAATGCAAGGTAACTCATGATAATAGAAAGCGTACACAGAATTAACATAAAGCTTATTCCAGATATCAGTAATATTTTTTTCTTCTTATCCATGAATTATAATTTTTTGCACAAGAAGATAATAAAAAGGCGAATCATAAGATTCGCCTTTGCTTAATTTATTATTCATAATATTTTAATCTGTTTTCTTACCGGCTGCCGCATCTTCCAGCATTTTGGTAGTAAGAGATTTTGGTCTTTCTATTGGATAACCAAGTGCCCTTGCCCATATTATGTTAGAGCTAACACCGAGTGCACGACCAATACCAAACAACACCGTGTAGAATTCATATTCTTTTACGTCGTAGTACCATTGGATAACACCGGACTGGGCATCAACATTCGGCCACGGATTTTTAGCTTTACCCCTTGCCAATAAAATATCGGGTACAACTTTAAAAAGTAAATCAACATACTTAAAGAGAGGATCATTCGGCAAGTGTTTTAAGCAAAATTCTCTCTGAGCCATATAACGGGGATCGGTTTTACGAAGTACTGCATGACCAAAACCGGGTATTACTTTTCCGCTATCTAATGTATCATTAACAAATTTTTTCATTTCATCTTCGGTTGGAATTTTACCGCCCATTGTATCCATAACACCGTGCAGCCATCTTAATACTTCTTCGTTTGCAAGTCCATGTAATGGACCGGCCAAACCGTTCAGCATTGCACTTGTTGCATAATAAATATCCGAAAGTGCGCTTGCAACTAAATGTCCGGTATGTGCGCTAACATTTCCGCTTTCATGATCGCTGTGAAGGATAAAATATAATCTGGCAACATCATCATAAGGTTTTTTAATGCCCATCATGTGAGCGAAGTTACCGCCAAAATCAAGATGGGGATCACCGGGTATGACATTACCGTTACGGTATTTTAATCTGTAAATAAATGCAGCAATTTCAGGAAGTTTAGCAAGAAGGTTCATTGCATCTTCATAATAAGCTCCCCAATACTCGGTCTTCTTAATACCTTTATGGTATTCCTTAGCAAAGACAGAATCTTTTTGCATTGTCATAATTGCAGTTGAAAACATTGTCATCGGGTGGGAATCAATCGGCATTGCACGAATAACATCAAAAACATATTTAGGAACATCTTTGCGTGCATTGAACTCTTTGTGAACTTCTTCAACTTCTTGTTTAGTAGGCATTTCACCGGTTAACAAGAAATAGAAAAATCCTTCCACAAACGGCATTTCATACTGCGGTTCTTTGGGTAACTTTTCAAGTACTTCGGGAATGGTAAGCCCACGGAACCTGATACCTTCATAAGGATCTAAGTAAGATATATCAGTAACTAAACTTTTAATATCGCGCATACCACCGATAATCTGTCCAATCGTAACATCGTCAACTTTAACGTTTCCGAATTCTTTCAGAAGTTTTTCGGTTCTAGGTCTTTCGGTGAGAATTCGTTCTTGAAGTTTTTGCTTCAATCCGGACATAATCCCTCCAGCTTTTTATTTGAGTAATTCGTTAATGAATATATAGTATATGGTAGATGTCCGCACATAAAAATTTTAACGACTAATTTTATTAATTACACTTTGTGCTGAAATTTTACCGCTTAACACAGCACTTTCTATTGTTGATGGCAGTTCGGTATTAGTCCAATCGCCGGCAACAAATAAATTTTCAAAATTGAAGTTGATCTTTTTTCTTTCGTAAGATGATTTGATATCAGGGATAAAAGTTGCATGTCTCTCTTTTAATATCATTGAATCAGCAATAAAATTCGATTTGAATATAGGGAAAAATATTTCTAAATCCGAATATATCTCCTTTAGTATTTTGGTATTATCCATGTCATTGTAACTATCAGCGTTACTTATTGTTATTGAGATATGCTGTCTGTGATTAAATACCCAGTGAATCTTAGAATCGATTAAACCATAAAATTTTTCGGTAAATGGATTTTCTTTTAGCCAAAGGTGAACATTCAAAATTGTAGAGTAATTAAAGCTTGGAATCATTGAACTTATAGATTGGTCATCTAATATTCTTTCAAGAGAATTTGACGGAATAGCTGAAATTACGTAATCAAAATCTTCATATACTGATTTATTTGTGATAACTTTTACAACACGATTATTTGCTAACTCAAATCGAATTAATTTTTCCGAACAACTAATTTGTCCGCTTTTGTCTTCTATGTACTGTGCGGATGGTTTTGTAAATAATTCGCTGAGGCCTACTTTTGGCAAAATAATACTTGCATTTGAAGAACCATTAAGAAAAATTTCTTGCAGTATATCCACGAACACTGCTGCCGCAGCTTTTTCAGGCGAGGTATTCAATGCACCAACAACTAATATTTCCCAAAAAGATTTTATTGTGTCCTCATCTTGCTTTTTCATTTTCAACCATTCCGTTACGGTAAAATTTTGAATATCTTCAGGAACGCAGCACATTAGATCAAGAAAGAAATCAATGATTTTCAATCTTGCCTTTAACGGAATGGCTTTATAATTCAGCATTGCCCAAAGTAAATTTAAAGGATAGAATCTACGCGGAGCGTTTAATTTAAATATCTCTCCACTTTTTTTTACAAAACAAATATTAAGTGAATCCTGAACATCGAGTAAGTGATCTGCTCCTATTATATTTAAAAAATCCAGGGTATTTGTATAGCATCCCATAAGAATATGCTGACCGTTATCATAAACATCATTAAATTGATTATTGGTAAGTGAATAAGCACGACCACCGAGTTTTGGAGACGCTTCGATAAGTTTAACTTTAATGTTTTGTTTTGAAAGGTAAACTGCAGAAGAGAGACCGGCAAATCCACCGCCGATAACAATACATTTTTTCATCAATACACTAAACTATATTTAGCCCAAACGCCAAGTGAGATTGCAGCTTTTTCAAATGTACCCACGCGAATTCTGTTATTGAGTACATTATAATTAGCAGATTCAATCTTGCGCAACAGCTTTGAATAAATATGCTGCATGGCTCTTGCCGGGAATAAGGAAGGTTTGTCTTCCAGATCTAAATAAGCATTTGCCTGGTTAAAAAAATGTTTTGCCCGTTCTGCTTCGAACTGCATAAGCGATTTGAAATTTTCGTTATATGTTTTTTTGAGTAATTCTTCTTCCGAATAATTGAATTTAATCATATCGTTTTGAGGTAAGTAAATCCTACCTGATTCCGAATCGCTTCCTACATCGCGCAGAATATTTGTAAGCTGCATAGCTAAACCAAGATTAACAGCATAATCTTTTGTCGATTTATTTTTATACCCGAAAATTTCTATGCACATTAATCCCACTGTTGAAGCAACGCGGTAGCAGTATTTAGTAAGATCTTCAAAACTCAAATACCGTTTTTGTTTTAGATCCATCTCCATACCAATAATCAATTCAAAGAACGGATCGAGGGGAATATTGAATTGTTTTATAATGGAAGCTACTTTATTGAGCAGAGGATATTCTGAATACCCGTTAATTGCTTTCTCTAATTCGATACGCCATTTCCTTAGTTTCTCGTATTTGATATCATCGGGTTCGGAACCTTCATCAACAATATCATCGGTCTTTCTGCAAAAAGCATAAACTGCATTCATCGCCTCCCTTTTTTGCTGTGGAAGCAAACTAAACGCATAATAAAAACTGCTCTTGCTGCTCTTTGCTATCTCTTTAGAACTTTCCATTATAAATTAAGTAATGCTTTAAAGAATAATTTTAGTATATCTATTCTGGTCAATGTTGGTCTTATACTCAAAACATTATAATTAATATAAGATATTTTTTTTAGTATCTCTTCACCGCCAAGGATTGTTATCCTGATCTGGAATCTTAATCGATACGGCAGTCTTGGCAATAACCTTCTTCCGTTAATGAATAATTGTTTTGTCCGCTCCACCTGGTACTTTAACAGCTGCTGAAAGTTAATACTATTTTCTTTTAGCTGAAATATATTTTCCGTTACACTAAAGTTTCTTATTTCAGTTGCCGGGATATAAATTCGATTTTTATTTGGATAATCTAGCGATACATCCTGGTAGAAATTCGTAAGTTGTAACGCAGTACAGATTGCATCCGAGTAGTCGATAGATTCCTGATCCCTGATATTGTGAAGTTCAAGAACTATTCTTCCCACCGGGTTTGCGGATCTTTCACAGTAGTGGAGTAGTTCTTCAAATGTTTCGTAACAGTTTTTAACTATATCTTGTCTGAAAGCATCGAGAAGATCGTGAAAATTTTTTGTAGTAAGATTAAATTGTTTAATTGTATTATATAACGCCGCCCAAAATGGAGATGCAAATTTCTCATTCAACGAATCGGTTAATTGCTGATAATATAATTCCAAGTTCTGCATTCTTAATTCGCACTCCGAATCGCTATGTGTGAGGCGAGTTGTATTCGCAATCCCTTCATCAACAATATCATCGGCTTGACGGGCAAACTGATAAATTACAGCAATGTGTTTTCTTAAAGATTTTGAAATGAAAAGAGAAATAACCGGGAAGTTTTCATAGTGGGATTTAGCAAACTCTTCTGCTTCCGAATAAGCTTTATCCAGGTCAAAAAATTCCGAGAATTGAAATTGGGTAGTTAATACACAAGGTTTTTGATACAAAGTTATAATTTACTTATTGAGTGCCCGAAGGGGGACTCGAACCCCCACTGGCTTGCGCCAATTAGCTCCTGAAACTAACGCGTCTACCAATTCCGCCATCCGGGCGATAAATGTAATAGAAAAATTGACGATGCAAAAATAAAGAAGACAAATACGAAAAAAAAGAATTACCTTATCTCACGTGCTTCATGCGATGTATCCTTTATAGAATACCGGTCAAATACTTTTATCGATGTATCGCGGAAAGCATCATAGGACGAAGGTATATCCCTGATATTGGAAATATCTTCAAGTACACCGGTTCTGCAATCGGAAGAATACAATCTCGGGTCGCCTAATTCAAAAATAGATTCTCTGCAATATCTGACCGGAACAACATTGCCGCTTGCCGGCGTTGCAAAATCTTCAACCGGTAATTGCAGTTGATCATAAGCATCATGCATAAAGATTGCCCAAATAGGCAATGCTGCCCTCGCACCCTGACCATAATCCCCATTGAATGAAATCCGGTGATCATCAAAACCAACCCAAACACCCCCGGTCAGTTGCGGAGTAAAACCAATGAACCAGGCATCTGCATATTCTTGGGTTGTACCGGTTTTTCCGGCAGCCGGTCTCTGGAAATTAAAACGATATCTTGCCGAAGCACCGGTTCCGTTATCAATTGCTGAGCGCATCATATCCGTAACTATATAAGCAGTCTCTTCCGGGATTGCTTCGCTTGCATATGTTGTAAATTTGTCAATCAATATCCCGTCTTTATCTTCTATCCTTGTTATCGAAATCGGTTCGTTGTAAATACCTCTGTTAGCAAGAGTAGCAAATGAAGATGTCATTTCAAGCGGTGTAACTAAAGATGTTCCAAGAGAAATTGACGGGTATAATTCCAGCTTACTTTTTATTCCCATCTTTTCGGCAAACAGTCCAATCTTCCAGAGCGGAGCGTAATCTTCTATAATTAACCGACCGGCAATAATATTTACCGAGTGCATCAGCGCATGCCTCAACGTCATAAATCCGCCGGTTGATAGATCAAAATTTTGGGGACTCCATCCATTATAATCAAATGGCTGATTCATAATTGGATAAGCCGGGTAGAGTCCGTTATCGATTGCAACAGCATAAACGATTGGTTTGAACGCAGAACCGGGCTGCCGCTTGATTTGTGTTATATGATTTAATCCGTACAAAAATTTCTGGTCCCTACCGCCAATCATTGCTTTAATTTCACCGGTCTTGGAATCAAGTACAACAAAACCTACTTCAACCCTTTTGGAAATATTTTTTACCGAATCGATAAAAAACGGATCATTGCTTAATCTTGAATAAATTTCTCTTTTTTCTTCCCGGCTTGCAGCACTCTTGTATTCGATGCGATTTTTAATTGCCCTATCGATATTATCCTTAAGAACAGTCTGGTAAGCATTCCACTTAAAATTACGATCAAATTGTTTTTGGAACTCATCGAGATGAAGTCTAGTCGCATTGTTGGCAATCTTCTGCATTCTGCTATCGAGAGTAGTATAAATATTCAACCCATCCTGGTATAGATCGAACCCGTACTTGGAAGATAATTTTTCCATCTGCTTGCGCACATATTCTAAGAAGTGCGGTGCGATAGTTCCCTTGATCCCTTCTTCGACTCTTTTATAAGATAGTTTAATCGGTCGGGTTTTTAGTTTCTCATATTCTTCTTCACTCAAATATTCGTCATCTACCATATTTTTTAGAACAACATTGCGCCGCCTAAAAGAGTTTTCATATCTATCGTATGGGTCGTAATAAACCCACGATTTCAATAAAGCAATTAAAACTGCTGCTTCGGAAACAGTTATATCCTTAACATCTTTATCGAAGTAAACCCTGGAAGCCATCTGGATACCAAACGCACCGTGACCGAACCAGGATATATTAAAATACATTTCCAATATTTCTTGTTTGGTATAAGTTTTTTCAATTTGTACAGCGGTTATCCACTCACGGATTTTTCTAACAATTGTATCAAAGATCGACTCATCGCGGATTTTCAATTCATACAGATTTTTTGCAAGCTGCTGGGTAATAGTGCTCGCACCTTCGCGACGCATCAAAAAGATATTTTTCAGCATTGCTTTAACAAATCTTTCAACATCTACTCCCCAATGATCATAGAATTTTTTGTCCTCTGTTGCAATCAGAGCATTGATAACATGTTTTGGAATACTGTCTATTCTAACCGCTACTCTGTTCTCTTTGAAAAACTGCCCGATGAGCTCTCCATCGGCACTATAAACATTACTCGCTAACTGGGGACGCGGATTTTCTAATTGATCCAAAGAAGGCAATCCCTCAAAAACATATTGCATAAAAAGTATAAATACAGCTACAATAACAATGCTGACAAAGAGTAATACGTACCGCAACGATTTTTTCTTAGGCAATTTCTTTTTAAGAGATGCAGAAAAATTTTTATCCATTTTATTCCCAGTCTATTATCTCGAAATTATCCGTGAATTTCCCATAGCACGGTCTATCGAGCCATGTTCCTAAGTTAATGTATATCCCATTATTGTACTTTTCAAATTTTCTTACATGAGAGTGACCAAAAATTACATAATCATAGCCGGAATCAATTTTTAATTTGGCAGTTTCCAATAATCCATCACCAACACCATAATTTTTGTGTGTGGTATAATCGCGACTTTTTTTACTTGTCGAACTTGCAATTTTAATTCCAAGATCAGGATGAATTAGCGAATAAACCTTTTGCAGAAACTTATTCCGTAATATTTTTTTTAGAATTTTATAGCCGGTATCGTTCTTAACCAAACCATCACCGTGACCAATATAAAATTTCTTATTATTAATTTCAGTAGATACGGCGTCATGATAAAGTGTAACACCAATTTCTTTTTCAAAAAAATCCCGGTGAAGGAAATCGTGATTCCCAATAAAATAGCGGATCTTCTTTCCCGATTCCGTGAAATAACTTAATGCTGATATAGTCTTAAAGAAACTTTTTTGAATCACTCTTTTATATTCGAACCAGTAATCAAACAAATCACCTATTATGTAGAGTTCATCACAATTTTGTTTTGCAAAATCTAAAAATCGAACCAGTTTTTCTTCTTTAACTTTTTCTATCTCTTTGGATTGCAATCCAAGATGCAAATCGGAAATAAAAAAATAAGTTTTTGTATTAGTCATTTTTCGTCGGCATTAAAATCAAAATCGGCAATAAGCCAGTTATCAGGATCAAGAACTATCTCTACCGGTTTTTCTTTAGTAGTTATCGTTAATTTCTCGTGTTTATTGTTGACGTAAAACGTCCTCAATTCATTTTTATCATTATTCTCATAAATCAATTTAATATCGATTGGAAATTTATAAATATCATAGCCATTTTGTAACTGTTTAATCGATATTTCTGTAACATAATTTCCGTCCGTTCCTTTTACCGTCCAATTATAGCCGGCTTCTATATATCCTTCTCCTTTATAGATCCATTGATCGAAGAAATGTTTAAGATTCCTTTTAGAAATTTTTTCGCAGATATTTTTTAAATCTTCCGTTGATGCGTTTTTGTACTTATATGTTTGATAATAGTTCCTAAGTATATTAAAAAAATTTTCGTCTCCAACTTCTTTCCTGAGCATATGCAAAACCCATGCACCTTTATTATAAACCAATCTCGAAAAAAGCTGGTTGGCTGGGTTGTAGAGCCTCCCTTTAGAAAATCTACCATCCTTTCCCATAAGAGTTGTTTGGAGCGCGTCGAACCCGGCTTCTTTTTCCCAATACAATGCTTCTGAGTAAGTTGCAAATCCTTCATTAAGCCAGATATCCTTCCACGTTTTTGGACCAACAGCATTGCCCCACCACGAATGTGCAAATTCATGTATGATCATATCCTGGAAAAATTTTTTGCCGGTGATAAATCTTGTACCGATACCGGTTATTGTTTGATTCTCCATAGCACCAATTTTCCAGCCAAACTCTGCAATGCCATATTTCTCTTTTGCAAAAGGGTACTCACCGAATAATTCACCCAACGTTTTAATGTAATTCTTATGATTAGAAAAATCCCGGCGTGCATCTTCTATTTTCTCTTCTGTTGCATAATAGAGCAAATTGATCGTATCATTTTTACCGGTGATAAAACTATCCGAAACAGTTTTGTACAGTGCCGAATAAACTGTTATAAGGTATGTAGAGATAGGATAAAAAGTTTTCCAATGGAATTGTTTTTTCAACCCGACTTTTTTCACACCTATCAATTTACCGTTTGATAAAGAAGTGTAATTCGAATCGTTGGTAATGTAAATATCAGCATACGCTTTATCATCCGGCAAATCAACACAAGGATACCATGTTGAGGCAAAGACCGGTTCGTTCAACGTGTAAATCATGTAACCGTTATTTACCTTATCAAAATTGAATGAGCCGAATCCTAAATTTTTCGGCTGACCTTTATATACAACATTAACAAAAAAGGTATCCTCAACTGTTTCGCTTAGAGAAATGATTAAGTTTGTCTCCGTTCTATCAAATTGCACCCTCTTTCCATCAAGTAAAAGTTTATCGATTTTCAAATTGTCATAAAAATTCAGTTCTATTTTGTCAGCTTCCCTATCATTGAGCAATATTTTCAATGTTACATTACCGTTTATCGATTCGTCTTCGGGAAAAAGCTCTATGGATATATTGTAATGGAGTACATCAAATTTTCTTTGTGATTTCGGATTATACTCTTCAATATATTTATCATCTATTTGTTCAACCGCACTATTAAGGGATAAAGTTTGTCCCGATTGCCTAATTAGAGAAAGAAAATGTTCTACCTTAGGTACTAAGTAAATTACCAGCGGTACGATGATAATTAACAAGAGAATAATTATAAGTAAGATTTTTCTCGTTTTAGCCATTAAATAAAAAGATGAATAGTCTAAAGTACATTTAAAGTTAATAATTTCATCAATTGCCAATCAATCCATAATTAGATATTTTAAAAGTAAAATCTCTGGGGTTCGATATGGCATACACTGGTTCGACAATACTAAGAAAAACCTTAACCATGGTTTTAGCCGGCGGTCAAGGCGAAAGATTATTTCCTCTTACAAAAGAGAGAACAAAACCTTCGGTTCCTTTTGGAGGTAAGTATAGGATTCTTGATTTCGCATTATCGAATTGTCTCAACTCCGGGTTCAGAAAAATATTTGTACTTACACAATACAAATCCGATTCTTTGAACCGGCATTTATTTGAAGCATGGAGTATTTTTAATCCGGAACTTGGTGAATTTATTTATTCAATTCCCCCTCAATTTAAAACAAGCAACAATTGGTATTTGGGCACGGCAAACGCTATCCAGCAAAATTTTAATCTTTTAAGCGATGGACCTTATGATTGGCTCCTAATTCTATCGGGAGATCATATTTACAAAATGGATTATTTGAAAATGCTGCAGCATCACATCGAAAAGAATGCTCATCTAACTATCTCGGCAATAGATGTTCCAAAAACGCAAGCATCGCGTTTCGGAGTTTTGCAAATTGATCCTACTTACAAGGTTGAATCTTTTGTCGAGAAGCCGAAGAATCCGCCGGTTATACCCGATAAACCGGCTTTTTCCTTTGTTAATATGGGCATCTATGTTTTTAACATTGCCGCCTTAAAAGAAGTAATGGTCAAGATGGAACAAGAAAAGATTAGCAATCTCGATTTCGGAAAAGATGTTATTCCTTATATGATTAAAAACAATTACAAAGTTCAAGCTTACCGTTTCGTTGATGAGAACAAAAAAGATGAACCTTACTGGATTGATGTAGGAACAATTGACAGCTATTACGCTGCAAGCATGGATTTAATAAGTGTTGATCCGCATTTTAATTTGTATGATAACGACTGGCCGTTGCGCACACAACAGCAGCAATATCCGCCGGCAAAAACAGTATCGCATGAAGGTGAACGTGTTGGAAGAGCTTTTAACTCGCTAATTTCTGACGGAACAATCATCTCCGGCGGTTTGGTGGAAAGATCAATTATTGGTTTTAACGTCCGCGTGAATAGTTATTCATACATAACCGATTCGATAATATTCGATAATTGTAATATCGGGAGACACACAAGGATCCGGCGTGCAATAATCGATAAAAATGTTATGGTACCGGAAGGAACAGAGATTGGTTTTGATACCGAAGCCGATAAAGCACGATTCACTGTATCCGACACCGGTATTGTAGTAATACCAAAAAATTATGTTTTTAAATAACAACCTATTCCGCCAACAAGCGGCAAGCAAGCCGTAAGGAGGTTGTCTAAAAAGTAAAATTTTTTGTAGCATAGCCATCACTAAGTGAAAGAATAGCACACGGATAACCCGCCAATAAAACGGCGGGCAAGCTCTGATTAAAACTGAACTTGCCTGACGGCAGTCAGGTTTTCGCGGATTTTTTATTTGTCCGAAGGACTCCTTCGGAGAACTATTACTTTTGAGACAGCCTCTTTTAAACAAAACATTTTATATGAATCCCTTTCTCGAAGACAAGTTAAATAATCTGCCGGCTTTACCGGGTATTTATCAATTTAAAAATGATAAAGGGAAAGTTATCTATGTAGGCAAGGCAAAGAATTTGCGCAACCGTGTCCGGTCGTATTTTCAGAACAAAGTTGAGAACGCAAAAACAAGCGCACTTGTTTCAAAAATTGAAGACCTTGAATTAATTATTACCGATAGCGAGATTGAAGCGTTGGTTCTCGAAAATAATTTTATCAAAGAATTAAAACCGCGCTATAATATTAATCTTAAAGACGATAAATCTTTCCCGTACATAAAAGTTACAAATGAACTCTTTCCTCAAATTTATCCCACAAGAAATATTATTAAAGACGGGTCGAAATATTTCGGTCCGTACACAGAAGTTAAAGCAATGAAAACTTCGCTCCGGTTAATCAATAAAATTTTCAAGATAAGAAGCTGCAAATATGATATAACCGAAGAAGCCATTGCGAAAAAGAAATTCAAAGTCTGCCTCGACTACCATATTAAAAAATGTGAAGGACCTTGCGAAGGATTGGTAACAGCTATCCATTATAATAAGATGGTTGACCAGGTAATAAAAGTATTCAAAGGGAAAACAGATGACCTGATTGAAGAATTGAAAACCGAAATGAATAATGCTTCGGCTAATCTTGAATTTGAAAAAGCTGCAGACCTCCGTGACCGGATTGAACAACTCCAGGTTTATACTTCCAAACAGAAAATTGTATCGAATGAATTTGAAGACCGGGATATAATTAGTGCTGCGTACGAAGGTAAAGATAGTGCCGCTACAATTCTAAACGTGCGTAACGGAAAACTTGTTGGGAAACGCCAGCTTAATCTTACCATTGAAGAAAATGAAGATGTAAGCCGGATTTACTCGGCAATCATCAGGTTTTATTATAATGAATTTGTTGAGGTACCGAAAGAAATAATCATCGAAACCGAACCTGAAGATTCCGAAACATTATTGGAATGGCTCAACACAAAAGCACTAAAGAAATGCAAGTTTGTAATTCCGCAAAAACAGAGCGAGGCGAAATCCCTCCTGATGATGTGCAAACAAAATTCGCTGTTACAGCTGAAAGAAATTCAACTACAGAAGATGAAAAAAGAAGGGAATGTACCGTATCCCCTTTCGGCACTTCAAAGAGATTTGAGATTGAAAACTCTGCCAAGAAAAATTGAATGTTTTGACAATTCAAATCTTCAAGGGAGTGATGCCGTTGCGAGCATGGTGGTGTTTGTTGACGGCAAACCGAAAAAAAGTTTATATAGAAAATTTATTATTAAAACAGTTGAAGGTCCCGATGATTTTGCGAGCATGCAAGAAATTATCACAAGGAGATATTCACGTGTTCTGGAAGAAAAGGAATCGATGCCTGATCTAATTATGGTGGACGGCGGCAAAGGTCAGTTATCAAGTGCTATTGAATCGCTTGATAAGCTCGGGATTAAGAATTATCAAATCATAGGATTAGCGAAAAGATTAGAGGAAGTATTTCTACCCGGCGATTCCGAACCGCAGTCAATCCCCAAAACTTCATCAAGTTTGAAATTATTGCAGCATGTTAGAGATGAAGCCCACCGTTTTGCAATTACTTTCCACCGCGAGCGCCGTAGCAAAAGAACTTTTACCACCGGGCTTCTAGAAATCAAAGGTATCGGTGAAAAGGTCGCACAAAAACTTTTAACCGAGTTTAAAGGTTGGGATCAGATCAAAAATGCTTCTTTGGAAGATCTATCAAAGGTAATCGGCGAGGCAAAGGCGAAATTGGTTTTTGAGTTCTATCATGCTGAGAAAATCGCTGGTTCGCTCAATTCTACATGATTGTGTTTTTGTAGGACGATTCGCCGAATCGTCCGCTTAAAATTAAGCGGTTTGGAAATTATTTTTTACATGCAACAACAAAACCCAATATATTACAAAAGACATTTGCCCCATTACCAACCAGCCGGACATACATTTTTTGTAACTTTTCGTTTAGCCAATTCATTACCTATTTACGTGATCGAGCAACTTAAAAGAGAATACAACTCCCAAATTGGCATGATTGCCGGGATAAAATCTTTGAAAGAAAAGAATGCACAATATTTAGAAGCAAAGTGGAATCACTTTAAGAAGTTTGATTTGTTACTCGCAGAGTCTCTCAAAAACATCCGGTTGCAAGATGAACGCATTGCGAAAACTGTTTACGATGCTATTATGTACCGTGACAAAAAAGAATATGATTTAATTTGCTTTACAATCATGCCGAATCATGTCCATATGGTTTTCATCTTGATAACAATGTAAGTGGTCGAATCGGCGATTCGACCTACATTGTAACAAAAATTCTTCAAGAGTTAAAAAAATTTACCGCACGTGGATGTAATAAAATATTAAACCGTTCCGGTTCATTTTGGCAGCATGAAAGTTACGATCATGTTGTAAGAAATGAAGCAGAACTCAACAGCATTGTTACATATGTTTTAAACAATCCAGTTAAAGCCGGACTTGTAGATAATCCTGATAACTGGTCGTGGAGTTATTGTAAATATCTTTTGTAAGGTGAAGCTTGCCCGACATTATCTAGTCTGGCGCTGATTCTCCAATAATTAATATCTGTAGGACGAATCGCTGATTCGTCCAAAACTATTAATACTTTAACTGCACCTGGGCGATTCGGCGAATCGCCCTACAAGAAACCATTTAATATTTGTAAAACAGTCTGTCCAATCACCAAAAAATAAAAATGCCAGACTTACTGATCACCCAAGTTACATACTGACCGTTGCTTCCTTCCGGACCTGGCGGATTGGGTATAAACTTGCCGATCAGAGCCTGGCAAAAATTGGGGTGCTAATATAAAAATTTTTCAGCTAATCTTTAGTGTGGTTGGCTAACCTTTTGCAAAATATTTCCCTTCATTGATTATTGGATAGGATTCCATCATCAAATATAAATTTGGCTTTTCCCGTTTTGAAGAATGAAAGTGGGGTATGTGTGTATTTCAATTTTCAAAATACTTTTTTTGATTATTTCACCTAAAACATTTTCTTATTTACTTTTTTCTTTCCCCAAAATAATTCTGTATTAAATTACCAATGAAAGCAAATAGTAACCCATTCATAAGTGAAGCAATGACTACCAGTCCCGAAGCGATTTCATCTTCGGGTGGGATATTATCTAAAAAGATGAATTTAAAAACTAAAAGAAAACCGGCTACTCCTAAGACAAAACCATTAATTTTACCCGTTTTATTTTTCATATTATTCTCATAATAAGGTTAAAGATTTTGGAGTTATAAATTCTTCGTTTTCTTCAGTGAAGCAAGAAAAAAATATAAAATCAAATTTATCCATACAAAGAAAGACTGTCATCGTTTTTCGTTAAGAAAATATTTATATCAGAAGCGTATGAAGTTGTGCCTAAAGCGGCGCCCCAGAACAAGGGTGCCGAATAACAGCAACAACTTTTTATTTATTAAAAATATTATTTAACAAATCAACTTTACACAACAAACTAATTCTGAAAAGCAAAACTCTAATGCGACTCATTTTGACTGCATCGAAGACGCAGACGCCGTAGAGACACCAGTTATACCAAGTTTATGATTAATTAATAATCCCAAAAGATTTTTATCCAGTTTTGAAGTAAATATATTTTTCGAAGTAGTCCGAACACAAATTCGAATAAAATTAAATTTGCTTATCCATTTGCCAACTCTAACATATTTAAGAATTGTTTCATTACAAAAATCTTCAGGCTTCATTCGAAATATTACTTGCTCTCCATCGTTGAGTTTATGTGGTAACTTAGTTGATAGCAAGTCTAAAGGATCAAAAATTATCATTAAATGTATTTTCTTGAACAATCCTATTTGAAATTCGATTAAATTAATTACGGCACTTCTTTTCCCAAGATTGGTAACAGTGAAATAAACTAAATCAATTGAATCAATATCACGAGAAATACCAAATAATGTAAATTCAGTTCCTAACTGACCAATTATTTCTAGATTTATTCTTTTGTCACCTCTAGCAAGATATAATGATACTATAACTGCCGATATTGTCCCTATAGCAGTGAATATCGATGCAATTGCAATAACAATATTTAATTCTTCATTTGACATAAAATCGCTTGGTATAATAATTATTCATTTTATTCTACATTACGTTATTAGTTAGAGAACCTAAATCCGTCAAAGTCGGTCGAGTATGCATATACTTAAATCTATTCACAAAAATTCCTTGCGTATGTGGTTCAGCGGAATAGCAGAACAAAAATAATTTGTGTTAGCAGCGAGATTATGCATAACAGTTTAATATGATTTTACCGAGGACGAAATCATTAACACCCTCTAAGACTCGACAGCAAATTAATTTATGTTCGGTTTTTTGCCAACAGTGCCTCGACAAGCTCAGTACGACATACCGATATTCTTTTTGTAGGTCGATTCGTTGAATCGACCAGATTAAATATTAAACCAAAGGGGCGATTTATCAAATCGCCCTACAATTATTATTACAAAAACTTTTTAAGTTCGTTTAATAACTTACCGGTATCTATTCCACCCTTCCCTTCAAACGTACATTTCTTTGGATCGCCCGGACAAACTTTACTACAGTAATTTTCTTCGGGTAAAATAATTGTGCTCTCGTTACCGAGCGGTCCCCACAGTTTAGGTGAACATGCTGTGAGCGGACAAAAAATAGAAACCGTTTTTACTTTTAATGCCACCGCAATGTGCATCGGTCCGGTGCTTGCGGAAATTAAAAAATCGAGCGCGGCAAAATTTATAAATGATTTTCGCAAAGTTTTACCAATGTTCGGGTAATCAACACCCTCAATATTTTTTAGTGCATCGGGCACATTGTTATCGGTAACAACCACTTTCACTTTGTCGCGATCTTTTAATTTATCGACCAACACTCTGTAAGTTTCCGGCGCCCAGTTTGCCGATGAGTTACCGCTCGTTGAGTGAACACCAACCAAAGTTTGCTTACCGCCCAAAAGTTTTTTTCTTATTTCCGCTGATCCGCTTTTCTCTTCTTCCGTCAAAAAAATTTCAGTATCGAGATTATTGGTTTGCACACCAATCTTTCTCGCCAGATCCATGCAGTAATCGGCTTCATGCCGCAAAGGAATATATTTGTTGCGCGAAACATATTTTGTGAATGTGATGAACTGGTAAAACTTGTGCCCTACTCCAACACGGTACGGAATGCCGGCAAAGAAAAGCAAGTAGTTCAATCTCTCAGTTGGAAGAAGTGTAAGCGAGTGAGTGAAGCGAAAATTTCTGATCTCTTTAACTTTTCTAAAAAAACTTTTCAACGAGCCGTCGTCGTAATCATCGATCAAAATAATTTTATCGACGTAGGGATTGTTCACATAAATATCTGCAGTGTATTTGCGGAGAAGAAGCGCAACAAAACTATCGGGAAAAGTTTTTTTTATTTCCCTCGGCAAAGGTGTTGATAAAACCACATCTCCTATCCGGTCGGGTCTAACAATCAATATTCTTTTTTGCTTTTTCATCAGCCGGGTAATAACCTTTTGCTTGCCCGTTTGTATTCTTCTTGCCAATTCAATTCTTTAGCTGCCGAGATACAATTGCTTTTGTAAAAATCCATCAAGGTGGAATTATCAATTAGTTTGTTGATCGCGCTAACTACCCCGTCTATATCGTTAACATCTACCACTTCCCCGACTTTGTAATTTTCAACGATCTTTTTCATCTGGGGCAGATCGCTTGAAATAACCGGCAAACCGGCCATTATGTACTCAAACAATTTATTCGGCAAAGCATGATAGTAACTGATGCTAATGTTTTCAATCAGTGATAAACCGATATCTCCGCCGGCAGTGTAGTTGATCAACCCGTCTTGAGAGATTGTACCAAAAAAATGTACCCGTTCATCTATTCCCAGTTCACCAGCAAGTTTAATAAAATTATTTTTTTGTTCGCCATCACCCAAAAGAACCAACGATACGGAATTTATTTTTGATAAAGCTTTCAAGATAACCGGGATTCCCCTTCCGCCTTGAATTACACCCTGGTACAACAATATTTTATTCTTGATTGGAATATTGAACATTTTTCTGAAATCAACAATGTGTGTTGGAAAAATTAATAACGGAATGTTCCGTATAACCAAAGTGTTTTTTATATCGTAATACTTTTCGATAAACTCAGAATCCATTTCACCGGTTGTCATTACAAGGTCAACGCGATGGATGAAAAATTTTTCGATCATTCTAACTAAACCTTGTAAAAACGGACGCTTGGTTAATCCTCCAATGTAGGCATAAAGTTCTCTGCTGTTATAGTAAACTTTAGCACCTTTCATTTTTGCAATGATAGTCACAAACGGAAGTGTATATAAATCTTCGGCAAAGAAGATATCGGCTTTGGTATTAATCAATTCAAAAATTAACTGGTAAGAAAAAGTAAGATAGAATAAAACGCTTGAATAATTTTTACCGGGTATTTTAATTACTTTTATTTTTTTATCACCGGTATCGATAACCGAATCGGACCAATCGAAAGAAATAACGGAAACATCGCAGTTATCCCCTTCTAAAGAATTTTTTAGATTGGTAACTCTTGAATCTTGAAAGGCATTACCGAGGAAAGCTATGCAAATACGTTTACGCATTAATATTAAAGTTTTATGTGCAATGTATTCCGCATTATGGTTTTTGCGTCGAACTTCTCTTTAAATTCGATAAGACTCATACTTGGAGTCATTGGATTTTCTGCCTTGGTATCTTGCGAAACCCCGATATCAACATACTGGTAATTATTTTCGGTTGAATATTTAACTACCTCGTACATTACTCTTTGAATCGGTTTGTACATTTCATATTCATACAAAAGCATATTATAAAAACAGAGAGCACAAACATCATTCACAAAAAACATAAGCGAACCGCCAATCGGTTTATCTTCTAAGTAAACCATAAAAAGTTTCAGACGATCTGGCAAAAGTTCTTTGAGTCTAAGTAAATCTTCGTAAGAGTGTGTCGGCTTAACATCGTGGCGAGATTTGTTTTCCAAAAGAATAGGATAGAACTGATCATATCTCTCATTGATCTCGACTTTCAAATGGAAATCTTTGAGTGTCTTTCTAACGTTTCTTCTAACTGTTGGAGAAAATCTTTCGAGAATATCTATAGTCTTATCAAGTTTAATAGCACTTGAAATGTAATGAAGTTGATAGCTGAATCCTTGCCACAGCATCGCAAAATCCAAATTCTGGTTCGGATGTTTTTCATAAACCATTGGTGCGGCAGTTAACAAAATTTCTTTCAGCGCATTTTTTTTGCAGTAGTCTTTCAGCGTTGAAACAATATCCATCGCTTCGGCAAATTTAACATCCTTTGTAACAATCGAGCCGTAACTTGCGCCAATAGGTGATTCAAAAGTGCCGTTCACAATAGCACCCGGCAGAAGAGCTTTAATCTCACCTTTTTCAAGAAACATCAAATGGTCGAACCTAAATTTCCCGGGTGTGTGGTAATCAAAAAATTTTTGAAGATGAAACATCGTGCCGTTATTGGATTCTAAAACAAAACGATCCCATTTCTCTTTCCATTCGGGAGTATACTTTATTACTTCCATCTATAATTTCCGTATAAACAAAAAAAATTTTGTCAAAGATAAACAATCACATTCTAAGCGGCTACTTTTAATGCTATAAATCCAGGTATTAAGTTAACCACAGAGACACAAAGAACACAGAGGGCATCAGTTATTAAATGTGTACATGATCGATATAATGTGATAATCCCCGAGACTATAATTCACCGGCACGTAAGCGTAATCTATAGAAATGTTATTCCACAAAACACCGAAACCGGCACTCAAATCTTTGGAGTCATAGCCGGTAATGTAACCGCCGCGGAGCGAGAACATTTTATCGTAAATAACTTCAGCGCCAAAGTGCAAATGAGTATCATCTGTATCCGTATATTTTTGGAATCCACCGAGTGCGGTAAAATTAAATTTACTTTCGGGTAGTTCAAATTTATACTCGGCACCAATCCTCAGATCGGTCGGCAGCTTTGTCGATTCATTGCGGAGACTGTTCAAGGAACCAATGTTACGTAATGAAATTCCAAGAGAAAGATTTTCAATTACATTTTTATAAGCGGCGCCGAAATCGAAGCCCATGCCCGTTGCATCATCAACAAAAAGACTTTCATAAATATATTTTGCCGATGCACCGATAAAAATATTTTCCGAGATATTGTACGCAGTTGATATGCTGGCATTGAAATAATGAGCGTCAAATGTTGATTCGGCTTCTCCCGGTTTTGTGCGGACTTCAATATTACTAATATTTGTTGTGTTTACGCCTATCGCAACCGGCATACCAAATAATGTGAAACTGCCGGCAAACATTTCCGAAGATAGATCTTCAAAGAGCGAGTTATGCGTAAAAAATATTTGCGCTTTATTACTATCGGCAAGGAGAGCCGGGTTATAGTTAAGTGCGGTTAAATCGTTGCTGCCGATTACACCGAGATCGCCCATTGCGATGTTGCGTGCACCAAAACCAAGTTTTAAAAATGATAAACCTGAGTTGCCGGCTGTCTGCGCCGGGATACTTATCGATGCAAGTAAAATTATAATTAAAAGTTTTTTCATGATTGTCTTTAAAAATTTAAATTAATTCCAATAATGTGTTGATCGCCCGATGAATAGGGTTCAATTACAAAAGCATAGTCAATTCCTACTTTAAATGAATTCAGCAAATAAAAATAAGAGAACCCAAATGAGGGTCTAACCGGTTCATCTGTATTGGATAGATTTAGACGGTCTAAACCGCATCTTAAAAAAAGATCGTTATAAATATTATATTCTGCACCGGCTCTTAAATAGTTTGTACCGGCGTTACTGTTCTCAAATTCTACTGCAGCTATGATTTTCTGTTCTGTGAATTTATAAGAAGCACCGATTTTTTTAAGCAGCGGAAACTTGTCCCGCGTTGCATTACCGGATTGTCCGTATAAATTGCCGGTATCCCATTCATACTTGCTGTTCAAATCGGAAAGCATAAATGATAACGTTAATGATTCACTGAAACTGTAAAGTGCGCCGATATCAAATCCCAAACCGGTGGTTGTTAATTCTTCATACAGTTTGTAATAATAAAATTTAAACGCAATACCGATTGCCAGTTTGTTTGAGAAACGGTTTGATACAGCAACAAAAATTTGATTTTCAGATGTCGAAAGATCAGCAAATTTTTCGCCTTGACTGTCGCGTCCCTCTATACCGGAAACACCTGAATTGATTATACCAACACTCACACCGGCAATTGAGCGCGGTCTTGTTGTTCCATCCGGGTTTTCAACAGTTCCAAATTCAAATTTTCTTGTGTAGTTTAAAAAATTCAGCGAACGGTCGAGCGTTAAAAACGAATATGATGTTTGAAATGAATTTCCTTGCTGAAATGCACCGAGTGCCGGATTATAATACGAAACAAGATTTCCTTCGGTAATTGCAGACATTGCATTACCCATCCCAATACCCCTTGCACCAAAACCGAGTCTGCTGAATGCACCCGGCATACTGCTGATCTCGGACGTTTTAGTTTGTGCCGCTATTACCGAAGAAATTGCAAGGACAACAAAAAATAATTTTTTCAATTTACACCAAAATTTAGTTTACATGATAACAAGGATTTTACCGAATGCCGGGTCGCCCGATTCGAAATCAATTCTGTAAAAGTAGATTCCGTTCGGAACAATTTTACCGAACTCGTCTCTTCCGTCCCAAATTTCAATATTGCTTTCACTCATAGGACGGTTTGCATTTTGAATCAATGTCTTCACTAAGTTCATTCCGAAATCCATGATCCTGATTGTAATTTTACTTTCGCTTCCCAGGGAATATTTTATATTAACAACCTCTTCATCCGGAGAAAACGGGTTCGGGAATGCATAAGTTTCCGATGAAGATGCAATTGCTTCGGATGCCAAATAAACTTTCCACGCGCCATCCCAAAATCCGGATAATTCATTAAATAAAACCAGGCCGTTATTAGAGCCAATCCATATATTTATATCGCTTTCTTCTTGATCAACTTCTACTGCTCTAAAATGTTTTGTGTTAAGTGCAATGTTTGTGTTCAAATCATAAATATCCGGCGCCGCAATCCATGTAGTGCCATTATTGTTAGAACGAAATACTCCATTTTCCGAAGCGGCAAAGATATCTGCTGCCACATAGTTGCCGGGATTACCGTAGTATTTAAATCCAAAATCAAGAACGCGTTCATCAGTTAAAAATGGCTCCCATGATTCGCCGCCGTTTTGAGATCTGCTTACTCCCCAATATTCATCTGCATTATTTGTCTTCCACGTAGATGCCCAAATCGAATTATCAAACTCATTATAATCCATTGCAATTACAAAATTGCCGGTGATCGGATTTGTTTGATTGGAGTGGTTTAATTTAATCCAGCTGATTCCGCCATCGGTACTTTTATTAATCCCATGAGCTGTCCCGTAATATATTTCTTGATCATTAACAGCAAGTACAGAAAATGTATTTTGATTGAGATGAAAATTAGGGTGCCATTTAAAATTTAGTGTGTCGGTCGGTTTAATGGAATCTAAATTATCCGGCGGCAATACAACTCTCTGCCATGTAATCCCGTTATCGGTTGATTTTCTTGGACCGCCAAAATAGTTTGCAAGCCAAATAGTTGTATTGGTTACTTCAATATCATAAACAAAATTATAAGCTTGAGTTGCTATCGGTTGTGCCCTTAACGTATTAATACCGTAAATAATTGTTGTATCATTAATATCATCTACGGGTTGCTCTATTTTATGCCAGGTTTCACCGTTATCGGTAGAATATTTCAAACCGGTACCAACCGGTGCCGCCTCACCCAATAATGTTTCGTAATGCCAGGTTGCTGCCCAAATTGTTCCGTTGTTATACGCTAAAGCAGAAACACTTTCTTCTTCAAATGCTTCCGATTTATAATAATTAGTCCAGCTATTCCCATTATCAGTTGATTTGCTCAATCCTTTCGAAGTGCCAAGCCAGATTGTTCCGTCTTGAATTAGTATCCTTTCAATTGTATTACTTGCCGGTGAACTATCCAAAATTTTTGCAGCCCGGTTGTTAGACAAGCTGTATTCTGTGGGCAAGCTTTGTCCGCAAACAAAAGTAAATGCAAATAAGATTAAAACGGATAATAATTTTTTTGTGCTCATGGAAATTAATTCACACTCATATTATGAATAATTGTATTGCTTAGTAAACCGTTTCTGTCTTTTGATTGGAATTCAAATTTCCACATACCGGTTTGTGAGGAAGTACCGAAAGAATTCTTAAATGAAAATATTCCGTCATTAGCAGTCTGATCGCCAAGGTTGGAGTTACCGTCATCTACCATCAAGAAATAATCAAAACCGTTCTGCGGATCAACGAGCGTACCATCCGGTCTATACAACTTAAAATAGACCTGGGCAATATCATTCAAACCATTTTGATCCGATACTTTAACAGAAAAAGTAAAAGAGACACCCTTGTTTACCGAAGATGGAATTGATAAATCTGAAATAACCGGTGCGTAATTAATTTGATTATTATTGTACGAAAAAATGTGAGACCCGGCTTTTGAAACGTTACCGGGTGATTGGCGAACATTGTCTTCTAAATAAAAATCGATTATATATTTTCCGCTCGAATATTTTTTGCTTATCGGGATCTTATTACTGTAAATCTTATCGCCGCTTGCCTGATCACCGTACAGTTGTAAATTTCCATTGTCCAATAAATCAGCTTGCGCAGCAACAACTTGTTGGCCATCGATTGAAGTGACTTTTGCCCAAACACATGAGATAGTGGCATCATCCTCAAATTCAATTGAAACAGTCATCAATGAATCAGACAAATTATAAGTAAAAGATGATGGCGCGTTAATGTTAATAACCTTATTCAGCACATGCTGTTGTTCAACCACTTCGTTCGGGATATCATCACATGATGCAAAGAAGATTAATAAAGGGAAAAGAAAGAATATCCGTTTCAAAATAAAATTCCTTTTTATATTCGGGTAAGAAACTTCGGCAAGCATAAAAAAAGGAAAAATGTTAGAGAATTTGCTATTCATCATGATTACTCAATTAAAAAAATAATAGTAGCAAAATCTCTATAACTTTTCCTCATTTTCTACAACAAACATAATGAATGAACTTAACCAATGTCAAGACATTTGGTTTTCTACTTTAAAATTCCAGGGATACGATAAACGGTGTTGGAGAAAACGATAGAATAAAAATAACGATAGCAGCATATCCCAAAATTTTTCTACCTATACTTAAATTTTCAAAATGCGGCACCGGTGGATGTTTAATCTTAATAAAGAAATAGAGAATGAATGCCCAAAATAACCAGCCCGTCCAGCCAAAACCGAAATTAGTATCTAAGAACGAGCCGACAAAACCACCGATACCAAGAAAACCAAGTAATATCATAGAGATGCTCGCAATCGCTTCATGAATCTTGCTATTGAACATGCTGTAAATTACATGGCCGCCGTCAAGCTGTCCGACCGGGATTAAATTCATTGCCGTAATAAATAACCCGAACCAGCCGACACACAAATAAGGGTAATGATAAATTTCAGACATCGGCGGTACAAAATCATTTGGATTGGTAAATAAATTTTTTAACATCTCGAATAAAAGTGTATTCCCGAATTCAAGATTAATACTGTTCTTTCCGTATTCGGGTGTTAAGTAATCGGGATGAATACTAAGTATAAAATCGACCGGGGGAAGATGCGTGAACCCATAAATTAAAACGATCAAACATGCAATAAACCCGGCTATAGGTCCGGCTACACCGATATCAAACATAGCTTTGTTGTTAGGAATAACAGATTTGGTTTTAATAACTGCACCCATTGTTCCGAAATTAAAAAATCCGGCTATCGGCGGAAAAGGGATAAAATAAGGAAGCGTTGTTTTTACTTTATGATAGACCGCAGCGAAGAAATGTCCAAACTCATGAACCCCGAGAATAAATAAAATTGAGAACGAGTACGGTAATCCTTTTGACAAATCATAAAATTCATATGGACCGGCTTTACCGGTTGTCCATTCCATTCCGGCAATGATTGTAGTTACAAACGTTATTACAAAAAGCAGCACATGAACTAAGTATTTTCTCTTTTTGCCGGCTGAAAAAAACTGCTGCCGGAATTGTGTGAACAGATCAGACATGATCAAAGATCCAGGTTTATTCCAAGTGCAGAATATTCTTTATTGAAATTAAAATACTCCCCGTGAATACTCTTGCCGGCATAATAATTAAAATAGAGACTCAATCCTTTACCATGTACTTTCCCGATTTTAATTCCGGCAGATAGAGAATTGTTGGCAGTGAATTTATCGATATCAACTAATTTTATATCATAACCGAAAAACGGTGTGATCGATTCCGAGATGAAATCGTTTGCGAAGTAATCAAACCCGAACTGGTAATTCATTTTACCGATATACTCCGGATCAACATGGAATAAATATGTAAACCCGGTATAGACTCTCAATGAATTGAATTTGTAATACGGCATTAGTTCTACAAACTCGCGGCTATAGACTCTCGGATTCAAATCATCACGCCATCTGGAATTGGTGCCGTCGTAATGTCCATCTACAAAATGAGCGCTGATGTGACTTATTCTCAACCGCGCACCGTACTCATAATTTTCATTCACAACCTTGTATGAACCGTTGAAACCGAAAAGATAATCGACTGCATCAACCGGGAAATGGAAATTTGTTTCTCCTCTTAAGAGTGTGTAGGTGAAAAGATCGGCACCAAGAGAAAACGTTTCGTTCTCATTTTTATAGTAGCGGAACAAATCTATTGAATTGCCAATATCCAATCTCAATTCATTTTTAGAAAATTGAATTAAGAAACCAAGTTTGGGCTCAAGTATATTAGCCGTGAAAGGTTGGATATTCAAATTGTCGGGGAATAATTCCATTTTTTCTTGAGCAAAGGAATTTATTGTTATCAAAAGAACAAACAGAGCAAAATATTTTTTCATATTTTTTTTAGAGAATATGTTTAGAAAATTTATTTACGACTCCAAACTCGAAACAATTAGCAATTACGAAGTACAAATTAAAAACAAAGAAATAGAACTATAAACACAAAACTCCAAACTTGCATTCACCCTTTGTTCTGAGTTCTGCACTTATTTAGAACTCTCTTCCCTTCCATTTTACTTTTCTATTTGGCAAAACAATAAACGGGAGCAGAAGCACATAAATAATAAAGTATATTTCAAACGCAATAAAATGAAAAAGCTTGAGTCTCAATTTTAATTTTTTGAATACCGGGTAAACAAAAAAGTAATCAACTATCATTTTAAAGAGGCACAAATATAAAGCGGTGGTTGAGAAAAACAAAGGTGTTAACAAAATTGCAGCATTTGATAAAAACCCCCACAACATAACTAAGTAGCCGATTAAATCACTTTCGGTTCCGCCAACACCCCATCTTTTTTTCTGCCAGAAAAGTGTCTTCCAATCCGGACAAGGTTTAGAAGTAACTAATCCTCCTTCATCAAGCGGATAAATAATTTTAAATTTTTTCAACTTGTGTATAGCCATCAGTAAATTAAAATCTTCCGTAACCGAAAAAGGCAAACTTTCATAACCCCCTATTTCGTCATAAGCAGATTTTCTGTAAGACATATTATTGCCGATACAGCTTAACGGTTTGTTAAGATTGATCGTACCGGCAGCCACAGAAAGCAGATAAATAAAATCAATTGCTTGCATTCCTTCAAAAGTTGTGTTATCCAACTGGGTTGTAAATCCGCCGACGAATCCCACATCTTTTTTGTAGTACGATGCAACGGTTTTAACCCACGTTGGAGAAACAACGCAATCGGCATCGGTAGTAAAAATAATTTCTCCGCGAGAAGTTTTAATTGCATTAGCAAGTGCGTTGGTTTTACCTTTTAATGTGCCGATAGCTTTTTGCGGAACCATCTGCCTAAAAACCGGTTTATCTTTTATAAATTCATTAATGATATCCCCGGTTCTATCGGTCGAATGATCATTAACAATAATTATTTCAATTTTATCGTTCGGGTAATCCAGCGCGGCAAGTGATTCCATACAATCCAAAATATTGTCTTCTTCATTGCGTGCAGCTACAACTACCGAGACAACCGGCAATTCTTCAGCACTTAACTTCGGGTGTTTCTTACTCAAACCGATTATGAAAATAATAATCTCAACAAAGTAAAGTGAAACACTTATTAAGAAGAAAATCTCGAACATGATTCTGCCGTTTGTTTAAAGTAAATATAATGATTTCATAAATAATGATTAGACCTTATATTCACGTTAGAAATTTTAATTTTTCCCTTTCTTAACCACTGGTAAATATGAAACACAATTTGACACCGCTGAAAAGATTTGGACAAAATTATCTTGTGGATAAGAACATAATCAATAAAATAATTGATACTTTTAATCCAGCACCCGATGATTTTGTAATAGAAGTCGGCCCCGGTACCGGTGCCCTTACCAAACAATTGTTCCATAAGGTAAAAAATTTTACCGCCATAGAAATAGATACAAGGGTCATAGACAATCTCAAATCTGAAATGCCCGGACTTAAAATTATCAACCAAGATTTCTTAGAAACCGATTTACGATCTATCATCCCCAGCAACAAGGTACGTGTAATCGGTAATATCCCGTATAATATTACCTCGTCGATACTTTTTAAATTAATCGAGAATAGAGAATTTGTATCAGATGCATTATTAATGACCCAGTACGAAGTAGCAAAACGAATCACAGCACATAAGCGGACAAAAGATTATGGGATATTAAGCGTAATCATAAACTACTTTGCGGATACTGAATTGTGTTTCAAAATTTCACCTAATGTGTTCTATCCAAAACCAAATGTATGGTCGGCAACCGTAAAAATAAATTTTCAAAAGTTTGATCGGTTAACAACAGATACCGAATTATTCATAAAGGTAGTAAAAGCATCTTTCGGCAACAGAAGAAAAACTTTAAAAAATTCCTTAAGTAATAGTATATTTAAAAACATAGATATAGATTCATTGAAATTCCCGCTTAGTCGTAGAGCGGAGGAACTGACTATAGAAGAATTCGTAGAACTTACAAATCAAATCAAAAGGCTGGTTAATGGCTGAAGAAATCAAAAGCTTACACGATCTGCTTGATGAAGATCCAGAAATTCTTGATAACATAAGTGTTCTAGCTGATGAAGAAGCAGCACAAAGCCTCGTAACTATTTTTGCCGATCTGCACCCGGCTGATATTGCCGAAATAATAAATCACTTCACTCCGGAAAAAGCCAATTACCTTTTTAGTTTACTCGATACCGAAACTGCAAGCGAAGTAATCTTAGAGCTTGACGAAAACATTCGCGAAAAAATTCTTGAGAGAACCGATACTCTAAAAATTGCCGACATTGTTGATGAACTCGATACGGATGATGCAACCGACATAGTTAGCGAATTACCTGAACAGGTAGCCGAAGAAGTACTTGAAAATATAGAACCGGAATCATCCGAAGAGGTAAAAGAACTTCTAAAATATCCCGAGGACTCTGCCGGCGGTATAATGAACAGCGATTTCGTACATGTAAACGAAACCGCTACGGTTGCCGATGCAATTGAACAAGTCAGATTGAAAGCTGAAGATATTGACCACGTCTATCATGTATATGTATTAAAAGAGAACGAAGAGTTGATCGGTTATACCCTTCTCAAATCGCTACTTATCAATCCGCTTGATACAAAGATAAATACCATACTCGAAGAAGATTTTGTAACAGTTACACCTGAAACAGACCAAGAAGAAGTAGCCAACCTGATGAAAAAATATGATATGGTTTCTATCCCGGTAATTGATGGCAACGGGTTAATGCTCGGCAGAATTACAATTGATGATGTTGTAGATGTTATCGGCGAAGAAGCTGAAGAAGATATTCAAAAATTTGCCGGTCTATCCGAAGAAGAAGAGATAAGCGATAGTTCGTTTACAATTTCAAGAATCAGGATGCCATGGCTGCTTGTGGCTTTAGTTGGAGAATTAGTAAGCGCACTTGTCCTATCATCATATGAAGCATCAATACATAAAATTGTTATTGCAAGTTTTTTTATCCCGATAGTTATGGCTATGGGCGGCAGTTCGGGCACTCAAGCGGCAATAGTTATGGTAAGAAGATTAACAGAGCATGATGTTTGGCTGAAAGACAGCTTAAAAAAAATATTTAAGGAATTCACCGTAGGAATATTTAACGGATTCATCTCGGCGGCAATTTTAATGCTTGCTACTTTATTGATCTTCAAAACGGAATTTTACTTTAGTTTTATTCTTTCGATTTCGTTAATCATCATTATGGTATTTGCTACTGTGCTGGGGGCAACTGTTCCACTTTTCTTAAAGCGCTTTGGTGTTGATCCCGCAATTGCAACCGGCCCTTTTGTAACTACTATGAATGATATATTTGCGCTATCAATTTATCTTTCAATTATCACTGTTTTTCTTATCAGGTAATGAAAAAAAAACTTGGCCCGCTGTCTAACCTTAATCAAGCTGATCTAATCGTAACTCTATTTTGTACATTCCTTTCAGTTTTGAATGTTTTGTTTTGTAATAAGATCGAGACCTGGTACTTAAATGTTCTGATGAACTGTTTGATTACTTTATTTGTCTTCTTCATTTCGCATCAGAGTTTAAAGAGCAGCAAGTTTTTTTACAGCCATATTCATTTCTGGTATTTCGTACCGCTTGTTTTTCTCTTCTTCAAAGAGATTTATTTAATGGTCGATCCGATACGCGGAGTAATTATTGATAATTACCTGATTATAATTGATAGATTTATTTTTGGATTTGATCCTACAATAGAACTCTATAAAATTTCTTCACCCTTATTAACAGAGTTACTCCAGATAGTTTACGGAACATTCTTTTTTCTGCCGGTAATACTGGGTGTCGATTTGATCTTGAGCGACAAGACAAATGAATTCAAATATTCAACATTCATAATAGTATTTGGATTTGTTTTATCATTTATCGGGTATCTATTATTTCCGGCAATTGGTCCGCGTTTTACACTGCACAATTTCGCAACGAACAATATAGAAATGCCCGGTTTGTTTATCACCGATATGCTGCGAGAAATAGTTAACTCCGGCGAATCGATTCCATCCGGCACACCTAACCCGGCATCCGTAGTACAGCGGGATGCTTTCCCGAGCGGACATACACAAATGACTTTACTGGTTATGTATCTATCTGTGAAATTTGTAAGCAGACTAAAACTATTTTTTTTAATAAACGGCTCACTCTTAATTTTTGCGACCGTATATTTAAGATATCATTATGTAGCCGATTTGATCGGCGGTTTTCTTTTTATGCTTTTAACTCTTTTGAGCGGAAAATATTTTTATAATTGGTGGAATGAAAAAACAGACAGACCCGATTTGTTTGTCAAATAAGATTCTTTGTTATGGAGATATACTTCAGTTCTTTTGATCAACTTTTTGGATAGTTTCAATTATCAAAGGGAAATAACGATCCAATGAACAGTTTGCATCTTCTCTTAAATAACAATTGCCACTTTCGTCTTGTGCACGGCAGTCCGAGCAAATTTGTTCTTTGATCTTCTCATGTATGACTGTTACATCATCAGTTTGGAAGCTATGAACAATTTTAATTATTTGAGGAAGGTATAATTCTACGGCACATGTTTCTTTCTCGTTCAATCGGCATCTTCCGTTTTCGGTTGAATCAACACAGATTGAACATATATTAAGTTTTATTGCACTTAAATACCGGTCCATAAATTTGCTCTTATAAACACTAATAAAATATAAACAAATAGTACGAATAAATGGAAGCTGTCAATTCTAAAAAATACCGGGTGAAGAGAATATTCGATACAATCTCATACCGGTATGATTTTTTAAACCACTTTTTGAGTTTAGGTGTTGATTACTACTGGCGCAGCAAAGCGATTCAATTATCTAACATGAACGAGAATACAATTTTACTTGATGTTGCTTGCGGTACCGGTGATTTTGCAATTGCTGCGGCTAAATCAGGTGTACATAAAATTTTCGGCGCTGATTTTTCTTTCAACATGCTGAATTTATTTGATAAAAAAGCCGGCTGGATCAGAGGTAAAACAGCACAGTCTGTTGCCGAACATTTGCCATTTAAGGACGGATCGTTTACAAATATTACCGTTGCCTTTGGCGTTCGTAATTTTTATGATATTCCGGAAGGATTCAAATCGTTCCACCGTATCTTAAGACAAGATGGTAAAGCTACCATTCTTGAATTCCGGCTACCCTCCAATTTACTTATCAGAAAATTTTATCTTCTCTACTTTAACAAAATACTCCCAATGCTCGGCAGAATAATTTCAAAGGACAAAGAAGCATACACCTATCTCCCTGAATCTGTTGATGAATTTGATAAGAAAGTTAACCTGGTTCAAATACTAAAGCAAAGCGGCTTCAGAGAGGTTAATAAGTATTCGCTTTCACTTGGATTGGTTCAAGTAGTAATTGCAGAAAAATGAACCTCTCCCTTGCCCCCTTTAATAAAGGGGAGGGTTGGGTGGGGTTCAGCAATACTTCTTTACAAGCAATTCTTTCAGCTTCTCAAAAGATTTTGCTCTGTGACTAATTTTATTCTTCAACTCGAATTCCATTTCACTGATGGTTTGCTCATATCCATCCGGGATAAATATAGGATCATATCCAAACCCGGCTTTGCCTCGCTGCACTTTTATAATTACACCATGTAATTCGCCAACGGACTCGATTATATTTCCGTTATCATAAAAAATAGCAGTACTTACAAACTTTGCCCTATGCGGTTCGGGAAGATCGGATAATTCTTTTACCACCTTTAAATTGTTGTCTTCAAAAGTACAATTTTTACCGGCATAGCGCGCCGAGATAACTCCCGGTCTTCCATCAAGTTGTTCAATCATCAAACCGGAATCATCGGCAATTGTCGGATGTTTATAGTGATCGTAAACTGTTTTTGCCTTTAACAGAGCGTTCTCCTTGAACGTTGAACCGGTTTCTTCGATATCAATATTGTTATCGAGATCATAGAGAGAAACAATTTTGAAAGGCGAGTTATTAAATATTGCTTTTACTTCTTTAACTTTCCCTTGATTCTGACTGGCAAAAATTATTTTCATAGGACGATTATTTGTTATTTGAATATGCACGACTAAGTAGTTTCATCAATTCCGATTTCCCGTCTTCGACCAATTCTCTCTCATCATAAATCAAAACATCACCATTCGATACAACCCATTCACCGCCAATCATAACTTCTTTAACATTTTCTTTATTGGCAGAATAGACAATTGATGAATAGATTCCATCGCCTGATTTATCTAATGGTAATTCCGTTCTTTCCAAATCCAACAATACTATATCTGCTTTCTTTCCAACTTCAATACTGCCGATTTCATTTCCCATGTGCAATGCTTTGGCGCCTTCAATTGTAGCAAGCTTAAATACTGTTTTAGGATCCATCACGGTAGGTCCGTGAACCGGTTTTTGAATTAGCGAGGCGAAACGCATTTCCGTGAATGCGCTCAAATTGTTATTGCACGGTGCACCATCTGCTCCAAGTGAAACAGAAATTCCTTCTTTAAGATATCCGGGAATATTGGCTATGCCCGAACCCAACTTTAAATTTGAAGACGGACAGTGGGCGACCCGTACCGAATTATTCTTAAGCGATTTAATCTCTTTATCATTTAAATGAATACAATGTGCAAGTACCGTATGATCATCTAACAAATTAATCGAGTCGAAATATTCTATGTTTTCCTTTCCATATTTCTTACGGACAGCTTCAACTTCATGTTTATTTTCCGATGAGTGTGTATGAAGGAACGACCCCGGGAAATCTTTCATTATCTCCTTTGTTTCTCTCATCAATTTTTCCGAGCATGATAATGCAAATCTTGGTGCAAAAGCGTACTTTATTCTGCCACCCGGTATGTTATGAAACTCTTTAGCAAGTTCGTACGATGATTTAAGATTCTCATCGGTTGATTCTTTGAAACTTCCTGATAGATCGTTTTCGTCAATCATACATTTACCGGCAAAAGCACGAATCTTTGCATAGATCAATTCATCAAAAATAATTTCCTGGTTACGGAGTGTCCCCATATCGACTATTGTTGTTGTTCCGCTGCTTAATAATTCGTGAAGTCCTAACCGAACCGAAGCGCTTAGTGAAACGGCATTGTGCGCATTCTCATATGGGAAGATTTTATTCTGCAGCCAGTCTAAAAGTTCAAGATCATCTGCGAGTCCGCGGAAAAGTGTCTGGCAAAGATGAATATGAGTTTGAACAAATCCGGGTATTAATGTGTATTCGGAGTAGTCATACATCTCGCCGCTGAATTTGCTAAGGTCAAATTGCTGCAACGGTGCTATACGTGTAATAATATCATCTTGAATCTCAATTGCATGATTAATAAGAACATTTTCGTTATCATCGCAAGTGACTATTCTTGCAGCAAGGATTAGTTTATTTGCCGACATTTTTTTCTCTGAATATTTCATCCATTTTTTCTACTGCATATCGAAGATGCGGAATAACAATAGAGCCGCCTACAATCAATGCAACATTGAAAGTTTCATAGAGTTCTTGTTCGGTCGCACCCTCTTCTATTGAACGATCGATGTGATAAAGTATGCAGTCGTTGCATCTCAAGACCATCGATGCTGCAAGACCCATTAACTCTTTTGTCTTAGCCGGCAATGCGCCATCAATATATGCTTTGTTATCGAGGGCAAAAAATTTATTGAAATCGCGAAACCCCGAATTTAAAATTCTGTCATTCATTTCGGTACGGTAAGCGCGGAATTCATTGACTGTGTTTTTCATTTATCACCTTTGCATTTCTAGATAATTCTTTTTTTAGAAACTGCCCGGTAATACTCATTCCATTTTCGGAAACTTCTTCCGGGGTTCCGGCAGCAACAATATTTCCGCCATATTCACCCCCACCGGGTCCAAGATCAATAATATAATCTGCAACTTTAATTACATCCAAATTATGTTCAACTACTACTACAGTATTACCTTTTTCCACTAATTGGTTCAGAACTTTAAGCAAAATATTTACATCTTCAAAATGCAAACCGGTAGTAGGTTCATCCAATACGTACAAGGTTTTACCGGTACCTACTTTACTTAATTCAGTTGCAAGTTTCACACGCTGGGCTTCACCGCCCGATAATGTTGTTGCTTGCTGACCAAGTTTGATATAGCCAAGGCCAACATTATTCAATGATTTGATTTTACGTGAGAGTGCCGGGTAATCTTCGAAAAAGTCAACCGCGTCTTCCACAGTCATATCCAATACGTCCGAGATCGATTTTGTCTTGTACAAAATTTCTAAAGTTTCTCTGTTATATCTTTTCCCGTTGCATGATTCACACAACACATAAACGTCCGGCAAGAAATTCATCTCAATTTTTTTTAATCCGTCACCTTCGCACTCTTCGCATCTGCCGCCGCTTACGTTGAAACTAAATCTGCCGGGTCCGTATCCCCTCATCTTCGATTCAGGGAGCTGGGCAAAAAGATCACGTATGTGCGTAAACAAACCGGTATATGTTGCCGGGTTTGAACGAGGGGTTCTGCCGATAGGCGATTGATCGATTTCAATTATTTTATCAATGTGCTCAATCCCTTTAATCTCTTTGTACTTTAACGGGACTACCTTTGAATCATAAATTTTCCTGAATAAAATTTTAACGAGCGTTTCATTAATTATTGATGATTTACCGGAACCGCTTACACCGGTCACGGCAGTAAAAGTACCGAGTGGAATTTTTAAATTTATACCTTTCAAATTATTGCCGGATGCACCTTTTAATTCTACAAACTTACCATTTCCTTTTCTTCTTTCAACCGGGATTTCAATTCTCTTTCTATCCTTCAAATATTGAATCGTAAGTGAATCAAATCCATTTTTTGATTTTAGAATATCATCTGTCTTTCCGACTATACAAACCTCACCGCCATGTTCGCCGGCACGCGGACCAAGATCAACAATAAAATCCGAACTTTCTATCGTTTCCCGGTCATGTTCAACCACAATAATTGTATTGCCAAGATCGCGCAAATTTTTTAATGAACCGATTAGTTTTACATTATCCGATTGATGCAGACCAATACTCGGTTCATCAAGAACATATAAAACACCTGATAGCTGCGAACCAATCTGTGTTGCCAGACGTATCCTTTGAGATTCACCACCCGATAGAGTTCGTGCCGACCTATCAAGTGTTAAGTAATCTAACCCTACATTCAATAAAAATTGCAAACGCGATGTAATCTCTTTCATTATCTGTCGTGCAATTATTTCTTCTCGTTCGGTAAATTCTAACTGCGAAAAGAACTTCAAACTTTTTTCGATCGATAATGAAGTTACTTCTGCTATATTTTTCTCATCCAATTTAACAGCGAGCGATTCTTTCTTCAACCTTCCGCCGTTGCATGTTGAGCACGTTTTAGTATTCATATAAGATTCAGCCCAATCGCGTATCTTGTTCGATGAAGTGGAATCGTAATAATGTTTAATATAATTCATCACACCGCCGAACTTATGCATATAAGTAACGGTTCTGCCGCCGCCGTAAGTATATTTAAATGGAATTTTTTCTTTTGTACCGTTCATCAATACATCGATTTGTTCTTTTGTCAAATCCTTCAATGGCGTTTCGTAATTAAATCCGAATTTTTCTGAGATGCTTTCAAGTTGATTGAAGAACCAGATGTTGCGCGGTTTCCCGAGAGCAAGTATTCCCTCCTCGTTGATTGTTTTGTCCCAATCAGGAATTATCAAATTTTCATCCAGTTCTTTTTTCTCGCCAAGACCATCGCAATCAGGGCAAGATCCATAAGGCGAGTTAAACGAAAATGAGTTAGGTGCTAATTCCTGGAAACCAATACCGCAATGTGCGCAAGCAAAGTTTCGGCTGAACCAATAATCTTGTTCGCCATCGTTAACTATTAAATTCCCGTTCCCGTAATTCAGAGCAACTTCCACCGATTGGCGTATTCTGTACCGCGATGATTGATCAACCTTCAGCCGGTCGATTACAATCTCTATATCATGCGTTTTATATCTTGTTACTTTGAAGTCGTCAATCAACTCATGTGTTTCGCCGTCAACACGGACACGTAAAAAACCATCACGCAAAATCTCCTGGAATAGTTCACGGTAATGACCTTTTCTGCCGCGGACAACCGGTGCAAGCAGTTGAATCTTTTTGTCTTCAAAATCCTTAACAATAGCATCAATTATTTGTTCAGATGATTGCTTTTCTACCGGTCTGCCGCAATTGTAGCAAAAAACCTTACCAACTCTAGCGTAGAGCAAACGGAGATAGTCATAAATTTCGGTAACAGTTCCGACTGTAGAACGAGGATTACCGGTTGTGGATTTCTGTTCGATCGATATTGCCGGGCTCAATCCTTCGATCAAGTCAACATCCGGCTTCTCAAGAATATTTAGAAATTGGCGTGCATATGATGAAAGCGATTCGATATATCTCCGCTGTCCTTCTGCATAAATTGTATCGAATGCAAGAGAGGATTTTCCCGAACCGGATAGACCGGTTATAACTACCAATGAATCGCGCGGAATCTCAAGATCGATGTTCTTGAGGTTGTGTTCCCTTGCCCCTTTGATTATAATTTTATTAAATGAGTTCATTTCGATAAATTTGCCGAAGTTCAAAATGTTATTTTAGATAATCACGGTAATAAAATCAATTTTATTAATCATAAAAATTTATGCCTCTTCCTTTAAAAATCTTTACGATCCTTTCAGCCAATGAATCAAAAATCAAGGAAAAAGGTTCCGAATTCATTGCACATGCTTTCCCGGTTGAAACAATTGAAGAAGCAACAAGCACTTTGAACAACATCAAAAAAAAATATTACGATGCCACACATAACTGTTTCGCTTACAAATTAGCGGATGGTTCTTTCAAGTATTCCGACGACGGGGAGCCTGGCGGTACAGCCGGGATAAGAATTTTTAACGCCGTCAATCACTTTAATCTCACCAACATTATTGTAATAGTAACAAGGTACTTTGGCGGAACAAAACTTGGCGTAGGTCCACTTGGTAAAGCTTATTATGATTCTGCTTATGAATGCTTAAAGCAAATAAAACCGGCAGAAAAAAATTTGATGGAAAGAATGAGTGTTAAGTTTGAGTTTGAATACGCAAATTTAGTTCACCGACTTTTAGCAAGGTACGGATGTAAAATTGAAGGGACAAAATTTGAGAATGATTCCGAGATACATTTTGTCATCGAATCCTCCAAAAAGGAACAATTCATTAAAGATTTACATTCACAATCATTAAACCATATCGATGCAAAAGCCACAAATGAGCAGTTCTATTTTTGAAAAAATATTAATTGTTGACAAAGAGAGGCTATTTACTTAATTTTTATTAGGATATAATAATCCATTAAAAAAAGTTGATATTTAACTAATAAATAGAGGGTTTGCATGATTTATACAAAAACCGGCGAATATGCAATAAGAGCTATCCTTTTTCTAGCTCGTCAACCAAAAGAAAACCTTATAATGTCCTCTGAAATAGCAAAGAGCGAAGACATTCCAGCACATTATCTTGCTAAAATTCTCCAAAGAATGGCAAAGTATGGTTACGTTGATTCATTCAAGGGTCGTGGCGGTGGATTTAAAATTACAGAGTTGGCTAAGAAAAGTTCTATTCTCGAAATTGTTGAAAGAGTTGAAGGTCCCGTTATTAATCTAAAATGTGTTACCGGTCTAAAAGAATGTTCTGATGAAAATCCTTGTCCGTTGCATGAGGAATGGGCCGATTTAAGAAATAGAATATACAACCTTATTTCAAGCAAGTCTGTTCAGGAAGTAGCTGAAAAATATTCTGAAACTTTACGCAGACACAAATAAGTTCTCTAATGAGGATTCAAAACTTGTTTTTGAATCCTCTCAAATTAACTCACCGACCGTTTGCGGTCATTAAAATACATTTTCAAATAACTTAAATCCGCACAAAGATTATTTAAGTTAGATAAACTCTGCTGCGTTAACTGGAAATATTTATTATCAAAAATTTCTCTTAAGAACTTTTCTTGTTGAGGAATGAGATCATTGATAAGATTTTTTATTTTTTCGATGCCTTCGCCAAACTGGCCACTTACAACAACAAAGTACTCATCATTAATAGAATTATCTTTTGTGCGGATGATCTTTAACAGCCCTTGAGAAAATCTTGCCTGGAATGATAATTCCTCTAATTTTTTCACTTGATTATTTTGTAAGGCCAGATCAATTAGACGGTGGAGGTCTTCCCTATTGAATATTTTACCCTCGGCAAGTTTGTCTACTTCTGTAAGTATTTTTTCGGCTTCTAATTTTGAATCGTTCAAATTTTAACCCCGATACCAATACCATCACCAACCGGTATAATTGTCGTCTCTAAAGCTTTTTGATTTATAAACAATTTATTGAATTCGCGTATCATTTTTGTAGAGTTCTTATAATTCGGCGGCACTTTGGATGAAGCAGCATATCCGTGCCACAAAAGATTGTCGATAAATATTACACCGCTCTTTTTTAGCAAAACGAGTGAGTAATAAAAAAGTTTTTCATAATCTTCTTTATCGGCATCGAGAAAAATCAGATCATACTTTTTAGAAAGCTGCGGCATAATATCCAGTGCATCACCTTCTATCAAGTTGATCTTTCCGGATAGATCTGCTTTCGTGATGAATTCGCTTGCCAGCGAAATGTTGTCAAGACTTTTCTCAATAGTATCAACAATTCCTTTCTTCCTCAGTTTTCTTGCAATGCGAATTGATGAATAAGCTATCGCCGTACCAATCTCAAGCACACGTTTTGGATTCAACATTAACACGATCTGTTCAAGCAGTTCAGCAGCTTTCCAATCTAGGATTGGAATTCGGTTTGCATCTGCATATTGTTCCATTTCCTTAATTAGAGCATCGGGCTCGCTGCGTAACGATGTTAAATAATCAATTTGGTTTTGATAAATTATCTTTGACATAACTTTACTTGATTAGCACCATCTTCTTTGTTTCCATAAACTCTGATCCCGATTTATCGGGAGAAGAGTCTCCAACCCTCAGCGTGTAAAAATATACACCACTTGGTAGAGATGTTGCTCGCAACGTCTCTACATCAAACTGTACGGAATATGTACCGGGCTGTTGAAATTGATTAACAAGTGTTGCGACTTCTTTTCCAAGAATATCATACACTTTTAATGTGGTAAAGACGACTCGGCGAGTCGTCTCTACATCCGGTATGGCATACGAAATTGTTGTGCTTGGATTAAACGGGTTGGGATAATTTTGGTATAGTTTAAATTGGGTAGGAATCTCTTCGCTATCTTCATTAGCTACATCGCTAATAATTAAATCTCCCCAATAAAATTTGTAGGTACCCGGAGATGGTTCGTTAACTGCAACACCGGTTTTTGTAACATAAGAAAATACTAACTCTATTTGATGACCCGAGGGCAAATTAGAAAATGTATAACTGTACCTTGAAGATCCATCGTAACTAAGCGGTACAATAACCGGATCCCATGCAAAATAACTTGGGATATGAATAGACATCATCACAGTGCTGGAATCAACACCGCGATCATCTATAAAAATTTTACGAAGTTTATACTCATTCCCAATTTTTTCAAGGTTAGGATATGTAACCGCACGTTTCGCAGAAATCAGCCCATATCCTTTTTCGTTATTTGGAGTTGTTAAATTATCACCCGATTCAATCATAATTCGCCGAACTTGCTGATTTGTCAAATGAGGGAACGCCGATTTAAGCAACGCCGCAACACCGGCGGTTATCGGTGTGGCATAAGATGTCCCAGCACCGAAACTATAAAAAGAAGTACCAACATCCGAATGATACACCCCATTCCCGAGTGCAACAAGTTCAGGTTTGATTCTTCCGTCAGAAGTTGGACCTCTACTGCTGAATGCGGTAATATTATTTGAAGCATCAACTGCCCCAACCGTAATAATATTAAATGCATCACCCGGAGAAGAAATTCCGCCTTTATCAACACCCCAATAACTTCCTTCATTACCAGCAGCAGTTAATGTTATTATTCCCCTATCAAACGCGAGGTTAGCTGCTTGTGCAACGATAGTGGTGTTACCATTCATGTCCTCGTAAGTGTAAGAATATGTTGTGTTATCAAATATAGAGTAACCGAGAGAGCTGCTTGTTATATCAACACCCAAACCTTCCATCCATTCAAGTGCAGCAGCATAATTATCTTCTTCAACATGAGTTTCAGTAGGTACGTATTCTGTTTTAGCTAAAAGGAAACTTGCGCCATAAGCCGGACCAATTAATGAACCGGGCGCATACCCGCCTATAATTGAAAAGACATTTGTGCCATGCGAATCCTGTCCCGATGCATCACCGGCTTGGTTCCCGGTAACATTATCCCCCTGAATAAAATCACGTTCTGCAATAACGGTTCTTGTTTCTACCGATTCTGTGCTTTGCCATCTGAAGCCGGTATCGAGTAAACCGATCAATACACCGCTCCCATTAATTCCAAGATCATGTACAACCGGAATTTCGCTCAATTCATTTTGGGTTAACGAGGGCCCGTAATCCAGATTGTAATTAGTTTTATATAACCTTGATGAACTGCCGTCCGGTACTTGCTTATTATCTTCAATTGGTTTACGCGAGATAAATTTCCCGACTTGCTCGATCTTCTTAACAAATGGCAGCTGTTTGATTAAATTAAATTCTTCGACCGTTAAGTAACACGAAACAGCATTGAACCATTTAAGCTTGTTAACAATTTTAATTCCGTTCGATTCAATTTGCTCTACGTAACTATCATTCAGCGGTAAATCTTCGAATGTAATGTAGTTTTCTTCGCCCATCACTTTTTTTCTGCGCTCGATGCTTCTTTGGGTCAGTTCTTTTTCAGCAGCTTTGAACAACAATGAAGATTTATTCAATCTATTTTGCGAATCAATCCCTTTGTCTTTGAAGTAGATTAGATATTTTGTTTGAGCAGATAATAACCCGGCGGATAGTATGAGTACAATAAGAAAAACTTTCTTCATATACTTTTCCGATCTTTTGAGATAATAATAATAAAATTACAACAGTATTATCAATGGACTAATTTTGCTATACGTCCCAAGCGAACAGAACCGAGCAGATTAAAAAATTCTGAGAATGGTATTCCCGGATCCCACGACCAGTAGATCATAAAAGCTTGTCCTACTATTTTATCACGCGGCACAAATCCCCAAAACCGGCTGTCGGCACTGTCATCACGGTTGTCGCCCATCATAAAATAGTAATCTTGCTTCAGTGTATAGGATGTGACCGGTTTTCCTTCAATCATAACCGTGTTGCCTTCAACGGTAACAACACGTTTACCATGCTCGCGGTCAATTATTGTTCTCCATTCTTCTACTGTAGCAAGATTCAGTTCTATAACATCTCCCTTTTCCGGGACAACTACCGGTCCGTAATTATCTTCGTTAAACTCGGCACCTTTTGGAAAGATTCTTGGGTTTACTACACCCTTTGGTGTTGGATATGGATTTAAATATTGTATTTGAGGTGGGCGGTTTGCCTCTTTTCCGTTAACAAATACAACTTTTTCATCAATAACAATTGTATCGCCCGGAACACCAATACATCTTTTTACATAATTCATTATTTCTTTCGGCTGAAGTTCGTCTCTATCACCCGGGTATTCAAATACTACGATATCACCGCGTTCCGGTTCGCTGACTGCCGGAAGTGTGAAATACGGGAGAGCAACATTGGTGAACGGGATGTTGCGCGGCGATGATGAGCCGTAAACAAACTTGTTAACAAATAGAAAGTCGCCGACGAGTATTGTCTTTTCCATTGAGCCGGTAGGTACGCGCGATGTTTCTATCAAAAATGTTTTTATGAATAATGCTGCAAGTGCTGCGAAAAATAAATTTTTCAAGAACTCAAAAAATTTCTGCTGCGGTGTACGAACAGCTTTTACTTTTTCTTCTTCTTTTTTGAAGATCGACATGAATACTATCCTCTTAATTTATGGCACACAGATTTAACTGATGCAACTGATTAAAACAGATTATCAGTTTGAATCCATTTAATCTGTCTGATCTGTGTGCTATCGTTTATTTAGTCTTCAATTTGCAGTACTGCCAAAAACGCTTCTTGCGGTATCTCAACGTTGCCGACTTGCTTCATCCGTTTCTTACCCTCTTTCTGTTTTTCCAGCAACTTTCTTTTACGTGTAATATCTCCGCCGTAACATTTTGCCAGCACGTTCTTACGCAATGCTTTTATGTTTGTCCGCGAAATAACTTTTGTACCAATCGCAGCTTGCACGGCAATCTCGAACATTTGGCGCGGTATCAAATCTTTCAGCTTCGTACAGACCTTCTGTCCCCAAGTGTAAGCTTTCTTCTCGTGAACAATGATAGAAAGCGCATCAACCTTTTCGCCGTTCAGCATAATATCAAGTTTAACAAGATCGGATTCGCGGTAACCGATATACTCGTAATCGAACGAAGCATATCCGCGCGAGATCGATTTCAGCTTATCGTAGAAATCAAAAATAATTTCCGAAAGCGGAAACTCAAATTGTATATCTGCACGCGTCGGATCGATATATGTTGTGTTCTTGTAAACACCCCTTTTTTCAATTGCAAGCTGCATTAAGTTCCCAACATACTCGCTCGGTGTAACAATCTGCGCTTTAACATACGGCTCTTCTACCCTTTCGATATCACCTTGTACCGGCATCTCAGCCGGGTTATCGACAATTACTTTTTCTCCATCCTTTTTATAAACCCAATACTCAACGTTCGGCAAAGTTGTAACAATCGATTGATCGAATTCGCGTTCCAATCTCTCTTGTACAATTTCCATGTGAAGCATACCGAGAAATCCGCACCGGAAACCGAAACCGAGCGCAGCGGAAGTTTCCGGTACAAAACTGAGTGCCGAATCATTCAACTGGTACTTTTCGAGTGCATCGCGCAAGTTCTCGTAATCATCGGAGTTGGTTGGATACAATCCGCTAAACACCATCGGTTTGATATCTTTGTAGCCGGGTAGTGGAGTAGCGGATCCGTTGCGTGTATGCGTTACAGTATCACCGACTTTTGTATCATGCAGCTCTTTGATACCGGCGATTAAATAACCGACATTGCCGGCTTGAAGTTCGCCGGTTTTAATTCTTGCCAATCTTAAAATTCCAATCTCTTCGGCAAGATATTTTTTACCGTGCGCAAAAAATGTGATCTCGTCTTTATCTTTTATCGTTCCATTCTTCACACGGATATATGCAACCGCACCGCGGTACGAATCAAAAACCGAATCGAAAATTAGTGCTTGTAACGGAGCGTTCTCATCTCCTACCGGCGGCGGAATTCTATTTACTACTGCTTCAAGTATCTGGTCAATCCCAACTCTCGTTTTGGCGCTCGCTAAAATTATATCTTCATCTTTGCAGCCGATAAGATCAATTATCTGGTGCTTAACAACATCTACCATCGCACTCGGCAGATCAATCTTGTTTATCACCGGAACAATTTCCAACCCGGCGTCTATAGCCATGTAAAGATTTGAAATTGTCTGCGCTTCAACGCCTTGTGCAGCATCCACGACGAGTATTGCGCCCTCGCATGCGGCAAGCGAACGTGATACTTCGTATGAAAAATCAACGTGTCCCGGTGTGTCTATCAAGTTGAGTATATATTCTTTCTTGTCGCCGGCAATATACTTCATCTGTATCGCGTGGGATTTGATAGTGATGCCGCGCTCACGTTCAAGGTCGAGGCTATCGAGCAATTGTTCTTTCGCTTCACGCTGCGAGATCGTGTGGGTGTATTCAAGCAGTCCATCTGCAATTGTGGATTTACCGTGATCTATATGTGCTACTATGCAGAAATTACGAATATTTTGCATTTTTTCTTTCTTTTAACACTCTTCAATTCTATTGTTTTCTCAACTTGCCTTACTCAGGCACTCAGGCACTTAGAAACCCAGTCACTTTAAAAATTGCGGCGAAATATAATTATAATGTGAAGGTTTTACAATGTAGGCAATTTATAATGTAAGATGTATGATTCAACAATTTTAAGCTCAAAACTCCTAACTCAAAATTCATAACTTCATTTATCATTTAGCATCCATCATTGCTTTTCTCTCCAGATAACCAATAACTATAATCCTGAGCAAATCCTGAGTTTATCGAGAGATGCGAAGTCTCGCATCTTTCTTCTCACGTCTAGCATCTTGCATTTCACGTCTCACCATAAATTTCTGTTGACAAAAAATTTCCTAAAGTTTAATTTCTACTCAGCTTTTTTACGAGTACAGATGATGTTAATACTACTGAAGCTTCCGCCCTACCTACATACTCCTTCTCAAGATCCCGGGGCAATAATTGTATGTTATTTATTGAGTTGAGTACTTAACAAATAATTTATAGATACATTAAATGTGATGATATTAACCAGGGAAAACCATCCGCCAAAATTATTAGACCAGGTTCGAATTGAGTTGAGAACTAAACATTACAGCCGGAAAACAGAAGAGAGTTACATAAGTTGGATAAAAAGGTATATCCTTTACAATAAAAGAGTGCATCCTGAAAAGCTTGGGAGTGATGCAATAAAAAATTTTTTGAATTACCTTGCAATAATAAGACATGTATCGGCATCAACTCAGAATCAAGCATTAGCTGCAATTTTATTTCTATACCAGAGAGTATTAAAAAAAGAAGTTGATTGGCTTCAAGATGTGATACGAGCACATAAAAGTAAAAGGTTGCCGATAGTTTTCACAAAAAGCGAAATAAGAGACATTTTTAATAATCTGAAAGGTGTGCCAAAATTAATATGTTCGTTGTTATATGGTTCAGGCCTTCGTTTAGGCGAAGCATTACAGCTGAGAATAAAGGATATAAATTTTGAATACCGTCAAATAATTGTGAGGGAATCAAAGGGAGGAAAAGATAGAATTACGACATTGCCGGAATCAATAATTCCAGAACTAAAAAGTCATTTGAATAAAGTATATCTATTACATAAAAGTGATTTAAAAAAAGGCAAAGGAAAAACAAAACTTCCATATGCATTAGCAAAAAAGTATCCGAATGCCGACACAGATTTTTATTGGCAGTTCGTGTTTCCAGCAGATAAATTTATTAAAGATACCGATACCGGATCGATTTACAGATATCATATCCATGAGAGTACCATACAAAAGACAATAAAGGAAGCAGTTAAAAAAGCTGAAATATTAAAACCAGGGACATCACATACGTTCAGACATTCCTTTGCGACTCATTTGCTGGAGAATGGATATGATATTCGAACCATACAAGAGTTATTAGGTCATAATAGTGTTAAGACAACGATGATCTATACGCATGTAGCAAATTTAGGCGCTGGGGTTAGAAGTCCATTAGATGGATAGAAATAATTTATCAAATCAAGAAATAAATCTCCGGCTAAGAACCGGAAAAGAATAGCGTAGAATTAATTAATATATTATTAATAAATAATTTATGGCGATTAAACAAAAATGCGATGGCATGTTAGACAGAATTGCAATTCCGTCTAACATGCAAATTATACTTTGTCCAAATCGGCTCAAATAATAGTTAGGGCGCATACAAAATGAATATGACAAAATACAAGAGAATTATTGCAAGAGAGTGGTTGATATTTTTAATCGCAATCATTGTTGGGGTTATTTTCTCAGTTATTGTATACTTCAAAGACTCATC
>JBFMBS010000009.1:0-137367 GCA_040755055.1 Bacteroidota bacterium
CTACTCACTGAAACAGACAACACTATTTCAAAGAACTAATTGTTTCCGTAAAAAGAATTATTTATCAAAAAAAACACACACAATACTTAAAAATATGTTTTACTAACTGTATTTTTCAGATGGTTCTTATTGACTTTTTTTCGTAGTTTGTTTAATGTTCGCAAGCTTAATTTTAGAAAAAGATCGATTTTTCTAATCATTAATAAAAATAACAATGGAGGTTGTCTCTTATGCAAATCGCAGAGATTAATGGGTTTATTACACTTGTGCTGGCACAAGTTCAAGATCAAGGTATAATTACATATCTGCAACAAAAATTCATTGAAGGCGGACTTTTCATGTGGCCAATTTTGGGATGTTTAATTATTGGTCTGGGGTTTGCATTCGAACGGTTTTATACCCTCTCTAAAGCTTCAGTTAATACAAAGAAATTCATTATACAAGTTAAAGATGCGTTGAATAAAGGCGGTGTTCCCGAAGCAATAAAGTTATGCGAAAATTCACGCGGCTCAATTGCATCGGTTTTCCATGCCGGTCTTTTACGCGCCGACGAAGGTCTTGATGCAGCCGAAAAAGCTATTATGGCTTACGGTGCTATCGAAACCGGGTTCCTTGAAAAAGGATTAATCTGGATTTCGTTATTTATCAGTTTGGCACCTATGCTTGGTTTTACCGGAACAGTACAAGGTATGATCCAGGCATTTGATGCTATTAAAGAAGCTGCCCAAATTTCTCCTGGTGTTGTTGCCGGCGGTATCTCTGTTGCGTTGTTAACCACTCTTTTTGGATTAGTAGTTGCTATGGCACTTCAAGCTTTTTATAATTATTTCGTATCAAGAATTGATAAAATAATTTCTGATATGGAAGAAAGCTCAATTGAGTTGATTGACGCTTTATATGAAATGAAGAAAAAGTAACTATTGATAACTTAATTTATTGAGAATAAAATGATTCAAATAAAAAAGAAAAAAAAGCCGGAACCGGAAATTCCTACAAGTTCTATGGCAGATATTTCTTTCTTACTTTTACTTTTCTTCCTGGTTTCAACAGTTATTGATGTCGATACCGGTATTGGTTTAACATTGCCGGAATTTTTACCCCCGGAACAACAGACTACAGTACCAATTTCTAAAGATAGATTGGCTGCCGTACTAATTAATGAAAACGGTGATGTTCTGCTCAATAATGAAATTATTGCTGTTCCCCAAATATCAAAAACATTAAAACCGAGAATTGAAAGTAAGATCGAATTACCCGCAACCAAAAAACTTGTAGTTTCAGTTAAAACTGATAGAAAGACATCTTATAATTTATATATTCAAGCTTTGGATCAAATTAAAGAAGCATATTTCGAAGTACGCGAAGAATATGCCTTAGCTAAGTTTGGGAAAAGGATGGTTGATCTAAATGATAAGAGTGAAGAAATGAAAGAGATACGCGATAAAATTCCTATTACTATCAGTATTGCTGAACCAGAAGCAATAAAAAAATAATTTAGGGATACAATAATGACATTTCAAAAAAAGAGATCTAATACTAAAACAAGCATTCCAACTGCCTCGATGCCGGATATTGTTTTTATGCTTTTATTGTTCTTCATGGTGACAACTACATTAAGGGAAGTTGATGTATTAGTACAATTCAGGTTACCGGAAGCAAAAGCAATTGAGAAAATCGAGAATAAAAGGTTGATATCTTATGTTTGGGTTGGTCAAGATGGTAAAATTCAGGTAAATGATAGTCTCACAAAATTAGATGAGATTCAAAAAATCATGTATGCTAAAAGAGTATCATTACCTAATGTAATTATTTCTTTGCGCGTTGATAAAAATTCCGACATGGGTGTTGTTACGGATATACAGCAAGAACTTAGAAAAGCTTCTTGTTTAAGAATTAACTATTCAACTTTGCTTAAGATATAATTCTATCTTTTTCTTAATTTTAAGGCAGATTATTATAAATAGTCTGCCTTTTTTTTTGATTTAACTACGAGGGAAGAATGAACCTGACAGAAAAAATAAATCAGGAATTGAAAGATTCAATGAAAAGCGGCGATAAAATCCGCTTAGAAACAATACGATCGATTAGAGCTTTGATCTTAGAGTTCGAAAAAAGCGGAAGCGGAAAAGAATTAACGCCGGAAGAAGAAATTAAAATGCTTACCTCTGCTGCGAAAAAAAGAAAAGAATCGATAGAACAATTTAGGAATGCCAATCGTATTGATTTAGCTGAAAAAGAAGAACGAGAATTAAAAATTCTGGAAGAGTTCTTGCCAAAGCAGCTTTCCAACGATGAAATTATAAACGAGGTAAAAAAAATAGCATCGGAAATTGGGGCTAAGAGTAAAGAAGACTTCCCTAAGTTAATGCCAATGGCTGCAAAGGCATTAAAAGGCAAAGCCGATGGGAAAGTAATTAAAGAAATCGTAGAAAAGATTTTGAGTGGTAATTGAACTACATCGATTACATTATCATTATTGGGTTAATCATCGGATTCTTATTAGGATTCAAAGATGGGTTCGTAAGAAAAATTATCGGGTTAATCGGGTTGATTGCCGGTGTTGCCTTTGCATTCGAGTTTTCCGACAGTCTCGGAAATTTATTAATCCCGATTTTTAACAAGGACGAATATCTATCAGTTGTAGTTGCCGGAATAATAATCTTTCTCGTTACAATTTTAATTGCATCTATTGTTAAAAGAATTGTTCACCCTATCGATAAATTAAATCTTTTCATCAACCAATTAATCGGCGGCATAATCGGTATTGTTCAGATATTGTTTTTTTTAAGCGCCGTTTTATTATTTATAAATATTTTCGGAGTGCCGGATAAGAATACTAAACAAGAATCCTTACTGTACAATCCGGTAAGTGAAATAATACCTTCTTCTATTGATCTAATAATCGGGCATAGAGCAAAAGCAACTGACATAATAAAATATTTTATAGAAGATAAGCCGACAGATTCTTCGGTAAAAAAAGACAGTTCAAAAGTTGAATGATATGATTAAACAAGAAACACTTGACAAATTAGAATTTCAAAAGGTAATCTCTTTTATTACCAAATACTGCATAACAGAAAACGGCAAAGAGTACACGCAAAAATTAACGCCGCTTACTTCACTACAGCTCATAATTCAAAACGGCGCAAAGGTAACGGAAGCAAAAGAAATATTGATCCACAATGATTTACCGCCTTTGGAATATCTGCCCGATTTAACCGACACATTAGCTAAAAGTAAAGTAGAGGGTGTGGTTCTTGGGATTAAACAAATTCTCGGTGTATTAAAACTTGCGGAGATATCAAGAAAATTATTCCAATTTCTAAAGCATAAAGAACTCGAACTAAAAAACATCGAGATGCTTCGAAGCGAATTATTTGTGGACAAAGTTTTTGAACATCAACTTTCGCATAACTTTACCGAAAATGGGGAAATTAAGGACGATGCAACACCACGCTTGAAAGAAATCAGGAATGAAATTCGCGACAAAGAATTATCTCTAAGAAAACTTGTTAACAGATTACTAAAGCAATTAAGCGATTCATATTTAGTTCAAGAAGAGTATATAACACAACGTGATGGAAGGATTGTACTTCCGGTTAAAGCCGAGCATAAGAGACATGTACGCGGATTCGTTCATTCGGAATCTTCGACCGGACAGACAGTTTATATAGAACCGGAAGAAACTTTGGAATTAAATAATGAAATTCTTTCGTTAAGTTTTGCCGAGAAAAGAGAAATTGAAAAGATATTGAAAGCTCTTACGGAAAAGATTGGACAAAGTAGTGAAGCACTGAGGGCAACTCTCAAATCAATATCGGAATTGGACTCAATTTTCGCACGTGCAAAATATTCCATAGAAATTTTGGGCGCTTTCCCGTCATATAATACCAGTTTACCTTTTCATCTAATGGATGGAAGACATCCAATTTTAATCAAAAAAATCGGTCACAATGCTACTATACCTCTTAACCTGAAATTTGAAAATTCTTCGGTAATTTTGATTACCGGACCAAATGCCGGCGGTAAAACAGTAACATTAAAAACTACCGGGCTGCTTTGCCTTCTTGCACAAGCCGGTATTCACATTCCGGTTCATCCCGATTCTAATTTCCATTATTTTGAAAATATTCTTGTCGATATAGGAGATGCTCAATCGATAGAGGATGATTTAAGCACATTCAGTTCACATTTAACAAACATCAGACATATAATTGAAAATGCCGAAGAGAGCTCACTAATACTTTTAGATGAAATCGGAACGGGCACCGATCCAACAGAAGGCGCAGCAATTGCAACCGGCGTGTTACTTTCGTTAAGAGATAAAGGATCAAAAATTTTAGCAACAACTCACCATGGTTCGTTAAAAGTGTTAGCCGATCAATTAGAATATTTTCAGAATGCGTCGATGGAATTTGATCTTGAAGGTTTGAAACCCACGTATAAATTCAACCAGGGTGTACCTGGTTCGAGCTATGCATTCGAAGTTGCCGGCAGAATCGGTTTTGATAACAAGTTTATCGAGTTATCAAAACAATATCTCGATCCGGACAAAACTAAGATTGAAGATTTTCTTGTGAACTTAGAAAAGAAATCTAAAAAGTTAAGGGCAGAATTAAATAAACTTGAAATTGAAAATCTAAGACTCAAGAGTTTAGCCAATTTATACCAGGAAAAAATTGATAAACTTGAAAAGCAGAAAAAAGAAATTTTGGAAGAGACCAAAGAAAAGGCTAAAACTTATTTAGTAGATGTCAATAAAAAAATTGAATCGGCTATAAAAAATATACGTGAATCTAACGCACAAAAAGAAGTTATAAAGACCGAGAAGGAAAAAATCAGTAAAATTAAAATAGAGACCGAAACAGTAATTAAACCCGAATCGCCAAAAAAAACTAATGGGGAAGTAAAAGTCGGTTCGTATGCTGCAATTCAAGGCACAAACTCGGTTGGACTTGTCGAAGAGATCGATAAACTGAAGGATAGGGCAGTACTCCTGATTGGCTCACTTAAAATAAAAGCAAGGTATTCCGAGTTAATCCCTTCAAAGAAAACAGATTCCATTGAACAAAAAATTACAAATTATTCTTTCGACCTCGATAATTTGAATTACCGTTTAGATATTCGCGGAAAAAAATATGAAGAAGCGGAACCGGAAATAATAAAGTTTCTCGATAATTCCCATATGCGCGGGTTGGATCGTGCCGAGATATTACACGGTAAGGGGACGGGCGCACTGAAACAGTTGGTTCAAACAATCCTAAAAAGTTACCGGCACGTTGAAAAATTCTATTTCGCCGGTATAGAAAGCGGCGGTGACGGAGTTACAATTGTGGAATTTAAATAAATATGTTCAATAAGATCCTGATTGTAAACAGAGGGGAAATTGCGGTAAGAATAATAAAAGCTTGCCGCGAGATGAATATCAAATCTGCTGTAATCTACTCTGATGCTGATAAAAGCTCTCTGCACGTTCGGATAGCAGATGAAGCATATTTAATTGGACCACCGCCGGCATCGGAATCATATCTTCACAAATCGAAAATTATTGATCTCGCAAAAAGAATCGGCGCCGATGCTATCCATCCCGGCTACGGCTTCTTATCCGAAAATTCAGAATTCATTAAGATGGTTGAAGAATCGGGCATCGAGTTTATCGGCCCATCATCAAGATCAGTAGAATTGATGGGGGATAAAACTGACGCAAGACGTTTGATGCAAAAGCATAACGTACCGATTGTGCCCGGTACAACCGAAGCAATAGATGACAAAGTAACAGCTAAAAAAATCGCCCGTGAAATAGGTTACCCCATAATGCTTAAAGCAAGTTCCGGCGGCGGCGGTAAAGGAATGAGAAAAATATTTAGTAATGATGAACTTGATTCTGCTTTTGATTCTGCGCGCAATGAGTCTTTGAAAGCATTCGGCAAATCTGAAATTTATATCGAGAAATTAATAGTTGATCCGAAACATATCGAAGTTCAAATCTTTGCCGATAAGTTCGGGAATTATATCCATCTCTTTGAAAGAGATTGTTCAATACAAAGAAGGCAGCAAAAAGTTGTTGAGGAAGCACCTTCAATTTTTATTGATGATGCAATAAGAGAAAAAATAACGACCGCCGCTATTAATGCAGCTAAAGCTTGCAATTATTACAATGCCGGCACTATCGAATTTTTGATGGATAAGAACAAAAATTTCTACTTCCTCGAAATGAATACAAGATTGCAAGTTGAACACCCCGTAACTGAAATGATTACCGGCGTTGATTTAGTGAAAATGCAGATACGTGTTGCTAATGGCGAGAAATTGAATATTAAACAAGGAGATTTGAAAATTAACGGACACGCAATTGAATGCAGAATATATGCCGAGGATGTTGATAATAACTTTTCTCCGTCTACCGGTAAAATATTGCACCACCGTTTAACTTCAGGACCCGGTATCAGGATTGACCGCGGAATCGATTTATTAAGTGATATACCAATTTTTTATGATCCTCTTCTCTCAAAAGTTACGGCATGGGGCAACACAAGAAATGAAGCGATTCAGAGAATGCAGAGAGCTTTGAAAGAATACCAGATCATCGGCGTTATAACCAATATACCGGCGTTCAATTGGCTCTTTAACCAAGAAAAATATCTCGCCGGCAATTTTAACATAAACTTTCTCGAAAAAGAATTCTTACCGCTGATACCGCAAAAATGGAATCAGTATGTCAATCCTGAAGTTGAAGAAGCAGCAATCGTTCTTGCTGCTTTGTTAAAGAACAAGGAAAGTGAATTCAAATTATCCGAAAATAAAATTAGTTCACAAAATAAATGGTTCGAACAATTTGATGAGTGAGTATGTAATTACATATAACCAAAAGAAGCATTCTGTTAAAATTATGAACAGCACTAAAGTTGAAATTAACGGCAAAGTAATTAATGTAGAATTAACAGAGATCAACAAGCATTCCATGCTGATTAAATTGGATAATATCCCGTTTGAAGCCGCTTACAACTCACACAGCAATGGCAACTATGAATTTTTAATTGAGGGATCTTATTTCAATATAAACATTAGGACTAAACTCCAGGATTCTGCAAATGAGATTATATCCCAAAAGGAGAGCACCAAAAAGCTGCATGAGTGCCGTGCGCCTATGCCAGGTTTGATAAACAAAGTTTTAAGAAATGTTGGCGATACTATTAATATCGGCGATCCGATAATAATACTTGAAGCAATGAAAATGGAAAACGAGCTAAGATCGAATTATTCAGGAACCATAAAAGAGATATTGGTTAAGAGCGGAGAGGCAGTAGAAAAAGATGCAATAATTATGACTATAGAATAATAAATCTTGTTTTCTTTTAATAATCAAATAAGTATATTTTCTTAGATATTTCACTAACAAAGAGGAGGTTGTGTGAAAAGAATAGTACCATTACTTTTATTAGTTTCAATTTTCACGGTTCGCACATACGCCGGCGGCTTTCAAATTAACGAGCACGGTGCAAGAGCCATGGCAATGGGCGGTGCATTCACAGCTTTAGCAAACGATCCATCGGCTATTTATTTCAACCCGGCCGGTATCACCCAGTTAAAGGGAACACAATTTTATTTTGGTAATACCTTAATTACTCCGTTAGCATCATATACTAATCCAATTGAGAAAGAATATGAAATGACAACTCAATTCTTTTCTCCGATAAACTTTTATGTTACCCATCAGATCACTGATAATTTCTTTGCCGGTTTAAGTGTTAATAATCCTTACGGATTAGGTACACAATGGAATCAGGGTTGGCCCGGAAGATATTTGGCACTTGATACTGATTTGAAAACATTTTTTGGTACGGTAGTTCTAGCTTATAAATTTTCCGATATGTTCTCTTTAAGTGCCGGTGCCGTATTTGCATTTGGTGACGTAACAATTATGAGAAAATCGCCGCATCCCCTATCATCTTCTTTAAGGGATATTGAAATTGAATTAACCGGCGATGGTACCGGTTTCGGCTTTACTGCCGGTTTATTGGTTAAACCGACCGATAAATTACAATTAGGTGTAAGTTATAGAAGCGAAGTTAGTTTTGATTTGGAAGGCACCGCAGTTAGCACCCCGGCAACGTTTTTCCACCCGTTATTACAAGCATCGCTTCCTTTCCCGAATGGAAATATAACAGCCCCGTTAACGACACCACAAAATTTAACAGCCGGTATTGCATACATGGCTGATGACAAATTAACTCTTACAGCTGATTTCCAATTTGTAGGATGGTCTAGTTATGATAAATTAGAAGTTACTTTTGCTAGTTACGATTTCGATTTTAACCCGGCTAACGGTCAGCAAAATGTTCTATCAACCGATAGAAAATACGAAGATACATATATAATCCGCGGCGGTTTTGAATATGCTGTAACAGACGCTTTCCAATTAAGAGGCGGTTTGCTCTATGATAACAACCCGGTAGAAGATAAGTATGTTGAGCCAACACTCCCGGATTCAGATAGAATTGGATTCAGCATTGGTTACGGCGCAAAATTATCTGATAGTTTGACTATGGACGTTGCTTATTTGTATCTTCATTTCGTAGATAGAACTATCAACAACTCCACATTTGGATTTAATGGTCAATATACAAACAGCGCTCATTTGTTTGGACTTAACTTCTTGTACAATTTATAATTTTTAGGATAGTCATATAGGGATGGTTATGCCATCCCTTTTTATTTTAAAAAATTGAAATGAAAAATATTTTAACACTCAATCTATTTTTATGTCTCATAATTTTATTTGGCTGTTCTGCAACAGAAGAGACCCAAAAAGAAGAGGGGCAGAAAGAGATATACGTATTTGATGATGTAGAGGAACTAGATACTCTAAAAAATCAACCGGCAATTGAAGCGGTGGATTCCGCGCGAACTATCGTGCAGACAAAACAAGATACTCTGACTGAATCAAAAGTAAAACCTGATAGTATTGCTGAGAGTAAAAACCCTGAATATATTATCCAGGTAGGCGCTTTCTCAACAAAAGAGCGTGCAGAACAATTTATCAAAGAGAACCAAATTAAAACAGAATTTCAATTGAAGCTTTCGTTCAGTGAACAAGTTCATTTGCATGTAATACAGCTTGCCCCTTTCATAACAAGGGAAGATGCAGAAGCTGCCCGTGATAGATTGCTGGGAATACCGGCATTCAAGGGAGCTTTTATCATCACAAAATATTACTGATGATTTTCAATTTTTATAATGATAATTTTATATTACTTACATTCACAAACTAAACGGAGAACAAGTTGGCTTTTTCATTAAACAAAATTATGCTTATAGGTAATTTAGGTAATGATGCCGAAACACGTTTTACTACTAATAACCTGGCTATTACATCATTTTCTTTAGCTACTTCAAGAAGCTATAAAGGCAAGGACGGTAATTGGGTTAACGAAACCACCTGGCATAATGTTGTTGGTTACAACTTACCGGATTTCTACAAAGATGCCCTCAAAAAGGGAAAAAAGTTTTATGTTGAAGGCAGAATTTCCAAAAGAGAATACACCGATAAAGAAGGAATTAAGAGATATGTTACAGATGTTGTTTCTGAAAAATTAATTCCGCTCGAAGGGAGAGAGAGCAGCGGCGAATCCTATGCTGAAAAAAATAATTATGAATCCGCAGATACTGCTGCTGCAACTTCGGAGGATGACGATCTTCCATTCTAATCCGCTTTCGCATTTTGCTACGGCGGACGAGAAAGTTAAATATAATACACCGTCTCATCGAGTCGTTCAGATAAACGACTCTAAACGCGTTAGGACGGTAGAATGTTCGGGGTCTCCCCTGAAATTCATATCATTGATTTTTTTGAACAAGATAAGGCTGCATAATTTTTGGACATAAGCTGGCTATCAAAAGTAATTCTTTTATCAGGAGCACTTTTACTATCTGCTTTTTTTTCAGTATCAGAAGTTGTTTTATTTTCTTTTGATGAAGCGAAACTACGTGCATTCCGGAAGTCTAATAAAATAACCAGTGGGTATATCCAGGCTTTATTAGAATATCCTCGCAGACTTTTAGTTACACTTCAGCTCGGCTCCACAATTACAAATACAATGGCAGTTGTCTCCGGACTACTTTTATCATTCGAGATAGCGAACGATACCAAAACAATCTTTACCTTTTCACTTCTGCTTCATTTAATTATCCTAATCTTTCTAGTATTACTTTTCGGTGAGATAATTCCAAGATTGATCGGGGATAAGTACCCGGTATTCTTTGCTAAAATCACCGCACTGCCGCTCTACTGGATCAGTATAATTCTATACCCGGCAGCTAAAATATTAAGCGACCTTCTTGGAATCTTCTATTCAAAGATCAAGACAGATAAATATCCATCTGCATTACAATCTACAGAACTATCCGAACTGACAGAACTGAGTGTAGAGAAAGGAGAAATTGAAGAGGAGGAACACGAGCTTATTCAAGGTATAGTCGATTTCAAAAATATTTCTGTGCGGGAGATTATGACCCCACGCGTTGACATAATCTCTGTTTCTATCCAGGATAACATTGACAACCTGATGAAATTAATTTCCGAATCAGGTTTCAGCCGGATACCTCTTTACAAAGATAATCTCGATAATATTATAGGCATAATCTACGCAAAGGATTTACTTCCTTACCTAAAGAATGCTGAGATGCGCAAAACCTTCTCGCTTAGCAAAATAGCTCGCGAAGCAATGTTCGTTCCCGAAACCAAACCGATTAAAGACCTATTGCATGAGTTTCAAGAAAAGAAAATGCATATCGGTATTGTTGTGGATGAATACGGCGGCACAGCCGGATTGATCTCGCTCGAAGACATTTTAGAAGAAATTGTTGGCGATATACGCGATGAATATGATAGGGAAGAAAAACAAATTATCAAAGTGAACGAGAATAGTTATCTGCTTCAAGGACGTGTGCAGATAGATGAATTAAACGATTTGCTGGGAAATGATTTTTCATCTGCAAACGAGGATTATGATACAGTCGGCGGTTTTATCTTCAACCATGCCGGCAACATTCCGCGCCAAGGATTTCATTTTGTCCATAATAACTATAAATTTACCGTAAAAGAAGTCGTTAATAAAAGAATTAATAAAGTCCTTGTTGAAAAACTTAACTGAACAATTCATCTATGAAAAAAGGATGCTTCTTAACATCAATAATTATCCTGACTATTGTTGTTGCGATAGGACTTTATTTGTATAAAAAATATGGGCATGAATTTGCAGATTACGGGAAAGAAAAAATTTTGGAAGTAAGCATTAACGAGATCAACGAAGAAATCGACAAATTAGAAAAATCAATCTACCAGGACTCGCTGAAAATAATGCTGAAGCAGCAAGCAGCTAAGTATAAAGATGTTAACTTTGAAGATACTATGAATAAATACGGTGATTTTATCGACCAGATGAAATTTTTTATCCACGATGGTAAGATAGATTCAATTGAATATATTGCACTCAAAAACATGACAATAAAAAATGAAAGACCAGAGAAAAACAGAAATTAAAGTCGGCATAACAGTACTTTTCTCAATTATTATTCTCATCTGGGTTTTCGGGTGGGCAAAAAATATCACTGTTAATTCCGGCAGAAAAGAAACTACAATTATTTTCGCCACGGTATCCGGACTTGAGGAAGGCGACCCGGTTACAATTAACGGTGTGCGTAAGGGCTATGTTGATGAAATAACAAACAAAGATGATCATGTGCGTGTGCATGTCAATCTCGATGCCGATTGTGTGTTAAAAGAAGATGCAAAATTTTATATCACAATGCTCGATTTGATGGGCGGTAAAAAAGTTGAGATTAATCCCGGCAGTTCCAAAACGTCAATTGATTATTCAAAATTACAGAACGGACAATTTCTTGGCGATATTGCCACAGCAATGGCTGCTTTTGGTGCTGTTGAAACCGATCTGGTTGATGTAATCAAGGAAATTAAAATAACTCTTACCAGCTTAAATAAAACTTTGACCGACCAGAATTTTAATAATGATTTGAAGACTTCACTAAACAATTTGACTGTTCTGACAACCAATCTCAACAACCTTATCACTCAAAATAAGGATGAAATCAACAAACTGTTGAATTCAGGCATTGAACTGACAAACACACTAAATGAATTCATTACGACAAATAAAGATTCCATCAGCGGAACCATCACATCTCTCAAACAAACGTTAGATCATTCCAGACAGTTGATTGTGAAAGTTAACGACTTGATCGACAAAACTAACCGGAATGAAAATAATCTCGGGATTCTTCTTAATGATAAAGAGATTATAGACGATCTGAAATACTCGATCAAAAAGTTGAAAGAGCTTTCCGATCTATTATTGGATCAACTGAAAAACGAAGGTTTAAAAGTAGATGCTGAAGTCGATCTCTTCTAAATTTATCCGTTCGTTTATAATTATCTCACTTCTAATTGCCGGCACTGCTTATGCCGGTAACCCTGAAAGATCAAAAAACGGTATGGTAGTTACTGCATCACCTCTTGCATCCAATGCTGGGACAGAAATACTGCGCAAAGGAGGCAATGCTGTCGATGCTGCAGTTGCAGTCGGATTTGCTTTAGCTGTTACATACCCAACAGCCGGCAACATTGGCGGCGGCGGTTTTATGGTTATTCATCTTGCCGATGGTACAAACACAACATTCGATTTTAGGGAGACAGCACCTTTGGCGGCATCACAAAATATGTATTTGGATTCACTCAGCAATTATAATTCAGAGTTAAGCCAATCAGGATGGCTTTCATCGGGTGTGCCGGGCTCGGTTCATGGATTGATATCGGCACTCGAAAAATATGGAAGCATGGAATTAGCCGATGTAATCCAGCCGGCAATCGATTTGGCCGAGAACGGCTTCAACTTGACTTATGATATGGCTGAGTCGATTAATAAATATTATAACGACTTCATGAAATACGAATCATCAAAAAAAATATTCACTAACAACGGTAACAAGTTTAACGAAGGGGACCTATTCGTTCAAAAAGATTTGGCTAATACACTAAAGCTTATCAGGGATAACGGTAAAGAAATTTTTTACAAAGGGATAATTGCCGATAAATTTGTTCAGCAATCTGAAGTCAACGGTGGAATTTTTACACTCGAAGATTTTTCCGCATACAAATCAATCGAAAGGGGACCGGTAGTTGGTTCGTATCGGGGATACGAAATCATTTCGATGGGACCTTCTTCATCCGGCGGAATCTGCTTAATAGAAGCGCTGAATATTTTAGAGAACATTACTTTCACTACAAACCAATGGCATGGAAGCAATCATATACATTATTTAGTCGAGATCTTGAAAAGAGTTTATGCCGACCGCTCCGTGCATATCGGTGACCCGGAGTTTTATAACGTCCCGGTCGATCAGCTTATTTCAAAAGATTATGCTAAAACATTGTTCGATCAAATTAGTGATTCGGCAACCGCATCCTTGAACTTGAAAGCCGGTGAGTTCAATTATTACGAAAGTCCTCAAACAACTCACTATTCAGTTGCCGATAAATTTGGTAATGCCGTCAGCACAACAGTCACGCTCAACAGTGCTTATGGGAATAAAATTGTGGTTGATGGATTAGGATTTCTACTCAACAACGAGATGGATGATTTCAGCTCGAAACCCGGTTCGCCGAATCAATATGGATTGATTGGAAGCAAAGCTAATTCAATCGAGCCAAAGAAGAGAATGCTGAGTTCTATGACACCAACTATTATTTTGAAAGAGGGGAAACCGTTCATGGTTATCGGCTCACCCGGCGGCTCAACAATAATAACCCAGGTGTTGCAGACGGTGCAAAATGTCATCGATTTTAATATGAACATTTACGATGCAATCGCAGCCCCAAGAATTCATCATCAATGGCTGCCGGACAAAATTGATTACGAACCGTTTTCCATATCGGATGATACGAGAACAATTTTAAAGGGAAAAGGTCATATATTTGGTAAAGAATTATCACTCGGCAGAATGGAAGGAATTATAATTGATCATGAAACCAATTTATTTTACGGCGCAACCGATCCGCGCGGCTATGGCAAAGCAGAAGGATTTTAGATGATACTCGGAATTGGAATTGACATAATTGAAATAGAACGGATCAAGAGAAGTGTCGATGATTACGGCGAGCGCTTCTTAAAGAAAATTTACACCAAAACCGAATTGGAATACTCTATAAGCAAAGCGAACAAATACCAGCATCTTGCCGCACGTTTTGCTGCTAAGGAGGCAATCTACAAAGCACTCTCAAGCGATAATGCACCATCCTACACCTGGCATGATGTAGAAATATTCAATGAACCGAACGGCTTGCCAAAAGTTAGATTATTTGGTTCATTGAAGAAATACTTAGGAGAGGGTAAAGATTTGAAAATCTCTATGAGCCATTCCGAAAACTATGTTACATGTGTAGCAATACTTTATACTACTAAAAATTTATTGTAGCATTTTGCTTTTCTCAGTGGAACTCTGTGTAATTATTTTTATTTCACCGAGAGTAACAGAATAGTGCGCAGATAATTATGATGATTATGATATTTTATGATCATAACAAATCTTTAAAGATCATATATCACTTCTCATACTAACCATCCGTAGGCATGCCCGATCAACTCGAACACTTTCCAGATTAATTCTTCACCGGAATCACTATTGGTCATGATAACAATGCCATCGGGAACATCAATGGAAAGAACCATAAAACACCGGTACCCGGCATTTCCGCCGCTGTGCTGAAAACGAGAAACACCCACACCCGGCAGAGAGAATCCAAGTCCAAAATCATTAATCTGTCTTGTCAACATTTCACGTGCAAGATCTTTAGGCAGAAGTTTGTCCGATAAACCTTGATAAGACCGCCAGAGTTCGATCATGAATGATGCAAGGTTTTTTGGTGTTGTCCAAAGTCCGCCGGCTGCTTCCTCTGGTAATGTATGCCAGCGTCCTTGAAGTGGAGATTTGTCAGCAAGATGTCCGACCGCAGCTTGAGACCATAATTGTTTTGGTAAAGGTTGTTCAAAGGTGCTTGATACCATGCCGGCCGGTTGAAGTACGAGTTCAAGAGCAAGCTCTGCAAACGGACGCTTAGTAATATCCTCCAATAGCACTTGCAGCACAATATAACCGCCGCCGGAATAGCGGAACATAGTGCCCGGTTCATTAATTAGGCGAACCGGTTCTGCCGATGCTGACCAATTGCCGTCGAGAATTTGAACGAGAGTGGGGAGTTCGGCACCGGCAGAAAATTCCGGGACACCGTGCATCGACAAGCCGGCAGAATGACTCAATAACCGCCGAAGTGTGATGCATTGTTTCTTAGTGAACTCGTTCACGGGGACCTTCCATCTCTGCAATTTGAGATTCACATCCTCATCTAAGGTCAGCTCACCTTTATCAACCATTCTCAACGCAGCAACAGCCGAGACCGGTTTTGAAATTGAAGCTGCCTGGAATAAAGTGGCGCTGTCAACACGTTCAGATTTTCCGTATTCACGGAGACCGTAACCTCTCACCCAATCAATTTTACCGTTATGGATTACTGCAATGCTTACACCGGGAATATTATATAAATTCATTAATGTGTCCATCACACCGACGGGAACGGGGCGACCGGCAGTTACACGTTTTGAAAAATCTGTGTTTTGGCTTTGCGTACAATTGGAAAAAACGAAGATGGAAATAACAGTGAGACAAATAAAAATTTTTTTGGCAGTTCTCATATTTTCGATTTCACATAATTACAACAATTCGTCAGCTTTTAAAAAAATGTTACCTATTAATTTATTGTGTCACTCTGTCTTCACAACATACTAAAAGACTTTATCCAAATGCCGCTCTGTATATCGCTCCTACTATTAACGCACCAAGAATAAACATGATTAATACTAAGGGGATAGCTAACCATATTCCATGATCATTCCACCAACTAAACTTAGGTTCAAGACCATAGAGTAGGGCAAGCCCTCTGCTGATAGGTCTGTACTGAATCTTACCTTCGTTTGTGAGTGTCACATCGGTCGCAAATATTCCGTAATCGGATCGATATATGTCCGCAAAGAAAATACTAACAGCATCCTCACATATGTATTTCACATTATTCTTCTTAACAAACTCTTTTCCCAGTTCTGTTGAAGCTGTAGCCTCGTATATGGCTGGACCGCCTTCTTGAGTGATAACACAACCCCCTAAGGTAAGCAATAGACTCAGACAAGGAATTAATATTGCTTTAGTGCTGAGTCTCAGCTTTTTGATTGATACCAACAACTCTTGATAAATCTGCAAAGCTACCTCTATTGCTAACAATGCTAAGCTTATCAAATAAACCACAACAGCAAAGGCGAAATGAAAAACTGCTGCCGATAATTATTTAAAAAATTTATTTAACAGAGCTACTTTACAAAGCAACATTACACGGAAGAACAATGCCAACAATTACACAAATACCAAATGCGTAAACGGCGTCCGCTTGATTGACTTGTTATGTTTACGTTTTAGATAATTCACTTTTTAGACTTTCGAAGATATTTATTGTCTTTTTTTCATCGACCTTTCTTAGTTTGCGAAGCGAATGTCTTAAACTAGATGTTTCCGATTTTGCAGCTAACTTTGTCAAAAAGTCTATTTCTAGTGAATGATAAATGTTTTTAGCTAAATGTTTGTCTGACTTATTTAAATCTGAAAGACTATTGGCTATCTGAGCTAAAGTTATATTTTTACCTTTCAAAAGTGTTTTCTGCCAATCGATACTTGAAGATATTCTTTGAACTAAATCTTTATCAATACTTTTCAATTTGCTTAAAGACCGACCAATGTTTTGTAATTTTTCATTTTGTGCCTTTATCAGAATATCTTTTTGGGGTATGCCGTTAAATATATTTAATGCAAGTTCTCTGTTTACAATGCTAATATCTGATAAACTGATGCATAGTTTATTAAAATCTATTGATTTTGCACGCTTTGAAAACAAATTGGAATTAATTGAATTAATAATTTCTTTCAACTTTGTCTTTTGCTCGTCTATCTTTCTGAAATTTTTAAGAGCATTACCTAATTTCTGCAATGTAGTGTTCTTATTATGAATTTTGTTTAGATATGACTGTGTATCAAGTGCATAATAAATTTGTTTGGTCTTATCTTCATTAACAAGAAACATTTCACTTAAACTATGAGCCACTTGTTCAATTGTAGATATAGTCAGTAAATTAATAATATGAGTATTGTCTAATTTTTCAAAAATGGTTTTTGTTTTTTGAATATCTATACTGTTGAATTCATTGAGGGAACGCCCAATACCTTCTGCAGTAGTTTCATACAATTTGGAAATTAGTAAATCGTTATCCATCGATTGATAAATTATTGATGAATATTCGGAATCGATTTTATTGAATTCACACAATGCCTTGCTAATATATTTTATATCGGATTCAGATATTTTTTTTACGATTATACTTTTATCAATTTTATTAAAAACACTAGTGGTTTTTAATTGATCTACATAGAATAATTCGCTAAAACTTTTACCGATATGAGCTAGCGAAGATTCTGCGACTTTGGGAATAAGTTCTTCATCATTAATTTTGGAATATATTTTACGACCAATAATTGATTGTCCGGTCAATTTATCCAACTCACGTAAGGAATTAGCAAGCAAGTTTAATTTAGTTTTACGAGCACTTTCTGCAAGTTCCTCGATCGAGAAATGTTTAATTACTTCTGATGCTTTTTCAGATGCGGTTTTACTGAGTTTGATAAGACCAACGGAAAGGCTTGAAAGGCTTAATGAACGGAAATTATTTACCCAAGTTGATGTTGGTATTTTATTAAAAAGCTCTTTTGCTAAATTAAAATTGCGTTGTTGGATACGATAAAGTATAAATATTAGGTTTAAGCTGTACCCACAATTATTGAAATAATTAACGAACATTTCAAATATTTTCTGTTCTTGTAGTAATTTTATTGCAATAATTTGACCGTGATTATTTATCAAATTATGAAAAAGATTTTCAAGATTTAATGGATAGTCATCGAATGAAAGTAAATAGTCCCTAATCTGTATATAGATATAATCATCCAAGGATTTAAATCGTTTGAAAGAGGTATGAATTGTAAACGAGTTTAATAAAAGTTTTGCGAATGAGGAATGATAAAGATAAAAATAGTTTGTACTTGGGTGTTGTCTGATAATTCCATTTTTTAACAAATCGTTCAATTCAGAGATTTCGTGTTCTTTTGCTTCATAATAAATCTCATATTTATAGAGAGAAGAGAGTAATAAAAGTTTATCATATGGTTTATTTGCTAAGTACTTGTGAAATATTTTTTTAAATATTTCTTTCTTATCGAGTTTGTCTAGCCTTAAATCTTTGGTCCAAAATTCAAGATTGTAAAACAAGGTGACTAAATTCTTATGTGAATTGTTTACAACAAACTGAATATTACCAATTTCAAAAATATGAGAGTATTTAGATTCATAGTAAGCTTTATATTTCTGGATTATACCGGACGCTTTTTCATCAAAATATTTTGAGGATAATGTGAAATAATTATTTTGAAAGAAATCTAGAAAGTTTACATCGTCATATTCGCTAATGAAGTAATCCTCTTGTTCCGAACTACGAGACAAAAAGAGAAAATGAATATTTCTATATTTATCCAGATTTTGACAAATATACGAAGCTTCAGATATATTCATATGGCAATTATCTGCAATAACTAATGGGTTCTCATCGTTGTTCAACATAAATAAGTCTTGAATTAATAAATCTGGATTGCGCAAATTATCAAATCGAAAATAGTAGACTGAATATCCTATCTTTATAAAATCACTTCCTATTTTTAAGCCTATTATTGTCTTTCCGCTTTCTGGACTGCCGGAAATCAGTGCGCATTTAGATAAATTCTGAGAAAATACGTTTTCAATTTTATTTATAATATTATTTTCGGCTTCGGGGAAAAAGAACAAGTCATTATCATATAAAAATTTTAGTGGATCATTGGGCGAGAGAAGATCGTTTAAGTATATTTTAAAATTAGATAGAACTTTGGGAAAATGATTTTTAGCTTTTATGAAAAATAAAAACTCTTTAGTTATTTCAGAATTTTTAGAGATAAAATGATCGAAATTAGATTTAAGTTCAGAAACATCTTTTGAAATTCTCAATATTTCTAGAACATTCTCAATGTTTTTATCTTGAAGAAATTGAATTGTGTCATTAAGAATTTCCTTTTCTCTGGCATCCTTAAATGCAAGTAGAATATCCAAGCCGAAACGATTTAGAATAACTTTAGCAAGATTTATCCATTTAGCCTTGTCAATTTTTTTCTCAAGTTCTTTTCTTTTTTCAAATGGCTCAATCATTTTACTGTGATATTAATCCGTAAACCTAACGGTGTTGCTTTTCACCCGTCCGCCTTGAACAACAAAGCTCAACTGAAAAGCTACTGCCAATAATTTTTAACAAATTTATTTATTAGAACAATGTTACAAGCAATGCTTACCTTTTCACCAAACCCGATAGTTTGAAGATTGCCATAATGAAAACGCGGTCGGGTGGAAAAGCTGATTATGTGGCAGACGATTAATAATTAATCTGCATTTTTATTTCTCTATAAATAAGAATAAGAACTGTTATCAATGTTGGGATAAAACCAATAATACATAGGTAACCAAGCAAGTATGAAACCGTTCTGGGAAAATTTAATGAAGAAATTATTATTGGAATAATTGTGCCAAACACTAAAACAAAAACCAAAAGAATAAAAATCATCTTGAATGATGAAATAACTATAGGATGAGTTTTTATCGGATTTGCTTTCATTCGTTCAACGATATCAATTGCATTATTTACTTGTTCCTCCCAAAATGCTAAAGAATCCCAAGCAAGAGTTGGATAAGGTTTTAATTGTTCAGCGTGAACTCTTACTCCAAGAATATCGTCAACAATCTTTATACTTTCAAACTTTGCATCTGGATTTAATCCCAATTCTTCAATAACGTGATGATAGTGTTTGTATCGTGCTAAAGTTCCGCCAATATTAGTAATACTATTCCATATTTGTTCAATTTTGTTTTCAGGGATAATATTTCTTTTTAATTCGTAATCACGATACTCTAAATAGTCTTTCCCTACCTCATAAAAATCACGAGCAAATAGTGTCGATGAAGGTTTTTGTTTGTCATCTTCCCAGAAATCAATATTCTTACGAAGTGAGTCATACGGTTTTGGTATTTGCCGTTCGATTTTAAATTTTCGAGATATAGCTTCCGAGAACCAATAAAAAGCTTCTTGATATTTATTTAATTCTTCTTGTAACAAAACAAATCGATTGAATCTTTCTTTGGTAAAAGTTTTTAATTCGGAAAACCGAGTAAATAAGTAACCAATAAGTATTGACACAATAATTGAAGAGGAACCAACTAATAAAGGAAATATCTCAAATAACTTTTCATAGCTTTGTATGGAAAGAATATTAGCTTTAATTAAAAGATGAATATCAAAAACGAAGATTATTGACAAAAATATTTTATACAAATCTAGTAATGTTATTTTGCGATAATTCTTCATAATAATTTTAGCCACATAACTTATAGTTAACTATCCAGCGGATATTTTATATTTTGAATGATATCCAGCAACATTTATTTAGTTTTTATCTAAAATTCTTAGTTCTTTGCTTACTATCATGCACATCTATTTTTTAGAATAACTTCCGTAATAAAAATAGTATGTTGGTATGGGAATGTTTTTGAGGAAAGCTTGGGGGAGCAGAAATCCAGTATAGATCGGTTGAGAATTCAAACATAGACCACCAACAAATCTCCAGTCAAATTAATGCACTGATTATAAAGAATCAAGAACCCCCCAAAAAAAATATAAATGAAAAATTATAAATTAAAAATGAAAAATCTTCCTTCGGCAGACAAGTTATAAATCTACTTACGGTAGTCAAGTTAAAAATCTGCCTACCCGTCTCGCCTTCGGCGTGCCGAGGTGGGCGGCAGACAAGTTCTTCATTATACATCAAAAAATTCTATATTTGCATTTGTAATTTAGAAAGGAATAATTTATGCGTTTAACCCAGCAATTCACAGCTTTAATTGAGCGTGAAGATGATATGTATGTTGCACTATGTCCCGATCTTGATATAGCAAGTCAGGGCTCTACTGTTGAAGAAGCACGGCGCAACTTACAAGAAGCTATAGAACTTTTTTTTGAATCAGCTTCAAAGAAGGAAATTAAAGAGCGGCTACATAATGAAGTATTTATAACACGTCTGGATGTTGCAGTTGGGTAAGTTAAAAGTATTATCAGCTCAGGATGTTTGTAAAATACTTTCGAAGTACGGATTTGAAAAAATCCGCCAGAAAGGAAGTCATATCATAATGCAAAAGAGGATTGTTGATTCAACTATTACAGTGCCCGTTCCTAATCATAACGAAATTAAAATTGGCACATTAAAATCGATAATGCGCCAATCACAACTTCCGGTTTCTGAGTTCGAGAACTAGAAGTCACTAAATATAATATTAGATTTTGAAAGGAATAGATTGAACCCAAAACGTGTAATAATAGCAATGAGCGGCGGGGTTGATTCTTCCGTAGCGGCTGTATTGCTGCACAATCAAGGATACGAGGTTATCGGTATAACCATGAAGACATGGGGATTCATGGAAGTGGGCGGCGCACCCAAACATGAATCGGGCTGCTGTTCGCTTGATGCGATATTCGATGCTAAAAGTGTTGCCAACAAATACGGTATTCCTCATTACACAGTTGATTTCACAAAGGCATTCGAAGATGCCGTAATAGAAAATTTTGTTGATGAATATCTTCACGGCAGAACTCCGAACCCATGTATTGTCTGCAACAGAAAAATAAAATGGGAAGAGCTGCTCAAAAAAGCCGATTCGCTCGATGCAAAATATGTGGCAACCGGTCACTATGCTATGGTTGAACATAACGAACAGTTGAACAGATATACGCTGAAGTATTCAAAGGATGCAAAGAAAGATCAAACGTATGCACTCTGGGGATTGACACAAGAAAGTTTGAGCAGAACAATATTTCCGTTAGGACACTTAACAAAAACCGAAGTAAGAGAATTAGCAGACCAGTTTGGACTAAAGACTGCCAACAAACCCGACAGCCAGGAAATCTGTTTTGTTGCCGATGATAACTACGAAAGATTTTTGCGTGAGCACGTGCCCGATGTAATCGATAAAATCGAACACGGGGAAATTCTTTACCACGGCGAAGTAATAGGTGAGCATAAAGGAATCCCGTTCTACACCGTAGGACAAAGAAAAGGATTGGGTTTGGCTCTCGGTAAACCGGTTTATGTAAAAGAGATTGACACAAACTCCAATAGGGTGATACTTGGCGATAAAGAAGAGCTTCTTGGTGAAGAAGTAACCGCTATCGATATAAATTATGTGAGTAAACCTTCACTTAAAGTAGGTGAGTTGGTTTCGGCAAAGATACGCTATGCAGATAGAGGAGCGGCGGCAGTTGTTTTATTTTCCGATAACAAAAAGATTAAGATAAAATTTACCGAGCCGAAGAATGCTATAACACCGGGGCAGTCATTAGTAATTTACGATGAACAAGGATACGTTTTAGCCGGCGGAATAATTGCAAAAGAGAGGTAGTAAAAATTTAATCTGCTCAAGAAATACTTTCCGTTTGCTTTAACAAGCGGAATATAGAGATTGTATGAAAATTGTAGGTCGAAACGCTGTTTCGACCATTTGGATAAATAAAGTTTGGAATTCCAAAAAATAGCATGGGCGATTCAGCGAATCGCTCTATAGTTTTAGTTTTAACATAGTCTCTTAAAGAGACGGCATTAGTTGAAAACTCCTAAAAGAGAACTAATTAGGTCTTTCATTATTCTATCCAAATTACGATATTTGCACAAGCTTAAAAGCTGGAAGGAATATAAAATTAAAATAATAATCTTAAACCAGGATTTTTCCGGAGGTAAGTCTTCGAACACAAATTTGGTACAAATGGAACACTTAATGCGAAAGTTCTTCTCCTCAATCAAAGTTATGAACCGTTAACAATCTGCAATGTAAAGAAGGCAGTCGTCCTAATATTTTTAGGAAAGGCAGAGCTCGTTGCCGATAATCAAAGAAAAAAAATCCACTCTATAACTACAGCATTCCCATGGCCAAGTGTTATACGCTTGAATGATTACATAAAAGTGCCGTATAAAAAAATAATCTTAACAAGAAGAAACATTTTAAAGCGCGATGGTCATAAATGTGCTTACTGCGGAAGGGGTGATCTGCCCTTAACAATCGATCATATCATTCCAAGATCGAAAGGTGGGGACGACAGCTGGGAAAATCTGGTTGCTGCATGCTTACCGTGCAATAACAGCAAAGGCGATAGAACTCCAGACGAAGCTAATTTGACACTAAAACATAAACCGTATGCACCGAATCATATAATGTTCATCAAAACAACAGCCGGACGGTTCGACGATACCTGGAAACCTTACCTATTCCATTAAGTGGTGCGTTTGTCCCAAACTTTTCTTATACAATGAAATTGTGCTCATGAAGATCGGAGCTTGCAGAAAGAAAAAATTATTTAGCAATATTTTTCGAATGTAGAATAATCAATCTGAAAAGTACCACGCCACGTAGATTGTCAAGCCACGTCAAAAAAGTTTGGGACAGCCGTGTAAAGCGGAATTCTCTTATTTTTTATTATTTTCGTACTATTCAATTATTCAACAAACTAATTTATGTTATGCAAGGTTTTGATTACATAAGCGAATCTTTTTTGTCTTTTTGAAACAACTAAGTTTTCATGTGCATTTTTTCATGATAAATCAAACCTTGCGTAAGGTTAAAAACAAATTATCCTATTTCTCTATGGCTAAAAAACGAATTTTGAGCGGGATGCGACCCACCGGAAAGCTTCACATCGGGCATTACGTTGGCGCTCTCGAAAATTGGATCGCTCTCCAAAATGAATACGAGAGTTATCATTTAATCGCAGATTATCATGTGCTTACTACCGATCTGGCGACTGATGAAATTTACAACAACACAATAGACATGTTAATCGATTGGCTTGCAAGCGGACTCGATTATGAGAAGTCGCCGTTTTTCAGACAATCGCAAATTAAAGAACACACTGAGCTCTTTTTGATTTTCTCGATGCTTATTACGAAAGCACGCCTGGAAAGAAACCCGACATTAAAGGAACAAGTGCGCGATTTGAATATCGAAAATGTAATTTACGGTCATCTTGGCTACCCGGTTTTGCAAGCGGCTGATATTTTATTATATAAAGGGGAAGCCGTGCCGGTTGGCGAAGACCAAGTTCCTCATGTTGAAATTACACGAGAGATTGCGCGAAGATTCAACAACCAATACGGAAATGTTTTTCCCGAACCGGAAGCACTGCTTACAAACTTTGCGCGTTTACCCGGTTTGGATGGCGACGCAAAGATGAGTAAATCTCTCGGCAACACAATCCTTCTTTCTGATGAGCCGGATGTTGTAAACCAAAAATTGAGAAAAGCTGTTACCGATCCGCAGAAAGTTAGAAAGAACGACCCCGGAAGACCCGAAATCTGTTTGGTCTTTACGTATCATAAAAAATTCAATCCGCCTGATGTACCGGAGATAGAGACAAATTGCAGAAGCGGTGCTTTGGGATGTGTGGAATGTAAAACACGATGCGCCGCAAAGATAAATCAATTTCTTGCGCCGGTAATTGAAAAAAGAAAATATTACGAGAATAATATTGAACTTGTAAAAAATATTCTGCATGATGGCGAAGTAAAAGCCAAAGCCGTTGCCGAAAGTACGATGAATGAAGTTCGACAGAAAATGAAATTGGGCTGAGATGTACAAAATCAAGTTACAACATTTTGAAGGTCCGCTTGATCTGCTTCTCTTTTTCATCAAGAGAGATGAGCTGGATATTTACGATATACCGATTTCCAAGATCACCAAAGATTTTATTGACTATTTAAAATTATTGGAACAGCTCGATCTTGAAGTAGCCGGTGATTTTATTTTAATGGCTGCTACTTTGATGCAGATTAAAGTTAAGATGCTTCTCCCAAAAGAAGTTGATGAAAAAGGCGACGAGATCGATCCGCGCGCAGAACTTGTGAAAGCACTGCTGGAATACAAGCGCTACAAAGAGATGTCGGATGAAATGAGTTTTATGGAAGCTTCTATGCGTAATTATAATTACCGCGGAAACTACGAAGCAGATTACAAAGAAAGTGTTACCGACTATAACGTACTCCTTAAGAATATTACGCTGTATGATTTGATCAAGGCATTTAAAAAGGCGATGATGGAGAGACCGGCTGAACCGGTACATCAAATTAAAAAATGGAACGTTACAATTGACGAACAGATGGATTATATCTCAAACAGACTCAAAGAAAAGAACCGCTTCAGCTTTTTTGAAATGATGAAAGACCTTAATAATAAGATCAAAATTGTTGTAACCTTTATTGCTGTGCTCGAAATGGTAAAAGCCGGCAGAATCGGTTTGCAAGAATCGAATAACGTTAACGATTTCATTATCTACGGATTGGCAAATGGATAATATATACATCTCTGTCATAGAAGCATTAATCTTCGCATCGGATGATCCGCTGCAACCAAAAGAAATTATTGATTCGATCAAAGAGATTGACGGCAGTGACGTTGAGATTACCGAAGAGGATATCGAAAAAACAGTTGATGATCTTAACGCCAAGTATGATCAGCAAGAAAGTGCATTTACAATTTTGAAGATTGCACATGGTTATACTTTTGCCACCAAACCGAACCATGCTAAGTATGTCGGGTATTTATCTACTGAAAAAAGTAAACGGAGATTAAGTCAAGCAGCATTGGAAACATTGGCAATAATCGCATATAAACAGCCGCTTACAAAGCCGGAACTCGAAATGATTAGGGGTGTGAACTCGGATTATACTTTGAATACACTTCTTGAAAAGAATTTGATAACTATCCAGGGAAGAGCCGATACGGTGGGGAGACCTTTGCTTTATATTACTACCGATGAATTTTTAAAATACTTTGGCTTGAGAAATATCACCGATTTGCCAAAGCCGCGCGAGATAGAAGAGATAATGAAAGATGAAGATTTCCTTGAGCAAAAGCGCCGCATTATGATGAATGAAGTAGAAGAAAATTTGGAAGCAGAATTAGAAAGCGAAAGCAGCAACGAAATAGAACCTGAAGCAGAAACGGAAAATGAAAGTACGTCTGAATAAATTTCTCTCCGAGTGCGGAATCGCTTCACGCAGAAAATCCGAAGAATTTATCATTGAAGGAAGAATATCGGTTAATGGGAAAAGAATAACCGATCTTGCATATACTATCGAAGAAGAAAATGATATCGTTACGCTCGACGGTGAAAAAATTAAACCGCAGAAAAAAGTTTATTTCCTTTTAAACAAGCCGAAAGGATATATAACTACAACAGACGATGAACGCGGCAGAAAAAAAGTTACAGACCTGATAGATTCCAGGCAAAAAGTTTTCCCGGTGGGCAGACTTGATTACGATACGACCGGGGTTCTTCTGCTAACAAACGACGGCGATTTTTCAAATTTTCTCACACATCCTAAAAATCATGTACCAAGAGAATACGAAGTAACGTTAAATGAAAAATTAAAGATTGAGGATAAAGAAAAATTATTGAAGGGGATAATTTTAGACGGACGTAAAAGCAAGCTTGAAGAAATTCAACCTATGTTCAAAGGTAGTTACGATAAGCTGAAAGTTAAAACCGTTGAAGGTAGGAACCACTTTGTGAAGAGAATGTTTGGAATATTAGGTTATCATGTGGAAAAATTGAACCGCAGTTCGTTCGGAATATTTAAGGTTAAGGGGATACCGGTTGGTTCTTACAAAAAATTATCTTATAACGAAGTTCAAGAATGTTATAAAACTTATGCACGTTAAAATTTTAATATTGTTCCTTTTAATCGCCATTAGCAATTTTGCCCAGCAAAAGGACAGCTTAACGACGAAAAAAAATGAGCAGAATTATTATACACTGAACGAGCTACGCGATCAGCTTGACGATTCATTTAACGACCAGAATTTTTCTAATGCGTTTTGGGGTGTGCTGGTTAAATCTCTTAATACCGGCGAAATAATTTATAAGAGAAATGCTGATAAACTTTTCACGCCGGCATCGAACATGAAATTATTTACTTCAGCGGCAGCTTTAATGTTACTGGGTACCGGTTATGCTTTTACTACCGATATCTATGCCAACGGAATCATCAAAGAAGGTAAACTGCAAGGAGATTTAATAATTCAGGGAACCGGTGACCCGACAATATCAAAAAGATTTTATAACGGTAAGGTTACAACTGTATTTGAAAAGTGGGCGGATAGTTTAACACAGCACGGCATTTATGAAATTACCGGGAATATTTATGGAGATGATACTGCATTCGATAACGTTGGCTTAGGAAAAGGATGGCAATGGGATATTGAATCAAATTGGTTCTCGGCTCCGTCCGGTGCATTAAGTTTTGATGATAATGCAATTGAAATTATCGTTAAACCTTCCGAAATAGGTTTCCCGGCAGAAATTCAATTGATACCAAATACAAGCTATGTAAACATTGTGAGCAAAGTGATTACCGTTTATGATAATTCCGAGCAGCCGATTCAAATTGCCAGATTGCGTGGTACAAATTTGATCAGCATCAACGGATCGATTAAGAAAAATTCATCGCCGGTTTCAAATTTTGTTTCTATCTCTGATCCGACAATGTACTTTCTAACTGTACTAAAAGAAGTATTTGAGTCGAAAGGTATTGCGGTAAAGGGAAGAATAGGCAGTATCGATACAGCTGAAAAAATAATTATTAATGAGAATCTTTCTCATTTATTTACACATGAATCGGTCCCTCTCCATTTAATTTTGAAAGAACTTAATAAGAACAGCAATAATTTTTATGCCGAGCAGATATTAAAAACAATCGGTTACGAAATAAACGGATTTGGCTCACTTGAAAACGGCGTTAAAGCTTGTAAAGAATTATTCAATACTATGGGAATCAATTCGGAAAATATGGTTATCGCGGATGGATCGGGATTGTCGTCATTAAATCTTGTTACACCAAGACAACTAGTTACGCTGCTTACATACATGAATAAGACAGATCAATTCGAAGCATTTTACGATTCGCTGCCTATAGGAGGTGTTGACGGAACATTGATCGATAGGATGAAAAAAACATCGGCAGAGTACAACGTAAGAGCTAAAGCCGGGTATTCTAATAATACATCTTCACTCTCCGGGTATATTAAAACCGTGGGAGGAGAAATGCTTGTATTTTCTATGATAGTCAACAATTTTTTAGTTCCACCTAATTTTGCCGAGTATGTTGAAGACAACGTTTGCAACAGATTGGCAAACTTTGTAAGAAATTAACCGGAGGAAAATTGGATAACTTAAATTTTGAACAAGAGTATAATACATTAATCCAAAGAAGGCATGAAGAATTAAAAGAGCTCATCGAAAAAGGAATTTTACCTTATGACTATAGTTATGATGTAAATAATTATTCAATGAATATTAAGAACAATTACGAACAGTATGAAGGCAAAGACGTTAAGATTGCCGGGAGAATAATGGCGATAAGGAGAATGGGCAAAGCTTCGTTTGCTCATATCCAGGATAAAGAAGGCAGAATTCAAATTTATTTGAAGAAAGATGATATCGGTGATTACTATGATGTATTCAAGCTATTGGATATTGGCGATATAATCGGTGTAGAAGGCTATGTGTTCAAAACCAAAACCGGTGAAATTTCTGTTCACAGCAGATCGTTCCAGCTTCTTGCAAAATCGATCAAACCGATTCCTATTGCAAAAGAGGTAATCGACGAGAACGGTAACAAAATTATCTATGACCAATTTGCCGATAAAGAATTAAGATACCGCCAAAGGTATGTTGACCTGATTGTTAATCCCGATATTAAAGATGTATTTGCAACTAGGTCAAAAATAATTACCCATATCAGGAAATTTTTAGATGAAAACGGTTTGCTGGAAGTTGAAACACCAATTCTGCAATCTTTATACGGGGGCGCAACTGCGAGACCGTTCGTTACACATCACAACGCATTAGATATAGATTTGTACCTAAGAATAGCAGATGAATTATATCTTAAGCGATTGATCGTTGGCGGATTTGACGGTGTGTATGAGATTTCAAAAGATTTTAGAAATGAAGGAATGGATAAAACGCACAATCCTGAATTTACAATGCTCGAATTATATGTTGCGTACAAAGATTATATATGGATGATGTCTTTCGTAGAACAAATGATAAATGATACTTGTACAAACGTATTCGGCAAAATCGAATTTGAGATAGAAGGAAATAAAATAAATTTTTCCTCACCGTGGAAAAGAATATCGATGGTTGATGAATTAAAAAACGTTACGGGCATTGATGTTTTGCAAGCTGACTATAACGATCTTGTTAAAGAATTAAAGAAAAGAGGAATAGAAATTAAAGGAGGCGAAAGCAAAGGCAAGCTTATCGACGAACTTTTTGAAGTTACCATTCAACCGACTTTAGTTCAGCCGACCTTTGTTACCGATTACCCGGTAGAACTTTCTCCATTAGCCAAAAAACATAGATCGAGAGAAGGATTGGTTGAACGATTTGAAGGTTTTGTACTCGGTAGGGAAATTTGTAATGCTTTCTCTGAACTGAACGATCCTATCGACCAGAAAAACAGATTTGTCGAACAAACTAAAATGCGTGAAGAAGGAGACGAAGAGGCGCACCAGATAGATGAAGATTACGTCAATGCCTTAGAATACGGAATGCCGCCGACTGCCGGTCTTGGTGTTGGTATCGATCGGTTAGTTATGCTTTTAACCAATCAATCTTCGATAAGAGATGTTCTATTTTTCCCACAAATGAAACCGCAGAAATAAAATGAAATTTAACTTCAAACAATTACCGGTTTATTTATTAATTCTATTAGCTGGAATTTACGGAGGTATCCGGCTAAGCGAACATTTTTCTTTAAGCTCAAAGAGTAAACTGCTCAAAAAGTTTGATGATGTACTTACATTTACAAACCGTTATTATGTAGAACCGGTCGATGAGAATAAACTTGTGGAAGATGCTATCCGGGGAATGTTCGATGAACTCGATCCGCATACTGTTTACATATCCGCTGCCGAGCAATTAGAGTCCGAAGAACAATTCAGGGGTAATTTTGAAGGGATCGGCGTTGAGTTCCAAATAATTAATGATACGATAGTTGTTGCTTCGGCAACTACTGCCGGTCCAAGTGAAACTGTCGGAATTTTATCCGGTGATAGAATTGTTAAGATTAACGGCAAAAGCAGTGTAGGTTTGAAAAATGAAGAAGTAATAAAATTATTAAGGGGAAAGAAAGGCACCCAAGTTGAAGTTTCCATTGCAAGGCCAAACTTGCAGCAATTACTAAATTTTAAAATAACACGCGACAAAATTAATTTGTCTTCAGTAGATGTATCCTTTATGTACAATGATGAAATAGGGTACATAAATCTCACAAGGTTTTCAGCAACATCAACAGACGAAGTAAAAAAAGCATTAGATGATCTTTACAAAAAAGGGATGAAGAAAATTGTTCTGGATTTACGGAATAATCCCGGCGGTTATTTGGACCAGGCACACAGCATTTCGGACCTATTCATCGACAGCACAAAATTGATCGTCTATACAAAAGGAAGAATTGATAAATTTGACGAAGAATTCAAAGCCGGGAAAACTTATCCTTACGAAAAATTGCCGTTAATAATTCTGGTTAACCGCGGCAGTGCGTCTGCCAGCGAGATTGTTGCCGGTGCTGTGCAAGATTGGGATAGAGGTTTAATAATCGGTGAAACAACCTTTGGCAAGGGCTTAGTTCAGCACCCGATACTATTAGATGATAATTCCGCTGTGCGGATTACAATTGCGAAATATTTCACACCATCAGGAAGAGCTATACAACGAGAGTACAAGGATAAAAAAGAATATTATGATGAAATATTAGAGCGGAAGACCATTGACGGCGAAAACATTAATCATGAGAATGAAAAAGATTCCAGCAAGACTATCTTTAAAACAAAAAAAGGAAGAACTGTTTTCGGCGGAGGCGGTATTACACCGGATTACTTCGTTAACACGGAAACGGATTCTAAGTATTCGTTAGAACTCAGAAGAAATAATATCTATTACCAGTTCATAAGAAAATATTTAGACAATAAGGAGAAACCGCAAGTACTCACACTGAAAGATTTCAACGATAAATTTTCGATCGGCAACCAGGAATTGGAGCAATTCATAAAATTTGCCGAAAGTAAAAATGTCAAATACGATGCGGTAGGATTTAATAAAGATAGAGAGATTATCAGGATGCGGCTTAAAGCTTTTATTGCTCGTGATTGGTTCAGACAAGAAGGGTGGTATTCTACTCTACTAGAAACCGATAAACAATTCCGTCAAGCAATTACACATTTTGATGAAGCTGAGAAATTTTTACACAATTAGCGTAGAATAATTCTGAATGAATAATAAAATAAAAAATGTTGTTGAAGGAATAGAAATAAAATTATTTCCCTATAAAGATAAATTTCCGAAACTGCACAATTCCGTATTCCTTGCCAGCGGTTCAAAGTTGATAGGGGATGTGGAGATAGGCAAAAATTCTTCCGTTTGGTACAATACAGTAATCCGCGGCGATGTTCATTTTATTAGGATTGGCGAAATGACCAATATCCAGGACTGCTCAATGCTTCATGTTACAAACGGTAAATTTCCCTTGGTGATCGGGAACAAAATAACCATAGGACATTGTGTAACGCTTCACGGCTGCATACTTAAAGATAAATGTTTAATTGGTATGGGTTCGGTAATTCTTGATGGTGCAGTGATTGAAGAAAATTCTATGGTTGCAGCCGGAACAGTTGTTAAACCCGGTTTCGTTGTACCGTCAGGTAAACTTGTTGGAGGTGTACCCGGTAAAATAATCCGTGATCTTACAAAAGAAGAGATTGATGACATCGAAGATTCCGCCAAAAGATATATGGAATATACCCGAATAACAGTTGAATCTTTTGTTAAACATAATTATCCAATTGATAATCGAGATATTGATGATTAAAAACATCCACGTATATTCGAATCGTAACCTAAGAATTAATAACGCTGCTGTTCATAAGATTATATCTACAATCAAAAAAGAATATGAATTAAATATCAAATCATTGGAGATAAATTTTGTACCATCAAAAATTATCCATGAAATCAACAAAAAGTATCTTGATCACGATTACACTACTGACGTTATTTCCTTTAATTATTCAAATGAAAGTAATAATTTAGACGGCGAAATTTTCATCTGTAGTGAAATTGCCGATGAAAACGCTAAATATTTTAAAGTTTCTTTAGATAATGAATTAAAAAGGTTGGTTATACACGGCATACTCCATTTAATAGGGTATGATGATTTATCAAGAAACGATAAGTTGAAAATGCGAAATGTGGAAAACCGTTTATTAAATAATATTAGAAGTGTAGGTAAGGTAATAAGAAAGTGATTAAACCCAAATTAGTAGAAGTAATAACAAAAATTCTGGAAGGCATCAGCAATAACGTTCCTTTCGAAGAATTGAATAAATCGTTGATGAATAATAAAGAATATGACGAACAGACTTTAAGCATTGCTTTTAGTTTGATATATGATAAAATATTAAACCGTAAAGAGAGCAATAAAGACAAAACAAATAAAGAAAGGAGTATTCGGTTTTTTACAGAGGAGGAGAAGTATATTCTTGGCAGAGATAATGTGAATTACTTGATGCACTTGTACAATCTCGGGTTATTGGATTCCGATAATTTGGAATTAATATTAGAGCAAGTAATAATGTTTCCCGAGAATCGTTTGACAAGAAAAGAAATAAACTGGATAATACTTCTTTCAATAGTCGATTTTGATTCTGAGAACCTCCCCGGCAGCCGCAATCTTCTTTATTCTTCTGATTCCGTTAACTAAGGTGAGTAAATGAGCAAAGATCTTATTCTTGTGGAGTCGCCCTCCAAAGCTAAAACTATTAATAAATATGTCGGAAGTAAATTTGTTGTTGAAGCAACGGTAGGACATATTAAAAATCTTCCCAAAACAAAACTTGGTATTGATGTAGAGAATGAATTCAAACCTAGTTTAGTAACTATCAGGGGCAAAAGCGACGTTATAAAAAAGATAAAAAGCTTAGCATCAAAATCCCAAAATATTTATATAGCAACCGACCCCGACCGTGAAGGTGAGGCAATTGCTCAAGACGTTGTTGATATACTCGACAATAAAAACCAGCAAAAAATCCAGCGTGTACTTTTTAACGAGATTACCAAAAATGCCGTAAAAAACGCTTTGAACTCTCCGATTAAAATCGATGAACATCTTGTTACTTCCCAACGTGCCCGTCGTGCGATGGATAGGATAATCGGTTATAAAGTAAGTCCATTTTTATGGCGTGCTGTTTTAGATTCATATGGAAGTTCACTTTCCGCCGGGCGCGTTCAATCCGTAGCATTAAGACTAATTTGCGAGCGCGAAGAAGAGATTGATAAATTTATTGCAACGGAATATTGGTCAATCGTTGCAATATTTACAACCGAATCCGGTGAAAAAATCCAGGCAAAATTATATGAGGTTGATGGTAAACAGATTAAAATTCCGCCTAAACCAAATATGACCAAAGAAGAACTTGATCAATTTTTGCAGACAAATTTTGCGATCACTTCAAATGAATTGGCACAAGAAATTCTCGAAAAGATTAATTCCAAGAATAACTTTTCTATTTCAGATCTTAACAAGAAAGAATCAAGACGAAACCCGTTTCCTCCATTCATAACAAGCACATTGCAAGTTGAAGCATCGCGTAAATTGAAATTCAGACCACGGCGAACAATGATGATTGCACAAAATCTTTATGAAGGAATTGAACTGGGTGATGAAGGTGTTACCGGGTTGATAACCTACATGAGAACGGATTCTACAAGATTAAGCGAAGAAATATTAAACGATGCCCGTGATTATCTGATTAATTCTTATGGTGAAAATTATGTTACCGAAAAACCAAGGACATTCGAACAAAAGAAAAAAAATGTTCAAGATGCACACGAGGCAATACGTCCTACTTCGCTAAAATACACCCCGGAATTTGTAAAACCCTATCTCGATGATGCCCAGTTTAAGTTATACGATTTAATATGGAAACGATTTGTAGCATCGCAAATGGAATCTGCCAAATTAGAAACAACCACAGTCAGCATAAAAGCAGACGAGTTCGTATTCAGGGCTTCCGGCACAACAATTTTATTCGATGGATTCCTAAGGATTTATGATGAATCAACTGAAGAAAGTAATGATGAAAACGGCAGCGGATCAAAAATTCCGGCCGGTTTAGAACTTGATCAAAAGTTAAATCTAGATGAAATTAATCCCAACCAGCATTTTACCAAGCCGCCGCCAAGATATACTGAAAGTTCTTTGATAAAAGAATTAGAGTATAATGGAATCGGCAGACCCTCTACTTATGCAATGATTGTAGGAACTATAATTGACCGGAAATATGTAGAACAGACCGATCGTAAACTTATTCCAACAGATATTGGAAAAAAAGTTAACTCAATACTTGTTAAAAATTTCCCGGATATATTTAATGTTAACTTTACAGCAAAGATGGAAGAAGAATTGGATTCAATTGCAGAAGGAGAGATTGAATATCTGCAAGTGTTAAATGATTTTTACGGGCCGTTCTCAAAATCCTTGAAAGAAGTTGAAGCAAATCTTGAAAAGATTAAATGTGATAAGTGCGGTTCGGATATGGATATCAAAATCGGCAGATTCGGAAAATTTTTAGCTTGCACAAATTACCCCGAATGCAAAAATATTAAGTCGCTTAAAGAAATCAGCGGTAACAATAATGAACCGGAATATACCGGCGAAACATGTCCAAAATGCGGTTCGCGAACTGTTTACCGTGAAGGAAAATTCGGAAGATTCATCGGCTGCGAAAAATATCCCGATTGTGATTTTACTAAAATTATTACTTTGGGAATTACATGTCCTCAATGCAATCAAGGTGAAATCATAACCAGGAGAACTAAAAGGGGGAAAATCTTTTACGGATGCAACAGATATCCCGAATGTGATTATGCAACCTGGAAGCTTCCAAAAGCAAAAGCAGAAGAGCCTGAAGTTACAGAGGAAGAGGAATACTAATAACTAATCTGCGGATATAGATGAGCAAGGTTAAATTACAAGAAGTTATCCGCGATACTTTATCGGAACTATCAGGTATAAGCAGAGCGTCCGATAATACAATCCAGGCTTATGAAAACGATTTAACAGAATTCTCAAATTTCTGCGCAGAACAAAAAATCGATACCATCGATCAAATATCCGAGAGAGTAATTCGTCGTTTTGTTATGAAATTAAATTCAAAAGAACTTTCAAAAAGTTCTGTATCAAGAAAACTTTCTACATTGCGTAGAATGTTTGGTTTTGCCTTAAGAAATGAAATAATTGATAAAAACCCGATAAAAAAGATTCCTAATCCTAAAGTAAAAAGAAAGCTCCCGGAAACAATTAATCTTGATTCTTTTTTGGAAATTTATAGATTGATAGACAAAGATAAAAACTCTGAGCATAAAAATAGGAATAAGGCAATTTTAGAATTGTTGTACGGTTGTGCGCTTCGTGTTTCTGAATTATGCGGCTTAAATATTGGAGATGTTGATTTGAACAAGAAACAGTTAAGAGTTTTGGGAAAAGGTTCTAAAGTTCGGATAGTGCCAATAGGAAACGAATCAATTAAAATTATTAGAGACTACTTTCAAGAATTAAGTGATCGTTTATATAGTGACCCTTTATTTTATAATGATAAATCTGTAAGGATAAATAGATTTGAAGTTTATGTAATTGTAAAGAAATATATTAACGATGTATCTGACATTGAGAAAAAAAGTCCCCACATACTTAGGCACAGTGCAGCTACTCACATGCTTGATAGGGATGCCGATATAATGGCTGTTAAAGAAATTCTTGGACATGAAAATTTATCAACAACACAGATTTATACACACGTAAGTATAGAACGATTAAAAAAATCATATAAAAAAGCACATCCAAAATCTTAAGGAGTTGTTATGAATATTAAAATAACATCACGTAAATTCAAAGCAAAAGATTCCTTAAAAGATTACATCACAGATGAATTAAAAGCATTAGGAAAATTCCACGACCAAATTCTCGATGCAAGTGTTGTCCTCAGCTATACACATCCAACAGACAGCATAAAAACAGCAGAAATAATTTTAAATATTCCCGGTTCAAAAATAACTGTTACACATTCAAGCGAAGAGTTCGAAAAATCAGTCAGCGCTGCCATCACTAAAGCAACGAAGCAGCTTACTAAAATTAAAACCAAGCGCATCTCAAGGAAAAAACCATGAATATTAATGAGAAGAATATCGCAAAGAAAGATAGTATAACTGTAGAATTCTTCTATAATAATATTAAGGATCGATTCAAATTAAAATTATTGAATGATCAAGTCGGCTTCGACCGCCAGATAAACGATCATAATTTACATCGACCGGGATTACCCTTAGCCGGATTCCTCGAACTCTTTTCATATAACAGAGTTCAAGTTTTTGGTAACACCGAAATGAGATATCTAAGAAATCTTAATCCGGCTGAAAGAAAAAAGTCGCTTGAGAATATTCTAAAATTCAGCATACCGTGTTTAATTATTACAAATAATAATAAGCCAACCCCGGAAATGATCGAGTTAGCTAACAAGTATCAAATACCAATTTTTGGTTCAACTTTTGCAACGACAAAACTGTTTTACTTAATAAGTGATTTTTTAGACGATCAATTTGCACCAAGACTTTCAATCCACGGATCTTTTGTTGACGTTTATGGTGTAGGAATGATGTTCATAGGCAAATCCGGAATAGGTAAAAGCGAAGTTGCTCTCGATCTTGTTGAAAGGGGGCATCGGCTTGTTGCAGATGATGTCGTCATACTCACTAAAAAAGGTGAGGGGATTCTGATGGGTTCCGGAACCGAACTCGTCAAGCATTTCATGGAATTAAGAGGTATCGGGATAATTGATGTTCGCAGTATGTTCGGCGTAAGGGCAATAAGATTTCAAAAGCGATTAGAAGTTATTATTGAACTGGAAATATGGAATGAACATTCGGATTATACCAGGACCGGTTTGGATAGTCAAACGGCAACTGTTATGGATGTAGATATTCCTTACATAAAACTGCCTATAATACCGGGTAAAAATATCACGGTTATTTCGGAGATTATTGCTCTTAACTATTTATTAAAACATTATGGTTATGATGCTGCAAAAGTATTTCAAGACCGGCTAACGTCAAAAATTCAGCAGAAAAACAAGGAAATTAACCGTTCTATCGATTATTTCGAACATGATTTTGAATAATTTTTTATTAAAAAGTGTGCTTGACAGCCCGATTTTGATTTATTATTTTCGCAACCACGTTTCGCTATGAAAAAATTTTACTACTTTTCAAAATCAAAGTTAAAGTTTGTAGAGATACGAAATTTCTATAAGAAATTCGTATTCCTAGTACTATTTTCTTCATTAATAGTTTCTTTCTTTCTCTTCGGAACATTTTTAATATTCAGCGAAATGCTCAACCCCGACTCAGAAGTGAAATCTCTTAAAAGAACTAATGAGGAATTAAAGGAACAGATAAATTCCTTTTATTCAAATTACCAGGCGCTTGAAGAAAGAATAAAAAATTTATCTGAAAAAAGTCGGGAACTTAGATTAGTAACTAATTTAGATCCTTTGGATAATGCAGAGAATTATGGAACGGGTGGTTCTGCTTTCACCCCAATTTCAACCAATAGTCCGTCTGAAATAGAATCTAAACTCGAAGAGTTGAATTCTTATATAGATAAAGTATCGCTAAAGGTTAAATTAGAAACAAATAATTACCAGGAAATTGAGAACAAATTAACAGAGAATGAAAAGTTATTTTCTGTAATACCGGCAATAGTACCATGCAACGGAAGAGTGGCTGACGATTTTGGTTTCAGATTGCATCCCATATTAAAGATACGCCGAATGCACAATGGAATTGATATCATAGCTGATATTGGAACAAAAGTTTACGCACCTGGTGATGGTCAAGTAGTATTTGCCGGAAGAAAAGGGGGATTTGGTTTAACATTAGAAATAGATCATGGATTTGGGTATAGAACAACTTACGCACATTTAGATAAAATTAATGCTAAAGTTGGGCAATTAGTTCAAAGAGGGGACTATGTTGCAAATACTGGAAATTCTGGATCCTTATCAACCGGACCACACCTTCACTATGAAATTAGACACAATGATATACCTCTTAACCCCAGAAATTTTATTTATGACGATGTTGAACTTTTTGAAATAGTCAAAAAATAAAAAAACCTATTCAGGAGAAAATTATATGATCTGGACCGTCGAATTAGCCTCGTATTTAGATGACGCTCCTTGGCCAGCAACGAAAGAAGAGTTAATAGATTATGCAGAAAGAATTGGCGCACCTTTAGAAGTAGTTGAGAATCTGCAAGAACTAGAAGATTCTGACGAACCGTACGAATCTATTGAAGACATTTGGCCCGACTACCCAAGTGATGAAGATTTCTTTTATACCGACGATGACGAATTCAAATCTTAAATATGGTTCATAGATGAATAATCTTTGGGCTGAGGTTTTTGAACAAACAAAAGCTAAGGAAATATTAGAAAAGTTAATTATTACAAAGCGTGTTCCCCACGCTTTTATTTTTTCTGGCCAAGAGGGGATTGGCAAATTCTTTACAGCCATCCAATTTGCTAAAGTTTTATATGCCAATGTAGGGACAGAAAAACAAGATTACATATTACAATCTATTTCACACCTCACCGAACCATATATTAAATTAATTACACCTTTACCAAGAGGTAAAAATGAATCGACAGATGATAATGCTGTAGAGAAACTTACCAAAGATCAGATTGAGGGATTAACCGAAGAACTAAATAAGCTGATTGAAAATCCTTACCACAATTTCGAACTTGAAAATGCAAACACAATCAAGATAAATAGTATTAGGGATATAAAAAGATTTTTAAGCACTAATTTTAGTGATATTGCTTACCGGTTCATTATTATACTTAATGCACATGAGATGAATGAACAGTCTCAAAATGCATTATTAAAAAGTCTGGAAGAACCGCCTGAAAATGTAATATTTATTCTTATTACAGATAGCTTAAATAAATTACTTTCTACCGTTCAATCGAGATGCTGGATAGTTGATTTTGAACCACTCAGTCAACAAGCTGTTAGATCAATTTTAATTAAATATTTTAATATTGATGATAGAACAGCAGAATTGTTATCATTATTTTCAGAGGGCTCAGTTCACAGAGCATTATCATTAAAAGATAAGAACCTGGCAAAATCTTCCGATATAATAATTGCTATCTTAAGATATTCAATAGCAAAACGTTATTATTCAGCTTTTCTTGAACTGAACAGACTTTTAGAGGATAGTTCATTAGTTGAAATTCAATTTATATTAAGACTAATCAAATTATGGATAAGTGATAATATCAAGAACAGATTGAATAATAATGATTACTTTTTTAACAACTACATTGAAACGCTAAAAAAGTTTAATGAAAAATTTAGAGATTACGACCTTACAAGTTTGTATGACAGACTTGATGTCATAGATAATAATTGTACAAAAAATGTTAACTTGAATGTAATTTCGCTTAACATTATATTTGAATTAGCGTCTATATCCATAAGGAAATAAAGTTGTATCATATAGATTTGTCCGACCACAAAAAGGATTCTATCGAATCCGATCTTACCAAAAGTGAAAATAAAATTTTTCAAGATATTTACGAATCAAAAATTATTTCTAAACTACACGAAAACAGCTGTAATTTCAGTGGTTGTTTTTTTTGCTCTTGTAGTTTAGAGAATCATACTCCTATTGATAGCAGAAACATTGTTGAAATCGAATGTAATGGCTTGTTAAATAACAATTATTGTGAGATTATTGATAAAAACGATTTTAATTATTTTCCGGGCGATCTGATAGTAGTAAGTAATGATGAATCGTTAGAGTTAGCCCAAGTTAAATCAATTGGAGAATTAGTAAGACTCAAGCGCCATAATCTTGGTTGTTATAACGAAAAATTACCCACTGTAGTTCGTAAGTTAAACAAAGAAGATAATGATAAGTTAAATAAAAATTTTTTTGATGAACAACGTGCTGTACCGATCTTCAAAAAGACTGCCGAAAAGTTTAATCTAAATATGAAACTTGTTAGCGTCCACTATCAATTCGATAGGAAAAAATTATTCTTTTTCTATACTGCCGATGGGAGAGTTGATTTTCGTGAATTGGCAAAAGAATTGGCCAGCGAGTTTAAAACAAGAATCGAATTAAGACAAATTGGTGTACGAGACGAAGCCAAGAAGTTAGGCGGAATGGGAACATGTGGAAGGGAATATTGTTGCATTTCTGTTCTCTCTTCATTTAAGAAGATTACCACTCAATTAGCAAATGACCAGAATTTACTTTCAAGCATGGGAAAACTTAGTGGTCCTTGCGGAAAACTTAAATGCTGTTTATCGTTTGAATCCGAATCATTTTAATAGATAAATTTGCTCCCAACTAATAAAAAGAGGAACTATTATGAACGGCGAGAAAATTGCTGTCATTGGTAGTGGAACAATGGGTAGTGGTATTGCTCATACTTTCGCACAATACAATTACGAGGTTTTTCTAGTTGATAAAACGGATGAATTATTAAATAAGGCTATATCTCAAATCTCAAGAAATATTGATAGACAAATTCAAAAAGGCACTGTCCTGGAATCTGATAAAAGAACAATTCTAAGTAACATTCGTAATATATCTAATATTAACAACTTACCTGAGAATATATCATTAATAGTAGAAGCTATTTATGAAGATAAACAAAATAAAATTGAAGTTTTCACAAGATTAAATGAATTGATCGACACAAATTGTATTTTTGCTTCCAATACTTCATCAATCTCAATATCTGAGTTAGGTGCCAAATCAAGACCTGAGCTTTTTATCGGGATGCATTTCATGAATCCAGTCCCAATTATGAAGTTGGTTGAAATTATTCGCGGACATAAAACAAGCGATGAAACCGTTAGTTTTATAAAAGAAATAACAACTAAAATTAATAAGACACCAATCGAAGTAAATGACTATCCTGGATTCATCTCAAATCGTATATTAATGCCTATGATTAATGAGGCAATATTTGCTCTATATGAAGGAGTAGCAAGTACGGAGGCAATTGACCAAATTATGAAGATGGGAATGAACCATCCGATGGGCCCGTTGACTTTGGCTGACTTTATTGGTCTTGATGTTTGTTTATCTATAATGAATGTACTTTATGAAGGCTTTAATGATCCTAAATATAGACCATGCCCATTACTTAAGAAAATGGTTGCGTCTGGGACTTTAGGTAGAAAAACTGGTGAAGGATTTTACAAATACTAAAACGCACATAATGAATATTATGTAAACTATGATAATGAGAGATAAAGATAGATAACCACAATAAATATCAATAACCAGAAAATGATATTCCTCTTCCCCCATGTTCTTGAACGTGTGGCATTACTTCTAAAGGAAAATTTTTCCCTTTTTTTTAATTCTTCGTCAATTTCCGGCTTATAAAATCTGGGGGTATAATCAAAGTTTTTATGTTTGATTTTTTTGAAAAGCATAATAAACACTTTTATTTTACAATTACTCTTAATTATCAAATATGGCTGAAACAAATAAACTTGGGTTGAAAATTTGTATATCTTCAATTGCTTCGCCTATACAAATAAATCTAACCGGAATTTTTTTAGTATTACTAATGTTAAAAATGGTCCCACCCTTAGTAGTGCCATCTAATTTAGTAATTATAATACCGTCTATCTTAGAATATTTCTCAAATTCATTAACTTGATTAACAGCATTTTGTCCAGAGTTACCATCAATTACTAACAATGTTTCTTGTGGAGCATGGTCATCAAATTTAGTTATAACACTTTTTATTTTAGTTAGTTGATCCATCAAGTTTTTTTGTGTATGTAATCTACCAGCAGTATCAATAATGACAATATCGTGGTTATTTTTTTTTGCAAATACTAATGTATCGAAAACTACAGAACCGGGATCTTTAGAACTGCTGAAAATAATGTCTACTCCAACTCTATCAGCCCAAACTCTCAATTGATCATCGGCTGCAGCACGAAAAGTATCGGCAGCTCCAACTATTACTTTTAATCCTTTACTTTTAAGATAATTAGCTAACTTCCCTATTGTTGTCGTTTTACCTGAACCATTTATACCGATAATAAGCATTATAACTGGCTTGTTCTTAGTCAGATTTTCAATATAGGTTTCATCGTTATCCAATAAAGTATTTTTCAATTCTTCCCTTATAACATTTTTAAGGTTCTCTGCAGTTCTATTGCCACTAATAAATAATTTTTGTTTAGCAATCTTAATAATTAACTCTGAGGTGTTTAATCCTATGTCACTTAATACCAATGCTTCTTCAATATCATCTAATGTTCTTTCATCGATGTTAACTTCACCTGATATTCGTTCATTAATTTTATTTAAAATGTTATTCTTTGTTTTCGTTAACCCATTTTTTAGTTTTTCAAAATATTTATTATCAAAAATTTTCATATAAACCTATCGAATAGCTTCTATTGCCCGAATTAAATAAATAATAACTGATAAAAAACTCAGTATAATGCTAAGGTAGAAAAAAATATGGTAGAAAATATTGTTCGTTTCTAAACCAAGAATTGTGATAATTATAAATACTCCGATTGTCAATACCGTCAACTTCCCTATTATATTGGATGGTAAAACTTTACCAATTTTAGCTGAAATAATTATTCCACCAAAAAAAATGAATAAATCTCTAATAATAATGACCCAAAAGTAAAAACTAAGAATGAGGTTTTGTAAATAAAGCTGGGTTATAATAAATATTACTAAAGTTTTATCTGCAAGTGGGTCAATGATTTTACCGGTTTCGGTAATCATATTATTCCTTCTTGCCACGTACCCATCAAGTATATCAGTAATAAATGCAACAAAGATTAAGCCGATTGTAATAACTCTGTATTCATTATCCTCGTGCAAACGAATTAACACAAAGTAGAACGGTATGACTAACATTAATCGAAATAAACTTAACAGATTTGGTATTTCTTTTAAGTCAGCGAGGAGATGTTTCAATTTTAATTTCATGTTCGCATTCAGTACAATTCGTATTCATCTTTTCTGACATTAGTATCTACTCTTACCGGATATTGCCCGGAAAAACATGCTGTACAGAAATCTCCAGGTTTATGATCAATCATAGCTCCCAACATTTCATCAATTGTAAGATACTCAAGACTATCAACATTTAAATACTTTGCTATGTTGCTAATGTTCTTGTCAAATTTGTTTGCTATCAATTCTTCTTTTGAAGGAAAATCCATCCCATAGTAACAAGGTGAAATAATTGGAGGTGATGATACACGCATATGTATTTCTTTCGGATTTGCCTCTCTCAACAATTTAATCAGTTGTTTAGATGTTGTACCTCTCACTATTGAATCATCAACTAAAACTATCGTTTTGTTTTCTATGACACCTTTCACAGTATTAAATTTTATTCGTACACCTATTTCTCTTGCTTTTTGTCCGGGCAAAATAAATGTTCTACCAATATAGTGGCTTCTAATCAAGCCGATTTCAAGTCTTGAAGGTATTCCTTGTTTCTGTAACTGCGTCTGGAAGCCTAATGCAGCTGTATTGGAACTATCCGGGACGCTAATAACAATAACTTTATCTCCATCTTTATCATAAACTGGGTGATTTTGAGCCAGTACTTTCCCTAATTTTCTTCTAAGTTTATCTACATTCGAACCGAAAATTTTGCTATCAGGCCTTGAAAAATATATATACTCAAATATACAATGCTTAATCTCGTGTTTATCCTGAAAAATCTGATATGACCTTACTTTGTTTGTTTTCAAGGAATCATTATCAATAATAACCATTTCACCAGGATTAACATCACGAATATACTCTGCCGAATTAATATCTAGCGCACAAGTTTCAGAAGTGACAATAATTGATCCGTCTAATTTCCCAATGCACAATGGTCTAAATCCCTTTGGGTCCCTCGCGGCTATTAAGCTATTATCCGTTAATAAGACTAAACTATAGGCACCTTCTATTTGTTGAAGAGCCTCTTTAATCTGATCAATCTGGTCTTCTAATTTGCTGCGAGCAATTAAATGTAAAATTACTTCAGTGTCGCTTGTAGTCTGAAAAATTGCGCCGTCATTAACTAACTTTTCACGAATAACTTTTGCGTTTGTTAAGTTACCATTATGTGCAACAGCTAAATTCCCTTGACGGTAATTAACCCAAAACGGTTGAATATTTTTTTCTGAATCTGATGCGCCAGTAGTAGAATATCTATTGTGACCAATAGCAGCATTACCGAACAGTATTTTTTCGAAAATATTTTGTTTGTTAAATACTTCTGTAACAAGTCCAAAATCTTTTGATATGTTAAAGATCTTCTTACCTTTAATATTCTCAGCAGAAGTTACAATGCCGGCAGCCTCTTGCCCCCTATGCTGGAGTGCGAGAAGTCCATAGTAGGTTTGGATCGATGAATCTTTAGAACCGAAAATTCCAAAGACACCACAGTTACATTTTGGTTTGTCTGACATTATATTGTTAAAATTTTGGGATGCAATATAAAAGAACAATGGCACATATCAAATGTGCCATTGTTAGTCGGAACGGCGAGATTTGAACTCGCGACCCCTTGAACCCCATTCAAGTGCGCTACCGGGCTGCGCTACGTTCCGTTCAAATTGTTGTTTGTAATTTTAATAAGAAAGATTTAATTTCTTCAAGATCAGTTTTTAAACTCCGGGGTTCTGTAAGAGTTATTCTCTCATATTGGTTCTGAGTAATATTTGTTTGTAAGGTCGGATCAAAATTATAATCCTCTAAAATTTTTTTTGCTCCTTCAATGGTATATTTTTCATCTCTGAGTAACTTCTTAATATTTAGAATGAGTTTAATATCCTTATTTGTATAGATTCTGTTGCCGGCTCTATTCTTACCAGGTTTCAACTGCTCAAATTCGGTTTCCCAATATCTTAATATATATTGTTCTAATCCAGTAAGTTTGCTTACTTCACTTATAGAATAATATAATTTTTTCAATCCAAAGTCTTTCATAATATAGCCTCAAAGTATACACAAGAAATATAACTGAAGCAGAATTGAATTTCAATAAAGGTATGTTATTAAATATAATTAAATAACTATAACTTATTAATTGATTTAACTATACCTAATAAATCAGTAATATCATTGAGAACAAAATTCGCATTATGAATTTCAGTATTGAAGGTATCGCCGTATTTTGCGAAAGCAGTTAACATTCCGATCTGGGATGCGCCGATAATATCACGCTCCGCCCAATCACCTACCATTAGCGATTCGTTTGCAGTAACATTTAACCTTTTGAGTATTTCATAAAACGGTTCGGGATTCGGTTTTCTATAGCCAGTATCTTCAAAAGTAACTATAGAATCAAACAAATATTGAAAATTAAGCTGTGCTAATCGAAGCCATGCTTCCTTACTCGGAGCATCTGAGAGAACTCCTAATTTTAATCCTAGTTTTATTAATTCAATTAGTGTAGGATAGACTCTTGGGTAAGGGATCAATTCGGCTTCCCTAATCTTTCTATAAGCAATTATCCCAGATGCAAGCAACTTATGATCAATTCTTTTAATAGTCCGAGTTAGAAATTGATCAAAAACTTGCTGGTACTCAATACCTTGCTCTTTATAAATCGTATTAATTTCTAATAATGACTCTTCTTTTGTCAGAGGTAAACCAGCATCGATCATAGCATTAATTGCAGCGTCAATAGCTCGATTTTTCATTCGCATAAAATCTACTAGCGTATTATCAAGATCGAAAATAATAGCCTTAATCATAGAATTATATTAAATTATTTTTTTTAAAATATAGACAGCACAAATATAACTTAAATAGTGAAATCCACTAATATAACCATTGCATTTACTGGCAGTTAAAGATATTTTTCTGAAATCCTCTCTATTAGCAATATTTGAAAGGTGTACCTCGATTTTAGGTAGCTTACATAGCTCTAGAGCATCTCTAATTGCTACACTGGTGTGTGCATATCCTCCTGGGTTTATAATCAATCCTGAATATACATTGATAGAATTCTGGATATAATTAATTAATTCCCCTTCAACATTAGACTGTAAAAACGTAAATTCAATATCAGGGAATTCCATCATTATTCTTTTATTTATCTCTTCAAGAGTTAATTTTCCATAATACTCCGAATTACGCTCTTGAATTAAATTCAAATTGGGTCCATTAAGTATAAGTATTTTCATTGAGTTTCGCTTAATTCCTCAATTATTTCTCGAAGTTTAGGAGGTAAAAAGACATCATCAATTCCAAGTTCTTTTAGAGCAGATGTTAAAATTAGCACTTTCTTTTGCAAAGGAGATAATTTATTAATAACAATAATTTTAGATTCTTTGATAATACAGTATCCACCTTTAAAATCTCCAATTTCAAATCTAACTCTTGCTCCTATACTATGCGCAATTTGTTTTAAATCTTGAAGAATATTTTCGAATTCCTTCTCCTTAATTTTCATCGTTAACCTTTGTTAGGGGTCTAAATATTGACAAGTATATAATTCCGAAAAACGCAAATATTTCAATCAGCGAGAAGCTACTAAGTACTTCAATCCGTTTCTTTAACAAATCGAATACTTTGAGATGATCAAAATTATTATCCATTATCTGATCAATAATATTGTAATCAATTGATAACAAATAAATTTCAAAAGGTGATGTAATAAAAACGATAGCAATAGAAATAAATAACCAACCATTTTTTTTTAGTTCTAATCGCGATAGAGCAACAAACAGAACCAATAATAACAAAAAGACTCCATACGACAGTATATTCATTACTAATAAAGGTTGAATTACTTTTAAGGTTTTAGTTGAATCACTGGTTTGAAATTTATCGACCAATTTTAAGTTATCTGGTTCAAAAAACTGATATATTACTAAGTGTCTGGTTAAATATCCTCCTAACCAGACTACTCCAAATAAAATCGTTACTGTCAGCAGAAACTTAGAAATGTTATTTAGTTTGTGCATATTTGAAATAATTTTTATTTAAAATATGAAAAAAATATGAATCTTGCTTCAATTGATATCGGCTCTAATACTGTTTTGCTGCTTATAACTGAATACGATAGCGAAAATCATCTGCACACAATCTTAAACGAGTATCGCTCTCCTCGTATTTCACTCGGATTAACATATAACCAAAATATTTCCGATGTAAAAATAATTGAATTATTGGATGTATTAACCGAGTATAATCAAATAATTAAAAAAAATAATTGTCGTAAAATTTTGTTGGTCGGGACAAATGCATTGCGAGTAGCAAAAAATTCTGGTTCGATACTTGATTTAGTCAAAAGTAAACTTGGCTACAAGATAGATATCATCGATGGTAAAAATGAAGCACACTTATCTTTTCTTGGTACAGTATATCCCTATTTACCAAGTACACGTTCCAAAATTGTGATTGATATTGGCGGAGGCAGCACTGAAATTATTTATGGAAATAATTTTGATATTCAATACATGAAGAGTTTCGAAATTGGGGTTGTGTCATTAACTGAAAAATTTCTGGTAGATACTCCACCATCATCAAACAAAATTAATAAGGCGATACTTTATACAAGAGCTGTATTCAATGAAATTGTGCCTAAAATTGATGCTAATTCACTGTGTTTTGCGGTTGCCGGTACACCTACTACTTTGTCTTGTATTAAACAAAATCTCAAGGATTACAAAGAGGGATTAGTTGATGAATCTAGCTTAACTAACAACGATATTGATAATATTTTAGAACAATTAATTAAAATGAGACCACAACAGATATTAGAAAAATATGGCCCAGTCGTAAAAGGTCGTGAGGATGTAATACTAGCCGGCACAATTATACTAAAAATAATTATGGAATTATTAAACTGTAACAAAATTAACGTTAGTACGAGAGGACTCAGATACGGTGTAATAGTAGATTATATAATCAATGAATTGAAAAGGCCAGTTAAGTAAAATGTGCATATTGAAATTATACAAAAAAATGATATCCCGACAACAATAGAATAGAAAACCTTTTTAGTTTGTACATACATAGAGATAACAAATAAGATACAACTCCAAATTGTAAATAGTGCCTCAATAATTATAAAAATATAAGAAGCAAATGGTTTTATCAAAAAAGGTGAGGGGTTAAACATAAACCAATATAGACCGTACATAGCAAAATAAATCGGCGTTAGAACAATGAGAAGTATGATCATCGGAATAAATGAGTAAGTAAAAATTGCGATGTTATCTTTCAATCTATTGTCGATGCCAATTACTCTATCGATCTTAGTAAGAGCAATAATTCCAACAATAAAAACTGTACTAAATAACAACATACCGGTCATAATTTGTACAGTGACATTCAATCCAGCCGCTAAATTATCAGCAGTAGCATTAATAAACGTCCATATATTTAGCGTATTCTTCAAAGCCGCCAGAATTAGTAATAATAGAACAAAATTCTTATGATCGGCATAAATGATATTCTGTATTGAATTGACCGGGCTATCAATCAATCTGGCAGTGGTTGCCCAAAGATCAATATTAGGAACCCGGGCTCTTAAAAATGAATTGCAATTAGTACATATTAATGAATAATTCGGATTCTCGGTTTTACAATTTTCACAAACTAGTACATTCTTCATCATTATTAAAAATTTAATTTAAGCGATAATTGAATATATGTACTGCCTCCCTTTTCATTTACATCGAAATCAAACAAATGCGCATCCACGTACGCATCTAATACGTTTAATAAATATGTAAGTCCTATGAATACTGCAAATAAATCTCTTTGATCTTTATAATCTTCTCGCCATTTATGATAAAGTGAGTTACCATCCCCGGATTCTAAAAGACTTTGGTTATATAAATCTCTGTATTGTTTATATAAATTGTTTCTATCGTTCCATTGATAACCAAGGTAACCAAGTACTCCCCATATAATAGGAATCTTCCAATATGACTCATTATAAAATTGACCAAATCCAGGAATAATGGCACTCCTTAATACAGCTCCTAATGATGATTTTTGCATCTCAAATTTAGCCGTGTCTGTTTGGACGGTATCAATTAATGTTGGTTCCGTTTGCGAATATACATTGGCACAGATGGCAAAAAATATTATAAGAGTAATTTTTCTAATTGTAATTATGCCCGATAATATCGAAGAGTTCAAACAATCTTTCCAGTTCTTCTTGTGAATAGAATTCGATAACTAATTCCCCGGCACCATTCTTTTTAATTTTACAATGTACTTTAGTTCCTAAAATACTTTGCAATTTTTCTTCTAAATTTTTTTGAGAAATATTATTTAAGCCGGAAGAAATCGTAACAGTAGATTTTTTCTTATTACCATTTTTGAATTCCGTAATCTTCCTAACTATCTCTTCAACCTTTCTAACCGATAGATTCTTCTTAAGAATTTTATCTAGGGCTTCTAGTTGAATTAACTCATTAGGTAAATTAATCAATGCCCTAGCGTGACCAGTTGTAATTTTATCTTCTTTAAGACATTGCTGAATTTTTTCAGGAAGCTTTAATAGACGAATAAAATTGGTTACGGTAGTTCTATCTTTCCCTACCTTTTCGGCAATTTGTTCTTGAGTTAAATTGCATTCATCAATCAATCTTTTGTAAGCATTGGCAATTTCGATCGGGTTTAACATTTCCCTTTGAATATTTTCAATAAGCGAAAGTGCCAGCATAGCCTCTTTAGTTTCAACTTTTATTATGTATGCCGGAATTTCTTTGTAGCCAATTTCTTTGCAAGCTCTTAAACGCCTTTCGCCGGATATCAATTCATATTTTTCTTTGTCGGTTCTGCGAATTGTGATAGGTTGTATCAATCCATTTTCAAGAATTGATTTCTTTAACTCATCTAATGCTTGCTGGTTGAATTCGGTACGTGGCTGATATGGGTTAGGAGTAATTTTATCAACAGCTATTTTAACCAGCAAATCAAATGATTGACCGTCATCTTTAGGTAGATCTTTGTTCGATACTGCAACCGGAACATCAAGTCTATCCCTAAGTTGAGGATTAATTAACGCATCCAATCCTCTACCCAAATGTGATTTCATTTTATCAGCCATTGGTTCCTTTTGATTCTAAGTTACTTCTTTGAATTAACTCTGAAGCGAGAGAAATATAATTTTGCGCACCGACAGAACTTGCGTCATATAATATTACCGGTTTAGAATAACTCGGTGCCTCCGATAGCCTAACATTACGATGAATAATCGTGTTATAAACTTTAGTACCGAAATATTTTTTTACTTCTTCAACTACCTGATGTGATAATCGCAGTCTTGTATCGAACATTGTTAAAACAACACCTTCAATTGCTAATGCTTCATTTAAATTTTTCTTTACGATATTTATAGTATTTAATAATTGCCCCAGGCCTTCTAATGCAAAATATTCGCATTGCACCGGGATAAGAACAGAATCAGCCGAAGTTAGTGCGTTCAGTGTTAACAACCCTAAGGAAGGCGGACAATCTATAAAAATAAAATCGTATTTATCTTCAATTTCAATTAAAGCGTTTTTTAATAAGTATTCTCTTGATTCCATAGAAACTAATTCTACTTCTGCACCTACAAGATTTATTGTAGAAGGTAGTATGTCCAGATGAGGCATGTAGGTATTTAATATACAATGACCAACCGATTCCAATCCTACAAGCACCTGGTAAACAGATTTTTCATTTACATTTACTCCTAAACCTGAAGTACTATTTGCTTGAGGATCAATATCAATTAGCAATGTTTTATATTCAGCAGCAGCAATTGATGCAGAAAGATTAATGGCAGTAGTTGTTTTACCAACACCGCCTTTTTGATTTGCAATAACTATTTTTTTCGCCATATATGAAAATATTTAAAGTTCTATCTCTTGACCGAATTCCATTACTATGGATTTTTTGCCTTGCTCTTCTAATCTCTTTTTAAACTCGTAGGGATCAGATTCAATTACCGGGAATGTTTTATAGTGCATTGGTACAGCAACTTTAGGATTTACCAGCTCGACTGCTTTTAATGCGTCGGTTATACCCATTGTAAAATTATCACCAATCGGCAGTAACATATAATCAATCTTGTTCATCTCCCCAATCAGCTTCATGTCATAAAATAATCCGGTATCGCCGGTATGATATAACGTGATACCATCAATTGTCAGGATTACACCCGACGCTTCCCCACCGTAATAATTATCGGTAGTCATAGAACCGTGATGAGCAATAGTAAATTTAACTCGCCCAAAATCGAAATTATATGCGCCGCCGATGTGCATGTTATGAGCTTTGAAACCTTTTGAAATAAAATAATTAGCCAATTCATTAACACATATAAAAGTTGAGTTACATCTTTTTGCAATTTTGAAAGAATCGCCAACGTGATCCCCGTGGCCGTGCGTAACTATTATGTAATTTGCACTAACATCTGCTGATTTAACGGGAGATGTTGGGTTACCATCTAAAAACGGATCAATTAAAATTTTAATCCCATTCTTAGCGGTAATTTGAAAAGCCGAATGTGAAAAATATCTCAGCCTCACAGTTCACCTCTTTATTAACTTATTGATCTCCTTATCAATAATAAAATTAATTAATTCCATCTTAATTGTCTGTTTTGTCTCTACTTTTTCTTTATCGATCTGCTTGTAAAAATACTTTGGAATTTTCTTCTTGATCAGCTTTTCAGTATCCTTAACTTTAGATTCCAACACATCGAGGTCTCTTCCTTTGCCAATTAAATCTTGCATGTATTTAATCCGCGACAACATTTTGTTAAATAAATTAGATTCATAACATCCGGAATATATTTCCAGCACATACCTGAACCTTCTGAAAGCAATCCTCATCGAATGGAGATTTTTATTCGAATCATTTTTAAAGTATCTGTCAATTTCTTTATGAATAATTCTAAGTTTTTCTTTAAGAATAATTTTTGAACTTGAAGAAAATTTTCCGTTGATGCTAAGATTTGGGATCTTAAACTTCTTATTTATGTTCATTTATGTTTATGAATATAAATCGTTAGAAAAATTATTTTTCCTGATATGTCTTAGAATTCCTTTTATACCTCTCTCTTTAGTTCCTTTCAAACTGGCTTTTAATGTATTTCTTAAACTATCCTTGGAAAGTCCTCTTTTCAATTTACCGTTTTCGGCAATAGAGATGCTTCCTGATTCTTCGGAGACTATTACACAAACAACATCGGCTTGCTCTGATATTCCCAGTCCGGCACGGTGCCTCATCCCTAATGCCACACCATCGTGATGTGTTTCGCTCGATAAAGGCAATGTACATCTCGCTGCTTCTATAACATCATTCCTTATAATAACTGCACCGTCGTGCAAAGGAGAACGTGGGAAAAATATTGATCTTAATAAACTTTTAGAGACTTTTGAATTTATTTGCTCACCGGTTTCCGTAATACCTCTTATACCTACAGATTTAACCAAAACAATCAACGCACCATGCTGATGTTGTGCCAATTCATAAGCTGTATCGGCTATTATATCGGCAACACCACTTACATCACTTTTAAAGAATAATTTCATTACCGGGCTTCTGCCAAGCAGCACTAAGAGTCTGCGAATTTCCGGTTGGAATAGGATAATAAAAGCTATAACCCACACTTCTGAAATTAATTTTAATAACCACCCTATCGCTTTGAAATTTGCAGCTTGAGCAACAAATGATAAAAACAAAACTATCAGCAGTCCGTAAAAAATTTGTGCGGCTATAGTACCGCGAATAACAGTGTAAAGCTTATAGAATATAATCGACACCAAAGCAATATCAATTATATCTAAAAAAGAAATTGATATAAAACCGATTTTGAATAAGTCAAACATTTATTACCAACTCCGGATTCTCTATAAACTGTGTAATATTCATCGCAACTTTTGCTTTTTTGATATTGTGGGTCCTGATAATTCTTGCACCGTTCTTAATTGAAATTGCCTCTGCAACTATTGTTGGTTCTTCCCTATCTCCGGTTGCTAAATTTAACGTTTTGCCTATAAATGATTTCTTAGACAGACCAAGCATTATAGGGTAGCCGATCCCTTTGAATTCATTCAGTCTTTTTATGATTTCGTAATTATCAATCACTCTTTTTCCAAATCCAATACCTGGGTCAATAATTATATCTTTAACGCCGTTTCTTTTAGCAATTTCAGTCTTGTTTACCAGGTAATCATAAATCTCTGAAACAACATCTTCATAAGAAGGATTTTCTTGCATATTCTCCGGTGTACCTTTCATGTGCATTAAAATTAATGCGGCATCATATTTTTTTACTACATCTAACATATTCTTATCATTTTCGAATGCACTAATATCATTTACAATTTTCGCACCAAGTTTTAGTGTTTCTTCGGCAACATTGGATTTCATTGTGTCAATCGAAATAACCGCGTCCGGTTTGATTTCTAAAATTTTTTCTATGACGGGCACAACACGTTTAATTTCTTCTTCTGCAGTTATCGGCTTAGAACCGGGACGTGATGACTCGCCTCCAATATCAAGAATATCTGCACCATCTTCTAAAAGCTGAATACCATGCTTTACAGCATCATTAACTTGATAATATTTTCCCCCATCGGAAAATGAATCCGGCGTTACATTCAGAATTCCCATCAGGTATGTTTTTTCAAGACCGTAGCACTTTCCGGCAATGCTGAAAGAATTATTTTCATATTCATTAACACTTTGAATAACCTTTTTAATTTTGAAACCAACATCTTCATTGCCTAGTGCAATAATCTCCTTAGCTAATTCCTTAAATACTCCATACGAACCTAAAGCAAGCAAATCGACTATTTGTTTGTTCTCTTTAATGTTTAAATAGCATATCTCTTCATTTGTAAGTATTATTTTTTTGACTTTTTGAGCGAACTTAAAATCGATGTCCCTTATTTCGAGACCAAGCAAATCCTTTTCATAAAGATTCCTGAAAATATTGTACTTGGCTCCGTACCTTCTAAAAACATTAGGATAAAAAATATCGACAAGCTGGATTATCAAACTATCCTCTTTTGTTAAGGATAAAAGTGAAAATAACTATTAATATTTACGAAAAGGAGTTAATATTTACAATTAGTTATTGGTGTGTACAACATGAACAAATCAACTAATAACCATATTTTTTAATTCAATCGTTGCGGCAGTTATATTATCATTCCTAAATATAGATGAACCGGCTACAAATACATTACAACCGGCATCCGAAATTTCTTTGATATTTTTTTTAGATACTCCGCCGTCAACTTCAATAAGAAAATTATAACCATACTCTGCACGCAGAGCAGATAATTCTTTTATTTTTTTAATTGAATTAGCAATGAACTTTTGCCCTCCGAAACCCGGATTGACCGACATTATCAATACCAGGTCAACCATTTCCAAAACATTATTCAATGTATCAACCGGAGTTGAAGGATTTAATGCTACACCGGTTTTAGCTCCAAGTTCCTTTACTCTGTTTAACGTCCTATGTAAGTGTACTTCTTCTTCCTGGTGGACGGTAATAAAATTGGCACCGGCTTTTATAAACTCTTCAATTAATGAATTTGGATTTTTAATCATCAAATGAACATCGATCGGCAATTTAGTAATTCGTTTTACCGCTTCAATAACTAACGGTCCAAATGTAAGGTTGGGCACAAATTTGCCATCCATAATATCGCAATGGATCCAATCCGCACCTCCTAGTTCGGTGTACCTTATCTGCTGCGAAAGATTGGAAAAATCCGCTGCCAATATTGATGATGCAATAATTTTTTGATTTGTCATTTTATTTGTTTGATTTGCTTTGAGTTAATACAACATCTACGCTGTCCCCAACCTCAACTAAGTCATCTTGACTTGGCTGCTGATCTACAACGGTATTAGGCAACAAAGTTGATGATTGAATAAAAGTTCTTTTACCAATATGAAGAGATAATGATCTTAACACATTTTCAGCATCGGTTAAAGATTTACTAAGAATATTAGGAACACGAACCATTCCCACTTTGGGTCCAATACTCACTTGAACAGACACCTTTGTACCCTGGGATAAATCTCTTCCTTCCGGGTATTGTTGCTCTACAATTGTATTAGCTGGTAATTCTGATTCTACTTCTTTCACTGAATCAAGAACTAATCCGGACCTCTCTAATGTAATTTGTGCATCACGAACGGTTTTATTCAGAAGAAAAGGCATTTTAACAGTCTGCTCGCCGCCGCTGACTGTAAGATATACTCTTCTTCCCTCTTTTACCATCGTATTGGGATAAGGATTTTGAAACATCACGTGATCTTTTTCAAAATTCTGATCATAACGCGAAGTACTGACTATTGGGTTTAAGTTAAGATTTTTCAAAATCCGGATTGCCTCATCCTTATGCATGTTTACTACGTCTGGGACTTTGTATTCCGATGCACTTACATAATATGGAAGTAATATTGTATCTATTATGATAAGGATAACCAATACGGAAATTAATCCTACTAAGGGAATTACCCAGTATTTTTTTGGAATCTTTTTCATATAATAAATATATCAAACCGTTTTCTATCTGCAAAATTATAAAACTTTTTCGTTATAACTTTCATTATTGTCCCAAACTTTGTTGACACGATTAAAAATCTTGCAAGATCGGTTATTTTCAAAAGACTTATCAGTATAACAAATTGGACCCGGCATAGTTCTTATTTACCGTGACTACAAATTATTTATAGAATTAGTCAGATTGCCGGAGAAAAGTTTGAGACAGCTTTAATAACTTAAGTTGTTTTGCCAAAAGCCTTTTTTTTATTTAGTTTGGATTAAGATAAATGAACAAATTGATCTAACCATGAAACAAATTATCTGCTTGTTCGAAGATGAAGGTTTTAGAAATCTTCTTCCACTTGTCTATACCAGGCCGGTATATGATTTACAATGTGGCATGTTCAGTCTAAGCAAAAAGATTTTAACAAGGGTTCCAAACAGCCGGGTAATTTATCATACACGTGGTTACCTTGCACAAGTTGTAAGGGAAAACGAAAAAAGAATTGTAAACGATTTTGATTACGAAAATATATTGTTTATCAACGGCAGAGTATTGATTGATGATGTTTCAGCAAAAATAATCTCAAAACTACAAAATGATTCAATATTAACGGCAGATAATTCAATTGTTGCCGCTAAATTGACAAAAGACAATATTAAAAAGTTTACCGGAAGATTAAATGACATAACCAATACCACAACCTTTGGCGATCTCCCCTCAAAAAAAATAAATATTCGATTGATAAATTACCCGTGGGACTTAATCAAAAACAACATTGAAGAAATTACTGCTGATTTCGAATTTATTAAATCGAAAAGAGCCGGTAAATTTTCTACATTCAAATCCATTGAAATACAAAACAAGAAAAATGTAATAATCGAAAAAGGTGTAAAAATAGATCCCTTTGCTTTTTTAGATGCCAGCTATGGACCAATCTACATAGGTAAGAATGCACATATAATGTCTCATTCATCAATTCAGGGACCGGCTTATATCGGTAACACTTCAGTGATAAAGATGCACGCATCAATTTATCATGGTACATCAATAGGCGATGTCTGTAAAGTTGGTGGTGAAGTTGAAAATTCAATCATACATTCTTACTCCAACAAACAGCATGAAGGATTTCTAGGGCATTCTTACTTAGGAAGCTGGATAAATATTGGCGCAAGTACAAATAACAGCGATCTAAAGAATAATTACAGCATCGTTGAAGTTCCAATCAGCAATAAATTAGTTTCATCCGGCTTACAATTTGTCGGGCTGATAATGGGCGATCATTCCAAGACATCGATTAATTCAATGTTCAATACCGGCTCTGTCGTTGGTGTATGCTGCAATATTTTCGGTAACGGATTTCCAAATAAATATCTCCCTTCGTTCTCATGGGGCGGTTCAGAATCGCTGACTGAATACCGGTTCGATAAAGCGATTGAAGTTATTAAATCGGTTATGGCAAGAAGGAATGTATCACTATCTGAAACCGGGATATCCGTTCTCAAAAATATTTTCGATATGACTTCTTCCGAACGAAATGAATTAATGAATAAAAAGTGATGTTCAAAAATTATCTCTATCTGTTAAGGTGTGTTCATGAATTGTTGTATATCATCAAGAATGAAAGTTTGATAGACATCTACACACAAGAAAAAGATAAACTCTTCTTTAATATAAGCAATAAGACTAACGATGGTTTCCATCTAATAATTTCAACACATCAGCAGCTAAGTTACCTTACAATCAATCAGCAGCACCACAAAGCAAGAAAAAATGTAAAGAACTTTTTCGACGATTTTTTAAAAGATAGAATTTTAAGCGTCTCGATCGCCGAGAACGACCGGGTTATAAAAATTAATTGCGCACACTGCGATCTCTATTTCCTAATCAGGGGTTCCGATAGCAATGTTATCCTTATAGACCACAACAACCAGTTTTTTTCATTCAAAAAAATCTCCCAAGATGAATCGCATAACATTCATGAAGAATTAAAGTCGGTTAAGTTCTGTTTTACACCGGATCAAATGCTGCTTGATCTAAAAATAATTTCTTACAATGACTTTATAAAAAAATACCGCTTTGTTGATAAGGATATTAAACGTGAGTTGGAATTAAGAGATAATATAAGTAATGATGGGTTAAACAGCATCATCAACGAAATTATCAACGAGGAGATTGCTGTTTACATCGACGATGAACTCGGTACACCGGTCTTTCAACCTAAAACCTTTTATAAAGCGGTGAATCTGCCGAATACTAAAACTTTCGATAATTATTTTGATGCCGTTAATTATTACTTTACTCTTAAGTACAGCGGTTCAAGAGAGAAAAATGTAAGACTGGAACTTGAAAAATACCTCGATAGAGAGATTGAACGTGTGACCAACAAGCTCAATAATATTAAATCACGACTCGATACCGGCTCTAAGGAAGATGAATATTACAGACATGCTAATTTGCTCTTGAGCTCAATCAAGCAAATAAGAAAAGGAATGAAATCGATCGAACTGGACGATTTTAATTCGGGCAGAAAAGTTAAAATAGTTCTCGATGAAAAATTATCACCCGACCAAAATGTGAACAAAATGTTTGATAAAGCTAAATCGGAAAGATTAAATTTTGAAAAATCGAAAGAACTTTATGCTGCAACCAGGCTCAATTATGATAAATTAATGTTGGCTAAAAATAAATTGGATAAATCCGAATCGATGGACGAATTAAACACAATAAAAAAAGAATTGAAGCTCAAAACAAACACGGATAAAGACTCGCCGGGAGAAAAAATCAGCTTTAAACATTTTATCATCGAAGACAAATACCATGCCTTTGTAGGCAGGGACAGCAAGAACAACGATCTCCTAACGACACGATTTGCCAAACAAAACGATCTCTGGTTTCATGCGCGCGGTGTTTCTGGTTCCCATGTTGTTCTGAGAGTTGATAATCCAAAAGAAACAGTACCAAAAAATATAATTAAGAAGACTGCGTCGCTTGCAGCATTTCACAGCAAAGCCAAAACATCCAAATTAACACCGGTGGCATATACTTTTAAAAAATATGTAGTAAAGAAAAAAGACTTAAATCCCGGACAAGTCTATTTGCTCAGAGAAGAAGTAATAATGGTACCGCCGGAAATACCAAAGGATTGCGAGATGGTGGTGGAGTGAGGTAATAAATTCTCGATACAAATTCACTCAGCCAAATCGCAGTACGCTTTATAGAAAAACCCTCGAGAACTTCGCCTTTTCCATCGTGTAACTTCGTGAAATAAAAGGGCAAAAATTCAACCATACAAACGAATCTACTCCCAATACAAAAATTCATTTCCCTTGCAATGTTTTTGTAAATTTGAATCGCATTTTTAAGTCATCATTCTTAGTTTATTTGTTGAAATACATTGTTAAATTAACAGAGTACAAAAACAAGAACTGACAAAAATTGATATCAATTCCGAAAGAAGAAATAAAAAAGATTCTCATAATTAAACTCCGCGGTATAGGCGATGTTGTCTTATCCACGATAGTTCTGAATAATCTCAAAACCGATTTCCCCGATTCCACCATCGATTACCTTACCGATCCCCCGTCAAAAGCCGGTTTAGAGGGTTTGAAATATATAAATCAAGTAATAACATACCCGAAAAAGTTTGTTGATAGAATTAAACTTATTAATCAAATCAGGAAACAAAAATATGATTTGATTCTTGATTTCTATTCTAATCCAACAACAGCGCAAATTACATTTTTAAGTGGAGCAAAATACCGGTGCGGTTTTCCTTACAGAGGAAGACGCTACGCTTACAATATTTTTGGACCATCGGAAAGGGGAAGATTTCATGCTGCAACGCTGCATCTTGAATTTCTCAAATCGATCGGATTATCCGACGATAAACAAAATCTTCATTTCTATACAAGCGAGGGCGATAATATATTCGCTGATAATTGGTTAGAAAAGAATCTTCCAGCAGATACTTCTTTCTTCGGAATATCTCCTTCAGGCGGATGGCAATCTAAAAAATGCGATCCGGATATTTTAGCAAATTTTGGAAATGAAATAACTAAAAAGTATCCAATTAAAGCTTTGATACTATGGGGCCCCGGCGACTATGATGACGCAATAGAAATAAAAAAAATTCTGGGCAACTCTGCTTTTATTGCTCCTTCAACAACAATTAGGCAAATGGCAGCATTTATCTCTAAGTGTAAATTCGTCATTGCTAACGACAGCGGACCGATGCATATTTCGACTGCAGTAGGTATTCCGACTTTAAGCATTCACGGACCGACCGACCCTACTCTGCAAGGTCCATTTGGTGATAAACATGAATGGATTAATTTAGCTGAACTGGATTGCATAGTCTGCAATTTATTAACTTGTCCAAAAATGCACGAATGTTTCCGCGATCTTCCGATTAATCGCGTTATCGAAAAGGTAGATAAACTGATTACAAAAAATAAATTGCAATTCTAATTTGAAAAGAATAGAAATTTTTATCAGGCAAATTATTCTACACCTTCTTCTGTTATTTAAGAGGACTAAGAAAAAATCCACCTTGCCGGTTATTGATAAAAATTCAAAATTACTTTTCATAAGACTAAACCGAATCGGCGACGCTCTTGTAACTACATCTTTGCTTTATGAGCTAAAACAACAGACCGGGTGTAAAATTTTCGTTCTTGCCAGTGAGCAGAATTATTTCATTTTCAATAATTCCCAATTGTGTGATGAGATAATTATTTACAACAAAAAAATAAAATCCCAAAAGGGATTAATAAACAAATTAAACGAACTCGACTTTGACGCAGTAATCGATCTGCACGATGATGTTTCTACTACGGTAAGTTATATTGTAGCACTTACAAAATGTGAGTACAAAATCGGGTTTGATAAATCAAATGCAAAAATATATTCAAACTTAATTGCCCGACCGGATTCTTCCAAATACCACGTAATAGATCGTGTAATGGAATTCTGTAAAGCGTTTAATATTAAGCCGGTGAACTCAGATGTTAATATAAAGTATCAGCCATCCGTTGAGTCAATCAATTTCATTGATAATTTCATCGGCAAAAATTTAAGCAATCAAAAATTCATCCTTGGAATAAATATTTCAGCCGGCAGTGATGCCCGTTTTTGGGGAATTGATAATTATAAATCACTGGTAAAACAAATTAAGGAATACGAAATCACCCCTCTGATTATGTGTGTTGAACGCGATTTAGAATTAGCACTTAAGATTTCTCAAAATAACATCCCGATCTTTTACAATCCTTCATTCGATATATTTGCAGCAATGGTGAGCCGGTTAGACTTTTTGTTTACACCCGATACTTCCATAGTTCATATCGCTTCAGCTTTTAAAGTGCCGACTTTCGGAATCTATGTGAAATACAATACCAACGATGTAATCTGGTATCCTTACAAATCCAAATTTGATTCTGTAATAACTTTAGAACCTACACTAAAAAATGTTAAATTTGACGAAGTGAAAAATAAATTCATACCATTCTTCGAGAAGATTTACTATGAGCACAAACAAAATTCATGATTGCAAAAATTTTAATGGCTATAAACCATGTTTTCCCGATCATAACTGCTGGGAAGACGGATGCAAAGCTTATATACCAATTGGCAAAAAAATATTAATCATTAATCTTGATGCCATGGGGGATGTTCTGATGACCACTGCCCAGCTTCCCGGCATAAAACGTAAATATCCGGAATCTACTATCTACTGGATTACGCTGAAAAATGCCGTTGGATTGCTCGAAAACAATCCCTACATAGATAGAGTACTCCCCTTCGATTTTGAAAGTATCTTAATTCTCAACAATATGGAATTTGATCTTGTCTTAAATGTTGACAAATCTGCACGCTCCGGCGCGTTAACTATGCAGCTAAATGCAAAAGAAAAACTGGGCTTTGGAATAAATGAACACGGGCAGATAATTCCGCTGAATAAAGGTGCGGAATACAATTACCGCCTCGGTATGGATGATAATTTAAAGTTCAAAGTTAATCAACGCACTGGGCAAGATTATCTTTCCGAGACTTTCAACCTCGATTACAAACACGATGATTACACTTTTAGATTTTTTCACAATGAACTTAAATTCATTGAAGATTACAAAAATCAAATTGGCATAGACGATAACGATGAGATAATCGGTTTTAACACCGGCTGTTCCATACTCTTTCCGAACAAAAAAATGACTATCGACCAACATTCGGTTCTAATTGAAAAATTTTTATCGTATAACCGGTTTAAAATTTTACTGCTTGGCGGACCGGAAGACGAGGAAAGAAACACAATTATTGAAAGTAACTTCAAAGGGAAAATAATAAACACTCCGACTAACCATGGTGTAAGAAAAGGTGCGTGCTACGAAAGTATTCCCCATGTTATTATAACCGGGGATTCATTTGGAATGCATCTAGCGATAGCTCTAAAAAAGTTTGTTATTGCATGGTTCGGATTAAGCTGCTGGACAGAAATTGATCTTTACAATAGGGGTGTTAAGCTATTCCCGGAAGGACTTTTTTGTGCCCCTTGCTGGAAAAAGGTTTGCCCATATAACTTAGAATGCATCCAGATGATTGACCTGGAAAAAATAGTTTTGGAAACTGTAAACTATTTCGATAGAAAAAAAAGTGGATAGAAAAAATTTACTTGAGCAAAAATCAATTCTCAAAAGACCGCTTATTCTAGATGGCGCCATGGGAAGTCTGTTACAACAGCAAGGATTTCCATCAGACAAAAATCTTTGGTACTCAAAATTAAATGTTGATAATGCTAATGCCGTAACGAATATCCACAAAGAATATATCAGCGCCGGAGCAGATATAATAACAACAAATACTTTCAGAACAAACCCCACCGCGGTAAGAAGGAGTGCACATGATTTAACTTCCGAACAATTAGTAGCTTCATCCGTGCACTTAGCGTTAGATGCGCGAAACGCAAACAACATAATTATTGCCGGTGGCAATCCCCCGGCACAAGACTGCTACCAGGTTGATAGAACTATAACAAAATATGAATTAGACTATAACCACAAAAAACATATTGAACTGCTGTGGGAAAATAAGGTAGATCTAATATGGAACGAAACACATAGTCATTGGGACGAGATTGAATTGATCTGCAAGTTTTGTTCTCATAACTCTCTCCCCTACACAATGAATATTTATTTCTTAGACTCGCTCAAAATTTTAAGCGGTGAACCATTATCTGAAATAGTAGAATTTGTCAAATCATTTAATCCGGATGCAATTGGTTTTAACTGCATCAAGGATTCAACTTTTTTTAAATATATTGATGCAAACAGTTTACCCGACCGCTTTGGATTTTATTTTAATTGCGGCGCCGGCAATATCACTGACGAAATAATTACTTGCGGAATAGACCCTAACGATTACATTGAAAATGTTAAGCCGCTTTTAAAGTATGATCCTATTTACATAGGTTCATGCTGCGGTTCATCACCGGCACATACAAAAAAAATCAAAGTGTATTTTGATGAAGTATATCGAAATTAAAGCCCCGGCAAAAATTAATATCGGCTTGTTTGTCGTTTCAAAAAGAGCGGATGGCTATCACAATCTCAGGACTTTGTTTTACCCGATTAGTGATTTATATGATAAATTAACATTTGAACCATCTAATAATTTTGAATTCATTTGCAACAGTGCAGAGTTACCAATTGATAAAGGGAACATTGTAGTTCAGGCAAAAGAATTGCTGGAGAGAACATCCGGTAAAAAATTAAACGTAAAAATAACTTTAGAAAAAAAAATTCCCACACAAGCCGGTTTAGGCGGAGGAAGTTCGGATGCTGCCGCCACACTAATCTCGTTAAACGAGATGTTTAAACTCAATCTTAAACATGATCAATTAATTGAATTAGCTTTACAGCTTGGTTCCGATGTGCCTTTTTTTATTAGGGCAAAACCGGCAATTGGCACCTCAAGAGGTGAAATATTAGAAGAAATTCCTTTAGAGATTAGCGAGCCCATCCTGATTGTTAATCCAGGGATAAAAATATCTACGAAAGAAGCATTCGGGAACATAAAACCGACTGGAAATAATTTTGACTATAAATCAATCATTAGCGGAAAAGAATTAATCTACAATAAGATGAACAATCAAGTAATAAACGATTTTGAAAATTACGCGTTTAATAAATATCAGCAATTAAAACAGATTAAAGAGCAACTCAAAGAAAGCGGAGCTCTATTTGCACTGATGTCCGGCAGCGGTTCTACCATGTTCGGAATTTTCAAAGATGTGAGGAAAGCCAAAGAAGCGGTTAACAAATTTCCTAAGGATTATTATCGCTGGATAAGTATTCCTGGTTGTTAACTTCAAAAATATCATACTTACTTGGTCGAAAAGCATAAGGCAATTTAATTCTGCAGCTTGTACCCGGATTATTATCTGTACCTAACCTGGAAGGACTTTCAATATTAATTTCTCCCCCTAACATTTCAATTATTTCTTTTACTATCGCCAAACCCATGCCGGTTCCTTCATGTTTATTTTTATCGATGTTAGATGCACGGTAAAATTGGCTGAATATTTTTTTAAGATCTTTTTTTGGTATTCCTATCCCGTTATCGGAAATATCCAGAATCACTCCATCGGAATTATTCTCCAACAGTACTTCAACTTTTCCGCCTTGATTACTGTACTTTATAGCGTTAGATAAAATATTTGAAAGTGCAAGCTCCAACAGTAAGCGATCGGATTTAATCACTTTTTTGATTGTTCTTTTGTCAACATATTCTACGTCAATCTCTTTCGATTTTGCCGACTCATGCTGCTTATCAAATAGTGAAGTTAAATATTCATTTAGATCGATCTCTTCCGTGTTCCTGATATCCAACAGTTTTAATTTGGAAATTTGAAGCACATCATTCAATAAGTTCAGTGTCTCATCGGTCCTAATTTGAGCTCTTTTTAATTTTGACTCAACTTCTTCATTAATCGGCCCGGTAAATTTGTTTAATATAATATCTATTATGGAGTGGATTGCCGTAACCGGTGTTTTAACTTCATGCACTACACCCATAATATATTTTTGTTTGGCTATTTCTGCCTCGTTAAGTTTTTCCAATGTTGTTCTTAACTGCTGTTCCCTTTTGTAAAGCTGCCTGGAAATTTTATTCCCGATATAAACGCTTACAAAAAGCATTAGTGTAAATACAATCATAAATATAATATCATAAGTGACTGTCTCCGGACGTTGGACGTTATACAATCCTTGTATTAAATGATTTTCGATCAAACCGTATCTCTGAAGAGAATCAAGCAAGCAAAAAGTAGCACTGACCAATCCGGCGGCAGTATAAATTAAATAACCCGGTAAAATCAAACTGCCGATAATCATATGAAAAATAAAAAACATGTATAAAGGCGACCCGATAACACCGGTGTAATAAACTACGAACATCAGCATTATTAGATCCAATACCATCTGGATAAGTGAAAGGTGTAAACAATTGAATTTCTTGGGGTCACAACCGACGTATTTTCTTACTCTATGTATTATAAGATTATAGATGAGTATCGAAAATGCTGTGAATGAAATAGCAATTATTTGTGTCTGTGTTAGATTAAAATTAAGCAGCAATTCACCAACAACAAGAAAGCCAACCAACATTAGTACTGCTAAATATCTTAATCGTATAAACCAAAGATTTCGGATTCTAATGGCGCGCCAAAATTCGCCGTAGTGATATGTCCATTCTGGTATGAGAGGAAGCATCTATTTTTTATGAATGATAATTCGCTCATCCTTAATCAAAAAATATAAATAAGGTTCTTGAAAGTAAACTAGTTTGATTTTAATAAATTGAGTTTGAATCTTATTTGATCAGTAACATTTTTTTCGTCTGATAATAATCGCCGGCATGCAGAGTGTAAAAATATACTCCGCTTGGTAAACTATAGTGTAGATTTGAAATCTGGTCTGCATTAAAATTCACTTTATATTTACCGGGTTGCTGGTATTCATTCACAAGTGTAGTTATTTCTCTACCGAGGATGTCGTAAACTCTTAAAGTCACAAACACACCCCTTGGATTCCCCTCTCGAGAGGTGACACCGAAGGTGGGGGTGTGTATTGTGTACTCAATAGTTGTACTTGGATTAAACGGATTTGGATAATTTTGTAATAATGAATAATCGTTCGGAATCACTTTTTCATCTGCAACACTTACCGGTAGGTTAACTGTTGAAAATATTATTTCATCATTTTCCCGGAAAGGTTTTGCAGCTGTAAGAATAAATACGTCTCCCTCGGTTGGAGGTATCGGGAATTCAGTAGGTTCCCGGTATAATAATCTCCATGTAAATTTTGCATTAGCAAAAGTAGGCGTACCATTATACTCTATTATTACAATATCATCCCCGGAAGAAAATACTCTATCTGAATTATTGTCAAATATTTCATGAGTACTTTGTCTATCCTCGGTTAAATTATATACTATAAAATTAGTTTCAATTCTCGTATATGGTGCTGTATATATATTATTATTGTAGAAGATGAGTTTATAATCGCAAGGAGAATAAACATTTCTTGTCGGACTAGACTGATCTTGTGTGGGTGTTAATTCATAATTGCTTTGTCCAGAGACCCAACCAGTTAATGAATCTATTTCGATTTCACGCAGATCATTATTGACAATCAATCTTATACCTTCAAAAATAGGCCCTTCATTATTTTCACTAAATGCAGTTGGATTAACTACAATCCGGTCATCCGATAAGTTGACGACTTGATAACCGATAGAGAGGGAATCATCTAATTTAACGAAGCGAATTGAATAATTATCTTTTGTCAATTCGGTTGGAGAAACCACTGAAATATAAAAATTTCCAGTTCCTATAGTATTTCTCGATAATGTGTAATCATTACCATAAAATAATTGGTGTTCATTTTGTATAGTGAAATTTTGCGATACAACTTCTACAGTGTCGTTTTTATTTATCAGTATTGCTTTTAGTAAATAATCATTACCGTTAGCAATATCAGTAATATCCCATCTAAAAGTATTTATCGATTGGTGCAAATTCCGGACTATTAAATTCCAGTTATTAGAATCAGTCATCCCGTAATAAAGTGACACATACGTAGTGTCAAAGTCGGCATCGCCGCATATCCATTCGATATCGGCTTCGTTTTTTAAAACGGATTGTTCATTTGGTACAACAAATTTTAGCTGTGGCTGTCCATTACCATCATTATTAATTCTTAAATAATCGGTTTCGAATGTGGCAAATTGATTGATACCATAACTTTCAATTTTAATTTTATAAAAAATACCATCTATAAATTCTCTTGTATCAAGAATAAATTTTCCGACATTATCATAACTACCATCTATACTCCTATAGAATCCTTCGGTCGTTAATATTTTCAGAACAACTGTTGGATTTTCAATTACAGTAATATATTCTATCTCTACTTCACCACTCAGCTCTTTCAAAGAATCTAGGTTTGTAATCTCAACTAAAGAATTGTTTATTGATTGAATGTCATAATTATTGTTATAAAATCTCTCTGCAATATTTTTATTAAGAAGTAAATCATCATAATTATCGCCAAATATCAATCCCATAACTAGCTTTTCTTTTGTCCCGCTATTAAACTTAAACAGACCACACCCCATACCCATTATTATATTTGAATTTTGTAACGTAGTATCAAAACTCCCATACTGTAATTTATTCCATAAAATTTCATCATTCATAGGTAAAGTTTCATTCGGTCCTTTATTGTCAATTCTATCAACAAAGAAGCTTGTTAATCCAATTTTATCACCCGTAACCGAATCATCGGGAGTATCCAGTAGTGCTAAACCAACGTAACCGACTTGTTTATCGAGGTGGGATGAATAATTATCATTGTCGTAAGCATAAATAATATTTTCAGATTGGTTATAGTTTGCCCTATCATCAGCATCAATTTCTTCGCCTACATTAGAATCAACATAAAAGCCGAATAGTGCTTTTTCATAATTGTAATCTGAAATATTAAATATATCATATTGCCAAATGATGAAATCTTCTAATAAGGGATTTTGCCAGGCCATTCCCCTAGTTTCAATTCTTAAACCAAGTCCACCTCTATTCGGATCAGATAACACCGGGAAAAAATTATAAGGTGCTGCTGCAAATTCTTTATCACGTGAATCATCCATCACAAAAAAAGTTTCATAATCAGCTAATGTTATTCCTTTCCCATAAATACCATACCAATAGCCATCCCATGACTCATTAACATTTAATAATGCCTCGGGCCAGGATTCCGGCCATGTAGTTTGATCCGTACTGATTGCCGGTTGTTCAGAGTTTACATTTGAATAACCCGGCACCGGTTCAAGAATCCATTTATCATAATTTAGAGGATCAAAATCAATATCATCTCTGTAAGAGGTTGCAATGGAATGAACCGTAGTTTGATTACCGGGCGCAATAAACTCAGCCCCAATTAGTAAAGCGATTCCGTCAAGATATCCAACACCGCTCTCTTTCGGCCACTCTCCCGAAGGTCTATCAGGCCAATATCCTATCTGTCCATCATTTCTAAATAGGGTTCTTACTAGATTGGTCTCAACAATAGCTTTTTTTCTTGCCGTAGGTGAGCCGTAATTATCATTGCGGTATTTTTCAATTTGGTCTGACTGCTGTGAATAAGTATTTGTGATATAACAAGTAAATAGAAAAAACAACAATCGAAATGTAGCCCGGTTTTTCATATCCATCTTACAATTAAAGGAAATAAAATGTATGAAGTAAATCAAAACAATCTTATTAAAAAATATTTTATAACCTAAAATAATTTACCGGATTTTTTTAAAATAACAAACCCACTTATTAGTGGGCTTGTTATTATTTTGTGAATTATGTGCACAAAGTATTATGCTATATATCTTCCGCGTTTTATATAATGCGTATGCAACAACTCATGTGAAAGATGGCTGCACGGTCCTTCGGTTAAGAACTCTTGATAGATTTGTACAACATGCGGATTATCATGAGATTTTCTTAGTTCGAGCGATTCATCTTCAGCGTAAATTGCTTCAGCACGTTTCTTGCGAATCTCGGGTGTAGTTGGTATTGGTTGTCCACCACCGCCAAGACATCCGCCCGGGCATGCCATAAACTCGATGAAATGACATTCGGAGAATTTTCCGCCGGCTTTGATATCATCCATAATCTTTTTGGCATTGGCAGTTCCGTGTGCAACGGCAATTTTAAGAACGGCACCTTTCAGCCAATCCCAGTTAGGTACAAGATGTTTAATCAGATCAGGAACCGGTCCCACTTTATCGCCTATCGGGATTTCCATATACTTAACACCTTCAAAACCTCTAAGCGGAATGATATTGGCTTTCTCAAAAATATCTTCAGCTTTTTTGCCAAGTACAAATTCAACAACAGAACGAATAGCAGCTTCCATTACACCACCGGTAGCGCCAAATATCAATCCGGCACCGGAAGCTTCGCCAAAAGGATTATCAAAATCACTCTTCGGCATTTCCGGTAAATTGATACCGGCTTCTTTAATCATACGAGCCATTTCGCGTGTAGTCAATCCATAATCAACATCTTTATAACCGCTATCGTGCATTTCAGGACGGTTACATTCAAATTTCTTAGCCGAGCACGGCATCAAAGCTACCGAGACAATATTTGCCGGATCGATGCCGGCTCTTTGTGCATAGAATGTTTTGATGAGAGCACCAAACATTTGCTGCGGCGATTTTGCCGAACTTAAGTTATCGATATACTCAGGATAGTAATGTTCTAAGAATTTCACCCATCCCGGCGAGCAAGAAGTAAATTGCGGCAACGCAACATCCTCCTTTTTAACGAGCGCTTTGTATAAACGTAATATTAATTCGGTGCCTTCTTCTATAATTGTTAAGTCGGCGGTAAAGTTTGTATCGAATACTTTATCAAATCCAATTCTCTTCAAAGCAGTATTAAGTTCGCGCGTCATCGAATGACCGGCACCAAGACCAAATTCTTCTCCTATTGCTGCGCGCGGCGAAGGTGCTGTCTGGATTATTACATGTTTTGTCGGATCATCGATTGCTGCCCATATTTCATCTGACGGATCATTAGCACGCAATGCTGCGGTAGGACATCTGTTAATGCATTGACCACAATTAATACAAATTACATCAGCCAACGGCTTTTCGAGGAATGTTCCGATATGTGTATTATCGCCTCTATCAACGGCTTCAAGAACACCTACTTCTTGCAGATCGATACAAGTTCTTACGCAGCGTTTGCACAAAATACATTTACTCATATCACGAACAACTGAATATGAAGATTTGTCAACTTCATATTTCGGTTCTTCCACATGTCCAAAAGTATAACTATCAACCCCGTATTCTTTCGCTAAGTTTTGTAATTCGCATTTTCCGTTTCTGAAACATGAATAACATTCACCGTAATGTTCGCTTAAAAGAAGATCGATTATATGTCTGCGTGCTTTACGAACCATAGGTGAAGATGTTTTTATTTTCATGGGATTAGTAATCGGGTAAGCACAAGAAGCTTGTAAAGTTCTCATTCCTTCAACTTCAACAACACAGATACGGCAGACACCGGCAACACATAAATCATCATGATGACACAAAGTAGGAATCGATATGCCGTTCATCTTGCAAGCTTCTAGTATTGTTGTTCCCAACGGTACGGAAACTTTCTTCTCGTTTATTTCGATTGAAACCATTCCTCCTATAGCCGAAGTATCTTTCGGTTTTTCAACGACGAGCGGTGTTTGACTAACCGGCGCTCTTAAATCACCTTTACTTTCCATGTGCACCTCCGTTACCATTGAATATTTCTTCTTTGAAGTTTTCTAATATTGAAATAAATGAGTTTGGACTTGACTGACCCAAACCGCATTTGGAAGCAACTTGCATTGTTCTGCCAAGTTCTTTTAGTTGATTGATATAGCTGAAAGTAAAATCACCTTTTTCGATCATCTCAACACCTTCAAGCAGTTTTGTATTTCCTATTCTGCATGGTGTACACTGGCCGCAAGATTCTTCAACAAAAAATTCCATAAAGTTCTTTAGAACATGCAGCATATTTCTGCTTTCATTAAATATCATGATTGATCCGCCGGTAGCAGCATCTTCGTAAGCAAGAGTTCTGTCAAATTGTGATTTCGGAATACAAATCCCGGAAGCACCGCCTACTTGTACTGCTTTAGTATTTCTTGCGCCTACTAAATCGAGAAGTTCAGATATTTTTGTTCCCCATGGCAATTCATAAACTCCAGGTCTGCCGCAATCACCCGAAACGGAAAATAATTTTGAACCGGTCGATCTATCGGTACCGTATTTCCTGAACCATTCGCCGCCTTTAACAATTATGTGCGGAACCGAAGCCAAAGTTTCAACATTATTGACAACAGTCGGTTTACCCATATAACCGGTGTTTACCGGGTAAGGCGGACGGTTACGTGCTTCGCCTCTATTTCCTTCAAGTGATTCAATCAAAGCTGTTTCTTCTCCGCAAACATATGCACCCGAGCCAAGACGTATCGAGATATCAAAATCAAATCCTTCTTTACCAAGAATATTTTTGCCGAGCAAATTGTCGCTTCTCATTTTGGCGAGATAATCTTCCAATGATTGAAGAATATACTCATATTCACCTCGCAGATAAACAATCCCTTGTTTAGCACCGATTGTATAACCGGCTATTACCATTCCGTCAAAAACCAATTCAGGATATTCAAGAAGCAGAACTCGATCCTTAAATGTACCCGGTTCGCCTTCATCTGCGTTGCATATAATATATTTTTGATCGGATATAGCAGCGGCAACTATATTCCATTTTGTTGCTGTAGGAAAGCCGGCACCTCCGCGCCCTTTTAACTTTGAGTCACGCAATTCAAACAACACTTCTTCACGTGAAATTGAAAGAAGCCTTTTTATTCCTTCTCCGCGTGTGTATTTTGAAAATATTACTGCACCTTTTCTTTTTGTCTTTTCCATAATCGCCTCACTTCAACCCGTTTAGAATTTCAACAGCTTTTTCCGGTGTCAGTTTATAATAAACACGCTCATTAATTATCATAGCCGGGCCTTGATCGCACATACCAACGCAGTTTGCATACTCGAGCGTGAATTTATTATCCTTGCTTGTCTCACCGAATTTAATTCCTAATTCTCTTTCGATAGCTTTGGCAACTGCAGCTTTACCTTGCATATCGCAAGAAATTGTCTGGCATAAACGGATTATGTTTCTTCCTTTAGGTTTAGTATTCAAGAACGCATAAAAAGAGATAACACTAAATACTTCTACCGGGTGAATATCGAGCAAGCGAGCAACTTCTTGCTGTGCAAAATCAGGGATGTATTTGTGCTTGCGTTGAATATCCTGGAGTATAGATAATAATGAAGAGCGTTTGCTGCCGTATTTTTCAACAAGCTGTTCGATCTCTTCGGTCATCGCATTTTTTTCTGTTACCAGCATAGTTATTTAACCTCCTTCAAATGAAGTAAGTTTTCAACTTTTTCAACGAGTTCCTCCGGTGATATCGGTTTTTCTACAAAATCATCTACCGGGACAATTTCACTTTTGTCGAAATCCATTCCAATAGCTTTAGATACGGATGTGTACATAAGAATCGGGATCTTAATTCCATCCCTTCTAAATTTTTGAGCGAGATAAAATCCGTCATCCGGTTCTTCCATCATTACATCGAGAATGATCAAGTTTGGTTTTCTTTCCTTAACAATCTTATAACCGTCGGTCGTGTTTGTTGCGGTTATAATATCATGACCTTTAGATTTTAGAACCAAACTGCTGGCATCAAGGATATCAATATCATCATCGATGATTGCTATTAACGCCATGTTAACTCCTATTAGTTAGTTTAGATTTATGGGTAAATTAATTGTGAATGTTGTCCCTACTTCAAATTGCGAATCAACTTCTATTTTACCATGATACGATTCAACAATGCGTTTAACTATGCTTAACCCAAGACCGGTGCCGCTAATACCTCTTGTTCTATCATTTTTAATTCTGTAAAACTCACTAAATAGTTTCGATCTTTCTTCCGGCTTAATCCCGATGCCGGTATCAGAAATCCGCAGTATGAGGTAATTCTGTGTCGATGAAAGCTCAATCCAAATCGATCCATTTTCTTTATTATACTTAATTGCATTACTTAACAGATTGGAAATAATTCTTGTGATATCGTTTTGATCGGCTTGTATGACCGGCAATTTTTCTTCAACATTTTTTTGAATTGCGATGTTTTTCTTTTTTATCTCAAGTTCGAGCGTCTGTAAAACGTTATTAAGTATCTCCTTGACTTTTATGTTTTCAATCTCTCTATGCTTGGTCTTGAGCTCCATACGTGAAATATCAAGCAGATCATTTACGAGATCGGTTAAACTTTTTAACCTCACAATCGACCTTTTGAGATAATCTTTCCGTTTTTCCTTTTCAACATTAATCGTATCATCTATAATAATATTCAAGAATCCCTGGACTGCCGCTAAAGGAGTTTTCATTTCATGAGCAACCATAGAAACAAACTGTGATTTAATCACTTCTATTTTCTTGAACTCGGTTATATTGCCAAGTGTGATTACAACACCGGCTAAAGAACCATCGGGATGCGGAACCGGTGTACAAGCTGCTTCCAATATCAATTCATTATTTGGTTTTACTTCTATCTGCACCGTGTAAGTCTTCAAAAGGAAAATATCATTCGAAAATATTGTTTTAACCACTTCTACAATTTTGGCCGGAAGTTTATCAATAACATTTTCGCCAATATTAATTTCTTGAATATTTAAATACTTAAGTGCTGCATAATTATAGTAGGCAAGATCACCGTTTTTATTCAGTACTAATACACCTTCGTTTATCGATTTAATGATCGCGTTCAAACGTGATTTCTCACTTGCAAGCTCAAATAAATTTTCTTCCCGTTCTTTTTTTAATCTTTCAGCACTTAATATTAATTCTCTCTGTTTAATCCCTTGTTCAATCTGGTAAATAAATTCTTCCGGCGTAAATGGTTTAGGTATATAACCGTAGGCACCTATCCGCGTTGCCTGGATTGCAGTTTCATAGCTTGCAAATGCTGTTGCAATAAAACAGACCGTATTAGAGTGAACTTTTTTGATTTCTTTCAACACTTCCAGACCGTCTATATCCGGCATCCTAAGATCAATAACAGCTATATCAAATTCATTGGATGTACCGAGCTTTATTCCCTCACTTCCGTTTTCTGCAACGGATACGGCATACCCTTCTTCTTCAAGCAAACGCTGTGTACCTAACCGAAGTCCCTTCTCGTCTTCAACTATCAAAATATGTGATTTTAAATTTTGCACGACAGATAATAATTAATGTGATGCTTCAATATAATTTTCAAGTTTGGATATTAGTTCTTCAACAACTACCGGCTTATGAATAATACCGTCACACTTGATCCATTCTTTTTCTTCTTTAGTAGAAGCGCTGAATTTAAAACCGGTTTCGTATGTTGCAGATGTAAGTATAAATACCGGTATATTTTTACCATAAGACGATTTTTTAATTTTATAGCAGAGCACAAAACCGGAATCCATTTGTTCCATAATTAAATCTACAATAACAGCGCCGGGCTTTTCCTTTTGAAATATTTCCCAACCATCTTTACCGCTTTCAGCAGTAACAACAGTAAAACCTTTTGATTCGAGCAATAATTTATTTTGTTCAAGAAGGTCTATATCGTCATCTACCAGTAAGATTTTATTTAATTTGTCAGTAACCATTTCATTCTCTTGTTAATTCATAATCACGTTTGTAATTTTTTGTGTAAGTGGAAGTGTTATGGTAAAATTTGTCCCTTTACCAACAACGCTTCTAACTTTAATATCCCCTTTATGCATCTTGATGATACCGTATGTAATAGCTAAACCGAGCCCGGTACCCTTACCCATTTTTTTTGTCGTAAAGAACGGTGTAAATACTTTGTTAATATTTTCTGCCGGTATGCCGCAGCCGGTATCAATAATTTCAGCGTATAACTTATCCTGAGCAATTTTCAAATTAATGTTAACAATTTTTATTTCACTCGATTCCAAAGCTTCACATGCATTCGTTATCAAATTCAAAAAAACTTGTTTCAATTGATCCGCATCTGCCTCAACAATAGAATTTGAAGATTCATCATTCACAACGAAAGATATAGATGAATACTCGGGCTTAAGCTTTATCATTTTAACAACACCGCTAATCAGATCTCCAATTACTGCATTTCCCAGTTTCAGTTTTCCTTGTCGTGCAAAGTTCAGCAGATTAGAAACTATGTTTTTACACCGGTTAGCTTCTTCGATAATGAGTTTCAAATCTTCCGCACTCTGTTCATCCGGTCTAACATTATCAATTTTTCTTTTCAACATCGAAGCATACAACATTATCGAACCAAGCGGATTATTAATTTCATGTGCTACACCGGCTGCCAGTTGCCCAATCGATGCCAACTTTTCTGCACTCTGCAGTTGTTCTTGCGTTTCTTTGATTTCCTTATTTACCAATTCTAGTTTATCGATGAGGTAAGGAAGACACATCTCATCTTCAGCTAAATCCTTTGCAATTGCAATCGCATACTCCCGGCATGTAGGATAACCGCACGAACCGCAGTTTAATTCATCAGATTTATTAAGTTTGTTTGTCCGCGAGAGTATTTCCTTAATATCCTCTTCTGTCGGCATCGGTCTGCGTTGATTTTTATCCCGGAACTGTCTGATCAAATCAAGATCACGGTTGTTATAAAGTGTGCTCTTCCATTCAAGTTTATCAAACGAATTAATGTTCTCGTTCACATAATTAATTACTTTTTCACGTTTCGAATAAAATGTTAAATCGGAATCGATCGCCGGACCATTAATGCATCCTTCGCAAAAAAGAACATCAATTAATTTTGAATTTATTTTCTTATCGGCAATTTCGCGTATCACTTCATCAACCCGGTTCTTCCCTTCAACAACAATAACTTCTTTTTTGAGAATATCATCCGAAATGTCCGCTGTTTTGAGTAAACCACCCGATAGCGGATAAGATTTACCAAGGTAAGCATGCGGCGGATCCAATTCAGATTCACTGAGAGAATCTAAATTTATATTTAAGTCCTCAAAAATATCTTTCAACTCTTTGAATGTTAAAACCGCATCAACAGCACCTTCTACTCCTTCATCTTTGTATTCGCTTTTCTTGGCAATACACGGACCGATAAACACAACTTTAGTATCTTCACCATAATTCTTTTTAATAAATCTCCCCATTGCAATCATTGGAGATACAACAGCTGCAAGGTTTGGAATCAGTTCAACGTAATATTTTTCAATCCAATTATAAACCGCCGGACACGCGCTGCTGATAATAGTTCTATCGTCTTTTTTATCAACATACTCGCCATACATTTTGCTTATTAGATCGGCACCAAATGCAGTTTCCGTCACTTGCTTAAAACCAATCAGCCGTAATGCTGCAGCAATTTTATTATAGTTAGTAGGAAACGAAGCCGGGAAAGACGGTGCAATCATCGCAACTGCATTGCCAGCCGGTAAAATTTCCCGTAGAACATATTCGGTATCGCTTAAAATAGCTTTGGCATTTTGCGAACATACTTTAACACAATGACCGCAGCTTATACACCGCTCACTAATAACAACAGCTTGACCGTTAATAACTTTTATTGCACGAGCCGGGCATTCTCTAATACACGAATAACACCGTTTACATCTCTGTCCAATTGTTGTAACTATTCCCGGTAACATAATCTTACTGATCTTTATACTTCTTCTAAAATCTTTTTTCTGTTAATATATGTTGTATGCAAAATTTCATGCGCCAGATGGCTATTCGGTTCACCGAGAAACTCTTTATATATCTTTTTTACCGATTCGTTTTCATGCGATCGTCTGTTCTTCATTTTATCGTCAATATCATATAAAGCTTGAACTCGTTTCTTAACCTTTTCAGGTTTCTGGTGAATCGGTTGTCCGCCGCCGTTTATACAACCGCCGGGACAAGCCATTACTTCAATAAAATGATATTTGGAATCACCTTTTTCTATTTCATCTAAAACTTTACCAACATTACCAATTCCATTTACTACCGCAACATTTATAGTAGTACCGTTAATATTAACCGAACTTTCCTTTATACCGGAACTTCCGCGGATATCGTTCAGCTCGAAGGATGGTAACTCACTACCGGATAATTTGAAATACGCTGTACGTAATGCCGCTTCCATAACACCGCCGCTTGTCCCGAAAATTGCGGCAGCACCGGTCGATTCTCCTAATGGATTATCGAAATCATCTTCGGGCAAATCGTTGAAATCAATTCCAGCTACTTTGAAAAGTCGTACTAATTCTCTTGTCGTTAATACTGCATCAACATCTGCTAAATGTTCTTCTGTTAATTCCGGTCTATCCGATTCAAATTTTTTGACCGTACAAGGCATCACCGACACTACAAAAATATTTTTAGGATCAATACCCATTTTTTTTGCGTAATAAGTTTTCAGTAATGCCCCTTCCATTTCGTGAGGTGATTTGCATGAAGATACATGATTTAAAAGTTCCGGACGATTTTGTTCAATATATTTCACCCAACTCGGACAGCAGCTTGTAAACATTGGCAGTGTTTCGTTATTTGTTATGCGGTGAATAAGCTCATTTGCCTCTTCAATTATCGTAAGGTCAGCGGCAAAATTTGTATCGAATACTTTTTTGAATCCGAGCCGCTTTAACCCGGCGATAATTTGCCCGGTAACATTTGAACCCGGAGGCAAGTTATATTCTTCGCCAAGTGAAGCTCTAACAGCCGGCGCGATCTGTGCAATTGTAAATTTTGTTTTGTCGTTGATAGCATTCATAACTTCTTTAGCATGGCTCTTTTCTCTTAAGGCTGCTGTTGGGCAGACTAAAATGCACTGTCCGCAAAGGATGCAATCGCTCACGTTCAGACCTTTATTGAAAGGAGTGGTAACATTGCTTACAAAGCCACGGTTGGTAAAATCAATAGCCCCGATCTTTTGAATCTCGCCGCATGTTCTTACACATCTTCCGCACAAAATACATTTAGCCGGATCCCTTTCCATCGATGCGCTCGAAATGTCAATAGCGTGTTCCTTCTTCTCTCCTACATAGCGATGCTCACGAATACTATATGCTCCCGATAAATCTTGAAGCTCACAATTTTTATTGCGTACACAAACCAAACAATCTTGCGGATGATTTTCAATTAATAATTCTATGATTGTTTTTCTTGCGATTCTCACTCTCGGCGAATTCGTCTTAACATTCATTCCTTGCATAACCGGGTAAGCACAACTTGGTGTTAACCCTCTCATACCTTCAATTTCTACTACACAAATTCTACAAGCACCGGTCGGGAATAAATCTTTCATATGGCATAGTGTAGGAATATGAATACCGACTGATTTTGCAGCATCAAGAATTGTCATTCCTTCTTCTGCTTTTACTTTGATATCATTTATTATTAATTCAACCATTTTTTCTCCAGGACAGATCAATTCACATTGATAGCTTCAAATCTGCACGACTCAAAGCACATACCGCATTTGGTACATTTTAATTCTATTATATGATGAACTTGTTTCTTTTCACCAACTATTGCTTCAGCCGGGCATTTTCTTAAACACACACCGCAACCGTTACAAATTTCCGGATCGATTTCATAAGTAAGTAAAGGTTTGCAGACTTTTGCTTCACACTTTCTTTCAAATAGATGCTCTTCATATTCATCACGAAAATAACGCAAACCTGATAAGATCGGGTTTGGCGCACTTTGTCCTAATCCGCAAAGCGAGGTATCATGAATTACATCAGCTAATCTTTGCAAATGAATCATACCTTTAAATCTCTGCAACTGATCTATTTTATTCCCATTGGTTTCATATCTAACCGGGATTCGTTCAATAATTTCAAGCATTCGTTTGGTGCCTTCTCTACAAGGTACGCATTTACCGCACGATTCATTTTTAATAAATGTTAAAAAATATTTTGCAACGTCAACCATACATGTATCTTCATCCATAACGACAAAACCGCCGGAGCCCATCATTGCACCAACCTTCTTAAGTGATTCATAATCTACCGGTGTGTCAATAACAGATTCAGGTAAACATCCGCCCGATGGTCCTCCAATTTGAACTGCCTTAAATTTTTTGTTATCGGGAATACCACCACCGATTTCAAAAACAATTTCTTTAAGAGTAACTCCCATAGGCACTTCTACTAAGCCGCTATATGCAATCTTACCGCTTAGCGCAAAAACTTTAGTGCCTTTACTTGATTCAGTTCCAATTGAAGAGAACCACTGAGCACCTTTGCTGATTATGTTGCCGACATTTGCAAATGTTTCTACGTTGTTGATAACAGTCGGCTTACCCCAAAGACCTGAATCGGATGGATATGGAGGGCGTGGACGCGGCATTCCGCGTTTGCCTTCAATCGAAGCTATCAAAGCGGTTTCTTCGCCACAAACAAATGCACCGGCACCTTTTTTAATTTTTAGGTCAAAATCGAAATCACTATTTAGAATGTTTTTACCAAGCAGACCGTATTCGCGGCATTTTTTGATTGCACGATTTAGTCTTTCTATTGCAAGAGGATATTCAGCACGACAATAGATGTAACCTGATGATGCACCAATAGCATAAGCACCTATTATCATTCCTTCGATTACTCTATACGGATCACTTTCTAAAACGGAACGATCCATAAATGCCCCCGGATCGCCTTCGTCAGCATTACATATAATATATTTATCATGTGAATCTTTTCTGTGTGCGAGTTCCCATTTTATTCCGGTAGAAAATCCTCCACCGCCTCTACCGCGTAATCCGCTCTCCTTAATTTCCATTACAGCTTTTTCTGGTGTTAGAATTCTTAATGCTTTGTCCAACGCCTTAAAGCCGCCGTATGCAATATATTCATCGATCGAATCAGGATTTATTATGCCGCAGTTTTCCAATACAATTTTTTGCTGACGTTTAAAAAATGGTGTACAGTTGATGTTGGGAATATTTTCCGAATGATTCCCGTAGGTTCCTAAAAGTTTTTTCTTAAAAATACTTCTATCAACAATTGTAGTTTTTATTAATTCATGTACATCTTTGGGAAAAACCTCGCAATAAGAAATTCGGTCTTTCCCCGGCAACTTAACATCAATTATTGGTTCTTTTGCACAATAACCGATGCAACCGGTGGGCACAATTAAGACATTAACATTTAGCTTACCAAGTTCTTCTTCGATTGTTTTTTTTACCTTATCAGCACCAGATGCAAGACCGCATGTTCCCATACCGATAAAAATAATTGGCAGCTCGTGTTCAATATTTTTTAAATGATTGTGGAGCGACTTATACTTTCTCGTGCATTCATCATCTTTGTGGCATAATGGTCCTTCAATACAACAAGCAACAAATTGTTCACAAGGTGTATCTACAGAGTGCCAGCATTGATCACAACATTTTTCCAAATAACTTTTCATTAAGCACTCACTTTTTCTTCTAATTTGTTTTTTACAGTCTCTTCTTTTTTATATTTGTTTAAAATTTTTGCAATCTCTTTAACTGTAACCCTTCCATAATATTCTTCATTAATATTTATAACCGGCGCAATACTGCATGCACCTATGCACGCAACTGTTTCAAGTGTGAACAATTTATCCCGTGTTGTTTGCCCGGATTGAATCCCTAATTCAGTCTCCAATGCTGTCAAAATGTTAGCAGAATTTTTTACATGACAAGCCGTACCTCTGCAAACCCGGATAACATTTTTACCAAGCGGTGTTAATCTAAATTGGTTATAGAAAGTTGCAACACCGTACACCCCGCTAAGCGGAATATTAATATGATTAGAGATATCCCTCAGAGCTTTTTCCGGCAAATAACCATATATTTCTTGAACATCTTGAAGAAGAGCGATAAGATTACTTCTATCTTTTTGCCGATATTTTTCTAAAATATGATTGTGCATCTCATTCCTAAATTTTGTTCTTACGTTCGTTGAGTTTGCACAATATATGCCAAGTAAAACTCAAATTTTGTTATCGTTTTCTTATGTTTTTTATAGACTTAAATAACAGTCAAAGTCTGGTTTCCTAACAGTGAGAAAGAATTTCTTCATTTTTCAAATTCTAATCGGACATAAATTTATCGTATCCGATTTTTTAATAGACCTGAATAAAATTATATTGCCGGTAGCTAATTGAATGTTTTCTAATGATGAATAACATAATATCTATCGATAAGAAAAAAGCAGCGTGGCTCTCTTTGTATGTTGGGATCGGAATGTTTCTTGCTAAAACTACTGCTTATATCCTAACCGGTTCAACAGCAATTTTTTCGGATGCGGCTGAATCGGTAGTTCATATTGCGGCAACTTCCATGGCATTGTTAAGCATCTACATAAGTTCAAAGCCAGCTGATGAATCGCACCTTTATGGTCATGGTAACGTAGAATACTTTTCTGCCGGTATTGAAGGTCTATTAATAATTGTTGCTGCTATCACAATCATTTATACGTCAATTGAAGATTTGATTGTTGGAGTAACTACACAAAAGCTTGATGTCGGTACGATTATAGTCGGCATTGCCGGCGGTGTTAATCTCGTTCTCGGATTGTTTCTTGTTCGAAAAGGGAAAGAAACAAATTCGCTTACTCTAGTAGCAGATGGTAAACATGTTCTCACAGATTCTTTTACAAGCATCGGGGTAGTTATCGGGTTGATACTTGTTCTGATTACCGGTTACCTGATTCTTGACCCGATAATAGCAATCGTAGTAGCGCTTAATATTCTCTATACCGGTTATAAATTAATTAGAGAATCGGTCGGCGGCTTGATGAACGAGACCGACAAAGAATTGCTTTATAAAATAACAATGAGATTAAACGAGATTAAAAAAAATTTCTGGATCGATATTCATCATTTAAGATTTCGCAAATCGGGGGAAAACCTATTCATTGATTTCCACTTAATACTTCCCTATTTCTTTTCAATAAGGGACTCACATTTGGAAGAGGAACAAATTGAAGATTCCTTCCAGGAAATTATTCCGAATACCAGTGTGAGAATACATATGGATTATTGTAAAGAAAACTGTTGCAAGTATTGTGAATACAACGATTGTGATTTTAGAACCGAACCAAAAAAAATAAATTTCACCTGGGATGAAAAGAAATTTATTGGAAATCCAATTTACACTACAGACTGACTATTTTTTCTTCATTAATTCTTTATCCTTATTAATAACGGCTTTTTCCATCTTCTTTTTATAACCAATCAGTTTCTGTTCTAACTGTTTATTTGATAAAGCGAGCATTTGTATTGCCATCAAAGCAGCATTTTTGGTACCATCAATAGCAACTGTAGCTACCGGAATTCCACTCGGCATTTGAGCAATCGACAATAGAGAATCTAAACCCTTCAAACTTCCGCTTGTCAATGGTACACCTATAACCGGTAGGTGTGTATAAGAAGCAATTACGCCGGGCAGATGCGCAGCTAAACCGGCACCGGCTATAAAAACTTTAATTCCTTTCTTCTCACCTTCAAAAATGAATTCTTTTAATTTATTCGGAGCCCGGTGAGCTGAAATTATTCTCATCTCATAAGAAACGTTAAACTCTTTACAAATTTCAGCAGCTTTTTCCATCAATGGGATATCTGAATCGCTTCCCATCACGATACCGATCAACGGTTTATCTTTTTTCATTACCTATCCGTTTTTTATTTATGTAAAGATAAGAAAAGATATAAAAAAAGCAGAGCCGATAAAGATCAACTCTGCTTTAGGAGTGTAGTATGCATCGAATTTATTTTCTAGTTATAGAACCAACCCCCGAAACGTTTGTATTTGTCTCCTTAGGATCTCCATAATATTCTATTGATCCGACACCTGATACCGAAGCATCTAAATATTTGCTTGCATAAACTGATGCGCTAGCCGCACCGCTTACTGAAATAAATACATGATCGGATTTTAAGTGTTTAGCATCAATATGACCGGCACCGGAAATTTCAGCATGAACTTTTTCACATTCACCATACAGATCAATATTACCGGCACCGCTTAATTCTACACTAAAATCCCTACTTTTTATTCCATCGGCTTTAATATCATTAGCACCGGAACATTCAATACCATCAAGTTGATCCGTGGTTATATAAATTTTAATTTCTTTTCTTGGAGAGATATTTTTCTTAGTATCAATTATCAATGAATTACCGCGGATATAAGTTTTAATAAGGGGTAAAAGATTATCCTCGGCTTGTATTTTGATAGATGGAGGTGGTCCAACCTTCACGTTCACTGTAAATGCGCCGGAAGCATCTACTTTTGAAAAATCACCTACCTTACGTGCCTCAGATTTTAACTTTCCACTCCCCCTTACGCCCCAAAAGCTGCAACCGGTTACAAGTATTGTCAGCAACAAAAAACCGGAGATAACTCTTGATTTCATTATTTACTTCCTTATAATTTGTCCTTTAGACGTTTATTAATGGAATAAGTTATCAATGTTTTATTCAAAAACTGATATAGTAAATACCTAGAACTTTTCATATTTTCTAAAAAGCAATTATAAAATCTTCTTATTCGCTGAATAATGACAAACGAAGAACTAAATAGTCTGCAATCCGAAGCATATGAGCATCTCTGGAATGGCAGATTCAGGTTAGCCTTAACGGCGGCAGAGAAAGTGTACGAATACCGCCCTGACGATAGCGAAGCCGCAATCTGTCTGGCATGGGCTTTCCTGGAAAATGGTCACCCCAACAAAGCAATTGAATTTGCAAACCTTGCAGTTGAATTAAAAGGTGATTCCGCCAAAACACGTTTCTTTAGGGCTTATCTTTTAACAAGGATGGGCATATATGAAGGTGCTGTTGCTGATATCGATAAAACTATTCCTAAAGAGAAAAATCTATTAAGCTGGACTTACATAACTCAAGCGAGAGCACTGGCCGGTTTAAGAAAATTTGAAGATGCCAACAAAACTCTTGCACTAGGTCTCCTTATCGATAGCGGTGACAATGCTAATTGGGCTAACATTCGTAAGTGGTTTCAGAAAGCTAATGTTTATTTTGCAAACGATTTTTCTGTTACTAAAAATAATATCAAAGAATTAATTGATGATGCAATTAACGCGCAGAAAGACAAAGAGTATTGGTTCACACTTTTTGCGGTCCAAAAAATACTCGAAGATTCCAGATTCAAGAAAGAATTCCCGGAGATTGAATTAATAGAAATCGAAGCAATGTGCCAGATGTTTCAGTACAAACCGGCATTCAAAAAAGCTGAAGCATTAAAATCCAAATTCAAAGAGAATAAAAAATTCAATCAACTCTATAATTTAGTTCAAAAATATGTCCTTGAAGAAGAACAAGAAATTGAAAGTGAAGTAAAGCAATCAAAGAGAAAAACTAATACAGATACAGTTTACGATCAACCGGTCACCAAGACCATCAATACAATTGAAGAGCATAAAACGAATGCCGTCTATTACCCGAATGAATATGTGGATGTTTTTTCTGTAAAAATCTTCGATGCTTATAAAGATCTTAAACTTAAGAAGAGACACTTTTTCAAACAGATCAATAAAAACATTCCTTCCGTAGGTGTTGAAGTTATTTTTAATAATCCGTTTTTTGGCAAAGAGAATAGATCGGTTAATTCCTCTGTTGTTTGGTATTTAAATGATTACGAGATAGGTAAAAACAATTTCCGGCTTAATGTACCGGGCGATTGGGATTCCATCATTTTCGCCCAGACATTGAACATTGAGCACGATAACGGTTGGCAGCAAGGTCAAGCTAAAGTTGAGATTTACATTAATAATTTTAAAGTCGCCGAAAAATATTTTGGAGTTGCGTCTGTAATGATTCCGGAAGACGAACTTCCACAAGCAAATACCAGGACAGATACCGAAAAGAAAAAAGAAAAGCCGGAGCAAAAAACTCCTCCCAAAATTGAAGATACCCGGTCACTGAATGAATTGATGACTGAACTTGATTCCTATATTGGACTCACAAACATCAAACAAGCCGTGCGTGATTTTATTTCCTACCTGGAATTTATGAAGGAAAGAAAAAAGTACGGACTAAAAACTGAAGAAAAATTTTCAGCAAATATTATTTTCCTTGGCAACCCGGGAACCGGTAAAACAACAATAGCACGTTTATTAGGAAATATTTTTAGAGCTATGGGCATTTTGCCAAACGGACATGTAATAGAAGTTGACCGTTCGGCATTGGTCGGTCAATATATTGGCGAGACTGCACAAAAAACCGAAAAAATAATAAGCGATGCAACCGGCGGAGTGTTATTCGTAGATGAAGCTTATACATTGATCAAAAAAGGCGGCACACAAGATTTCGGACAAGAAGCAATTGACGTTCTACTAAAACGGATGGAAGACAAAAAAGGTGAATTTGCCGTTATTGCCGCCGGATACACTGAAGAGATGCAATCATTTATGAATTCGAACCCCGGACTAAAATCGAGATTCACCCATACATTTACATTTGAAGATTATACGCCGGATGAATTAATCCAGATTCTCCAACGGTATCTGAAAAAAGAAGAATATAAAATTGAAAGTTCAGCCGAAGATGAATTAAAAAAAGAATTTACAACACTTTACCGCGGAAGAGACAAAACATTCGGTAATGCCCGGCTTGTAAGAAATATTTTTGATGATGCAAAAATCAATTTGGGTAAGCGTGCTTTAACTATTCCCGAAAAGGAACGAACAAAAGATCAATTGAACACAATAACAATTGAGGACATAACGGGACTATCTAAAAGATCTGCTGCTAAACAAATTGTACTAACCATTAATGAAGAAGAGCTCGAAGGTGCACTCAACGAGTTGAATCACCTCGTTGGTTTGGAAACAATTAAGAAAGAAATTAATGATCTTGTTAAACTTGCGAGATTTTTTGCAGAGCAAGGTGAAGACCTGAGAGATAAATTCAGCGCACATTATTTATTCCTGGGGAATCCCGGCACCGGTAAAACAACTGTTGCGCGAATATTCAGTAAAATATTTTCTGCACTCGGAGTTTTAACCAAGGGACATTTGGTAGAGACCGACCGGCAAGGCTTGGTTGCCGGGTATGTTGGTCAAACTGCCGAAAAAACTACTTCGATGATCGATAGAGCTATTGGCGGTACTCTGTTTGTTGACGAGGCATATGCACTTATAAAACCGGACGGTTCAGGCAACGATTTCGGCAAAGAAGCAATCGATATTTTACTAAAACGAATGGAAGACGAACGGGGAAAGTTTATTGTTATTGCAGCCGGTTACACAGACGAAATGAAAAAATTTATTGCAAGCAATCCCGGTATGCAAAGCAGATTTACAAAGTCATTGACTTTCGAAGATTATTCCCCTATCGAGCTAATGGATATCGTCCACCGTTCATTGAAAAAAGAAAAAAAATCAATCGAGAAAGAAGCCGAAGAACTTCTGCAAAAACATTTCAACGAAATATATAAAGGAAGGGATAAAAAATTCGGCAATGCAAGGATAGTCCGTAATCTGCTTGAATCGATCAAACAAAAAATGCTTTTAAGAATTGCCGATCTTCCCCAGACAGAAAGAACAGAAGAGAAATTAAACACGATCGTTGTGCATGATATAAAAGAAGCATTATCGGGAACAACACAAGCCACCGATTACCGTGTTAAAGGCGATCCGCTCAAACTCCAGGAATACATCGACCAGCTTAATTCTCTAACCGGTCTTACAAATGTTAAAGAAGAAATATTTAAAATGATCGGCGGCTCTAAAATTGCACAGCTTAAAAAAGAGAGAGGGTTGCATGTTATTGCTCCGAACCTGAACTGTTTATTTTTCGGCAATCCCGGCGTTGGCAAAACAACTGTAGCTAAAATTTTCGCAAACATAATGCACGAGCTTGGACTAATAGATAAAGCAAGCGTTATAACAGCAAGAAGAGCAGACCTGATCGGCAGCTATCCCGAACAAACGATCAGTAAAACAGATAAAATAATAAACGAAGCAAAAGGTGGAATACTCTATATTGCGGATGCCCACTTACTTTTGCAAACAGACGATACTCCCGGCTGGAACGTACTTGAAACTTTACTAACACGGATGGAAGAATTAAAAAGTAAATTATTGGTCGTACTTGCCGGTCCTAAAAAAGAAATGGATCAGTTTATAAATTCCTTCCCTCTTCTTAAAAATCGATTTCCGAATATTTTTGAATTCAATGATTACACTCCAAGGGAAATGCTTGCTATTTGTTATGAGATTGCATCCGATCACGGATATATTCTTGATGAAGGCGCGCTCCAAATGATGCTTGAACATTTTAACGATGTCTGTGAGAAAAAAGATGCCGCTTTTATGAACGCACTTGCATCAAAAAATATTCTTTATGCTGCCATCACTAACCAGGAATTGCGTATCGCTTCTATGGTTAATCCATCCAACGATGATTTGAAGATCATTACATTTGAAGATTGTGAGCCGATAAAAGTTTAAGTGATTTCGTCCCGTTAATTTTAATAAGTATGATAGATTGAAATTATAGTATGCAACTTACTATCTAATGTTTCGCAGAATATATTTCTTTTCCCGAAGGGATGGCTATGCCAGCGGACTCAGCGTTCCGTGGTGGCTGATTGCGCCTTTGCGAGAAAAAAGAAAGGCATTTCACGCAGAGATCGCCAAAGAAACGCAAGGATCGCAAAGAATATTATCTCCTACGCAAGATGACAAAGTAACATAAAAATTTTGCCCAGAGTAAAAAAACATGCTTGAATTAAAAAACCTGAAAAAAAATTTTAGTTCTTTCACCGCAGTAAATAACCTGAATTTAGCGATCAACAAAGGTGAACTTTTCGGATTTCTTGGTCCCAACGGTGCCGGAAAAACAACAACCATTAAAATGATGACCGGGCTTCTTTCCCCCACCGAGGGAGAAATTTTCATCGACGGAGAAAATGTTTGGCTAAAGCCGATCGAATCAAAAATGAAAATCGGTTATGTGCCGGATCAGCCTTTCCTTTACGATAAACTTACCGGACGTGAATTCCTTCTCTTCAGCGGAGGACTATATAATATTACCAAGGATAAATTGAAAGCAAAGATTGATGAACTTATCGACTATTTAAAAATCGGGAGCTGGATCGACAAACGCACGGAAGAGTATTCACAAGGTATGAGACAGCGTATTACAATTGCCTCCGCTTTCCTTCACGAGCCAATAGTAATTATTATCGATGAACCGATGGTAGGTCTCGATCCTCAATCGGCTTTTGTTATCAAAAAATTTTTTACTGCGCAAGTGAATGATGGTAAAACTATTTTCATGTCAACCCACAGTCTGCATATAGTCGAGGAAATCTGCACAAGGGTCGGGATCATCAACAAAGGCGCGCTGATATTTGATGACTCTATTGATGCGTTGAAAAAACTAAAAGAAGACCGGAACAATAATCTTGAAGAACTATTTATCCAGTTAACAAACGAAGAAGAATGAGCCAGCTATTCTACATTATGAAATACAAGCTCTTAATTTTCATGCGGCTCAATAGTAAGCTTAATTTTGAAACTATGCTGAAAAACTTCGGCAGTTCAATCATATATCTCGGGTTTGCACTTGGTGCATTTTGGTTCTCGCAAAAGTTTATCAATTTTATAGTTGTAGAAGTAAAAGTAGGCTTGTTCCTACTGCACGAATTTATTTCGATGATACTATTTATTTTTTTCGTTGCGGTCAATATCGGCAATACAATCGTTTCTTATTCAACGCTCTACAAATCATCCGAAGTAAATTTCCTATTCAGCAAACCGGTTCCATCTTCAAGAATATTCGTTATAAAATTTTTGGATAACTTCTTCTACAGTTCTTCCACTCTCCTTCTCGTTTTACTTTCCGTGTTAGCCGGTTATTCGGTTTATTTCAAACTGAATTTCTTTTCATTTTTGTTCTTGTTCGTTTTTAATTTCATCCCGTTCATATTTTCGGCCGGTTCGCTCGGTGTTATTCTTCTCTTGTTAATTATCAAAGCTGCTGCAAAATTCGGATTCAGAAGAGTCGTCTTTTTTATTGCCGCTATTTATGTGATCACAATTTTTCTTTTCTTCAAGATCAATTCACCCGTCCATCTTGCAACATCTGTAATGAAGCTCTATCCGTTTATCGACACGAACCAATACCTGGGCGAATTTATCGCGCCGGTGATCAAATTTTTGCCGAATAACTGGTTATCCGAAGCTGCATATTGGATAACCCGCGACCAAATATCGAAAGCGATTATACTAAGCTTGCAGCAAATTGTTATATCCGTATTACTGTTCATATCTGCAATGGAACTTGGGCGGCGATGGTACCTCGCAACGTGGCTTAAGAATATCAAACTGAATGCAGAAAAGAACGAAACAAAAAATCACGAGACACTATTTTCTTTCGGCAGCAGTTCATCACTAAAGAGCCAGACAGAAGCAATCATCAAAAGGGATATTCACCTATTCATCCGCGAACCGAGCCAGGTAATCCATTTCATTGTGCTGGTTTTTCTAATTGTAATTTTTATTTCAAGTGTGTCTGGTATCAGGTACATTGGATTGGGAAATTTTTATCTGCAAACCGGCATCTACTTGGCTGTATTTATGTTCAATCTATTGCTCATCTCAACAATATCACTCCGCTTTATTTTTCCGTTGATCAGTCTTGAAGGATTAACCCATTGGAAGGTGAGATCTGCACCGGTCGATAATAAATTTTTGATCAGAAGAAAAATTTCGATCATAGGCAGCATAATTTTATTTATCGGGACCGGGTTAAGCTACTATACAAGTTTCAGGTTTGTTTTTGTGATCGAATTGATGTCTATGCTTACCACAGTCATCGCAATGATAACGATAATATCGATCAATCTTGGTATGGGCGGATTGTTTGTTAATTACAAAGAGAAGAACCCGATAAGAATTTCTTCATCGCAAGGTGCATCTATAACTTTTCTTATCTGCATTATTTACATGCTGTTTATTATTGTACTTTTGTTTGAACCAATGAGCAATTACTTTTTAGCACGAATGATAGGCAGACACTACAATCTGTTCCGTTTAATTTACCCGGTAATTCCGATTGCAGTTGTTTCGTTCATACTAACATCTATCTTTCTACGTACAGCCGCCAACTCACTCAAAAAAGATTTTTAGTTATCCATCTGCATTTCTCTGTGGAACTCCGTGCCAGTGTATGATCAATGAAAATTAACCAACCATATTTCTCCGTGTTTCTCTGTGAAATATTTTTTAAGAGAGATTACACTGAGTCACACAGAGTCTGCACTGAGAGACACAGAGTAAAAAAATCAAATCCAGCAGTTCATTCCATTATTCCACAATTCCCTAAAGCTTATTCCCAGCCAACTTTCTTCCATTTCTTTTATTTATTCTTTTCTACATTTCCCGTATTTTGGAATCAAAAATCAGGACAATCCATGAAAGTAATTAACATAAATGACGTTCAGAAAAAATCCGTTGCAATGGACGGCGCACAAAATGTTTTGAAGCAAATCCCTATTGCAAATGCCGACGGCACACCCAACATGTCCCTCCGTGTCTTTACAGTTGAACCCGATGGACACACTCCCTACCACAAACATGATTACGAGCAGTTGAATTACATCATAGATGGTCAAGGTGTTATAATAAATGAACAAGGCGAGGAAAAACCTCTTAAGAAAGGCGACTTTGCTCTTGTTCTTCCAAACGAAATGCATCAATACAAAAATGTGAATAAAGATAAACCGTTTGTATTCATCTGCGGCGTTCCCAAACAATTTGAATGACTCTGTTGTCATACTGAGCCCGTCAATAGGCGGGCGAAGTATCCCTATGCCGAGCAACAACAAAAAATAAATTTGGTTAACTATGAAAACATTTTTAACACTCATCATTCTGCACTCTACCTTCTGCGTTCTAACAGCCCAACTAAAAGTAATAACCTCTCCCGATGCACCGAAGGCAATCGGTCCCTACTCCCAGGCAATTGAAGCTAACGGATTTGTTTTTCTATCCGGGCAAATTGCTATTGACCCAGCAACTAGCACAATGATTGAAAACGATATCGAGAAACAGACACGACAAATTTTTGCAAACATCCGTGCAGTTCTTAAAGAAGCCGGGACGGATATTACAAAAGTTGTAAAATGTACTGTCTTTATGATTGACCTTAACGACTTTGCAAAGATGAATAAAATTTACGAAGAAGAATTTGCCGGGCATAAACCGGCACGCTCCACCGTGCAAGTTGCACGCTTGCCTAAGGATGCCCTAATTGAAATTGAGTGTGTTGTGGTAAAATAATGTTAACCGGATTGTTACTCCGTTTACCCAAAACATTTCGGTTTATGTTGAATTAAGTTTTTGATAAGTTATTAGCGAAGAAATTGAGGAAAAGAACTCGGTTGCTAATCAACAAAAACCTCGTTAATTAATTGCTCCACACAAAAATATGAGTACACTATGGATTACTTAGGAACATTTGGGACTATTCTTTTTGGTGCTTTAAGTATCTATTTCTTTTTTCGTTCTCAAACAATTAAAAGACCCTTATTCGTTTATCAAACGGATCTTTTACAAACAAAAAATCATCCAGAAATTAGTATTATATTTAGGAAAAATCAGATACATAATTTATCCAGAGCGTATATATTATTCTGCAACAAAGGTAATAAAGAAATTAGGAACAATGATTTGCCAACCAGTAAATATCCTACAATTATTTTTCAAGATAATGTAAAAGTATTATCAGTAAATAAGACTGCTATTTCTTCTGAAGAAAATAATTTCCAAATAATTCTTAGTGGTAACAAAGTAGAAATCAGATTTGATTATATGAATCAAAATGATGGGGTAGTTTTCGAAGTTTTATATGATTCAGATACAGAGGAATTACCAGCTAAATTGAATGCTCCATTTATTGGAATATCTAAAATTAGTTTAGATATATATAAAAGCGATTATAAAAAAAGTGAAACTATTGGAGGGCTTGTAGCTGGCAGTTTATTATTTGGTCTACCGTCTATAATAATGATTTCCAATATCATTAAACAATTACCAGAATTACCATCCATCACAATTATTATTGTGTGCCCTTTTTTGCTTGCTTTATTTATAATTTCTACATGGAAGTTATTAAGAGACTATTTCAAATATTCGTTACCACTTTTTGCTAAATCTTATTTTAAGAAATAATACATAACACTCACCTCGATAGCGGTCACTTTTGCCGAAATGGTCTCTGTGTCGCTTAAGAAAATAGATTTTCCACACCGTCAAGGACAGTTCCTTGACGAAAACTTAACTGAAGAGATATAACGAGATATTAGCGAATAAATAAGAGTACAGTTAAGGTATTAAACTTAACTTCCAAGAAATAATAACAAGGTGTTCTATGAAAATTACATGCCCAAATTGTGAAAGCGAAGATGTTAAGATGCTGCTGCCGAATTTTTACGAGTGCCGGGATTGCAACCGCGTCTTTTCAATCAAACCAAATTCTCAATTAACTATTGATATTGATGGAGTTAGAATAGTACCGCTGCCTTCAATTCCAAGACCGCTAAAAGTTTTTGAAAGTACTAGACCTCAACTTTCTATTAATCTTCACCAATTCGGCATTGAAAAGAATTTACTTATTAAAAAGATCAAAAGTAAAAAGGCGTTAACAGCAGCTAGTAAGAATATAATTCTCAAGAACTTAGGTTTGAAATTTTAACGTCTCTGAATAGTTAACAAATAAATAGTTATAAATGGACCTGAAAGAAATACAAGAAATTATTAGCGAGCAATCGACCAAGTGTTCTGCTATAGGCAGACAAATAGCATTAGGATTAATGGGTGTTACGTGGGCATTCTTCTTTTCGGATAAACAGTTCTCGTCACATTTTCTCCTGATCACTGCCCTATTCTCCGAGATTCTGTATTACCTGATCGACTTCAGTCAATATTTTTTTGTGCTGATCTCTTATAAGAGGCTATACACTAACACGCACAAAATACTAACAAAAAAAGACGATACAATAAAAGATGCGGATCTTGAATATTCTGTGCTTATGGTAAAAAGTGAAATTAATAAGAAAGGTTTTAGATTCTTCTTTGTGAAATTTCCTATGCTGATAATTTCTTTCATTACCCTTTTAATATACATAGTATTGCAAATAGTTAAAACCGGAAGTTTATAAATAAGAAAAGCAACGAGATAAAATGCGTAGATCAACCGTGTTGTTCATTGCTTCATTATTACTAGCAACAAATGTGAATGCTCAAAACTCTTTCGATAGTCTTATTACTCGTTACTACAACACATTTGTTAGTTCGGATGAGATTCTAATTGTTAAAGGTAGATTAACTGATAAGTATCCGGCTGAATTAAATGAAATTTTTCTATCGTGGGAGAACGAAAATCTTAAGATCAAATATGAAGACGAACTTGATTCCCTCGATCTTAAAAAACATCTCCAGTTCTATGGTCCGATTGGCTCTTACGTTCACTTGCAAAAGTTCTTGCCGAAAGTACTAACCGTGACTGAAAACGGATTCAGTTTTGGTCCATATGACTTTACAGACTCACTCGATGCGATAAGTATTTTTCCCTCCGAGTGCGATAGATATTTTCAAATATCAAATTCATTCACCGGGTTAAAAACTCTCTGGACAACTTTTCAATACTTGAGCCAATATTTTATCATGCAAAATTGGGCAATCACACATCACGGCTTTTTATTAAATAATGAGTTCGATCCCGCAAATCACTACGATGTATGGAAATTGAGAAAGAAACAGCTAATAGAAAAATCAACTAAGTATTACACCTTTTACTATGATCCATCGGTATTTGTTAATAAACAAAACGCAGATAGTCTTTTCTTAAATGAGGATAAAAAAGTTGATAATATTCTTAGTTTTTTTGGATTAGCACAGCCCGAACGAAAAATAGAATGTTTTCTTTATAAAGACTTTGCACAGAAATATTATTTATCGGCAACACCAGGCAGTGGAAATATTTTCATCAAAGCGTACCAGAATCATTCAATCGGACTTGGTGTAGTTGAACATGAATCGATCCACATTTTATTTAACGACCGGGTTGGGTCGCTTACATCTTTTTTCTCGGAGGGTGTTGTAGGCTATTATTACGCATGTAAGGATAGCAGCAGTTGGAAAAGAACAAGAATGCTTATTACCAATAGTGTCGATTTCAGCATAAAAAAATATTTGGTTAGCAGCAGATTTAATTTTTCGTCGGAAGATTACGCAGCATCCGCTTTTTTTATTAAGTACCTTATTGATTCATATGGTTTGGAAAAATTTAAATCTTTCTGCAAAGCAAAAAGCATTGAAGAAGGATTCGCCGGCATATATGGAATGAACATCGATCAAGTATATGCCGATTGGAACAACTATTTTGAAAGTTACAAAATACCATTGGGACCCGATAGAAAGATTATTGTTCAGGTCATTTGCAAAGATTTACCCGATAGTTCAAAGATATTCATAACCGGCGATCATCAATTACTAAGCAATTGGAACCCCGGCAAGATTATTCTTGAGAAACAAAATGACGGCGTTTGGTTCAAAGAATTCGCCTTCCCCGAAGGATCGATTATCAGTTATAAAATCACACGCGGAAGTTGGGATAAAGAAGCACTCGATCAGAATGGCAATGTTCCCGGTAATTCTATCTATGAAGTGAAACAAGACGATACAATTGTAATCCATGTCAATAAATGGAAAGATCAATTGGGGAAATAAATGTGCACGTTGCACTGTTCTCAAGAACTACTCATTAACTGAAATTGTGAAGAACATTACTGAGGTTTTTTATGTGAATTATCTTTCGTATTTTTTTCCGAGAAAAAGAAGAATTAAATGAAAAGTTATTCGTCGAGCGAAATAATAGAAATATTGAATCGCAACAAGAATTTACTAAAACGATACAGAGTTAAGAAAATTGGCTTGTTCGGTTCTTTTTCGAGGGATGAATCTAATAATGAAAGTGATATAGATTTGCTAGTTGATTTTGAAGAAAAATCACTTGATAATTTCATTGATTTAGTTTTTGAACTAGAAAAAATATTTGGACGGAAAGTTGAACTACTGACTAAAGAAGGAATTAGCCCATATATCTTACCTTATGTGCAAAATGAGGTCCGCTGGTATGAAGCATGATAAAATTTACTTGCAGCACATTCTTGATGAAATAGTCTTTATTAAAAAGTCAGTCGCCAATCTAAACTATAATACTTTTACCGAAAGCGAAACTTACACAAGAGCATTTTCAAGAAGCATTGAAATAATTGGTGAAGCAGTTAAAAATTTATCTCCGAATTTTAGAGAAAAATACAACGATATTGATTGGAAGAAAATCGCTGGTATGCGTGATAAATTAATTCATCAATATTTTAGTGTAGATTACGAACTGATTTGGGATGCTGTCAAAAATAAACTCCCATCCATTGAAAACCGAATTAAAGAAATATTAGATTAATATAAATCTATCCACATCGCCAAGGACCTCTCCTTGACAAAAACATGTATTAGGAGGAAACGTGGATAAAATAATTTTATCAGACAAGAACCAATTCCCCACCGAGGAAATTATATTTTCTCACATAGGCAAATCAAAAATATTCTGGGAATCTTTGTTCAAACACATTCATACAAATCATCCCGATTTTTCCGAAGAGTGGAGATATTATAACGATGGCAAAAGCTGGCTGTTCAAAGTTACAAGAAAATCAAAAACGATATTTTGGCTTTCCCTTATCGAAGACACATTTAGAATAACATTCTACTTGAGCGATAAAGCGGAAACGGCTATTAAGGAGAGTTCTATTTCTGCCTCACTAAAAAAGCAATTTAAAGATGGGAAAAAATTTGGCAAAATCCGCGGACTTACCCTACTAATGAATAACAAACAAAATGTTGAGTCTGCTAAAGAGTTAATATCGATCAAGCTAAAAAACAAATAGCAACTCACTCATGTCTATCGGAGGTATGTTGATGGATTAACAGTATCGAATCAAATTATAAATAGAGAGTTAATATGAAATATTTATACTTTTTATTATTGGCTGTTTTCATTACTAATAATTTACTCGCACAAGAGATAATTTTTACCCACAAGCTTGAATTGTTGACACCCAAAGTAACCGAACCTTACATTTTAGATGCAGCCATTTATGCCAAGGACAGTGTTGATTACATCCGCATTCAATTTCCTGATGATTTAATCACTGCTGAATACATTGTCGATAGTGCTAAAATAAAATTTCAAGCAACCAAAATAAGCGATGCAAAACTCGTAACAATACAATTTATTGGCAGCGGAAATATCGAAAATAAAATTGATGGGACATTCACAGCACTTGTAGATTGTGTGTTTAGGAAGGACATGTCGGGGAATTTTGTTTTGAGAAAAAAATAACAATACTCAAACCCACTTAACAGGAACTAAGTGCGGCAAGTTTTTATAACTACTTATGATTTATCATGGTTTTTCATAATCGATCATATTTGATCTGCGTTCTATTGTCTTTAACATTTTTATCCACAACTTTTTTCCAAAGCTTTAACATTACCCACGCTGGTGATAAATATTATTTATGTACATTTCGAATTATTAAATTACTTAGTATATGAGCGGACTCTTAAACTTTTTCGTCATCACTATATTTATATCTTCGGTGATCTTCTGTCAATCCAATCATTTTACTTTTCTCAGTACCGACAAATCAAGATATAACCCGGGTGAAACTGTAAATTTTGAAGTTGGTTTAACAAATCCACCGGCTGGTTCCTACATAAGAATAAATTACAAACATTTGTCCGTGACAATTGCGAGCGACTCGATTTTAAATTTGCAGCAGACAAACTGGAACTGGCTCCCTCCGCAAAAGGATTTTACCGGTTACCTTGTTGAAGTTTATCTTATCGGACAAGACACGATTTTAGATCAAATAAATACGGCTGTTGATGTCTCATCGGACTACGGCAAATTTCCGCGCTATGGGTTTCTTTCCAAATATCCATTGATGACGGAAGAACAGATGAATGATGTAATAACCAACCTGAATGATCATCACATAAACGCAATACAGTTTTATGATTGGCATTACAAACACCACGTTCCACTAAGCGGAACACCTGAGAATCCCTCAACATCGTGGCTCGATATTGCAAATAGAACAAATTATTTTTCTACCGTTAACAGATACATTGAACTCGCCCACAACCGTAATATGAAAGCAATGTCATACAATCTCCTTTACGGTGCGCTTGAGAGTGCCGGACAAGATGGTGTTGCTAACGAGTGGTATTTATACAAAGATATTAATCACACACAAAAAGATTTCCTCGATCTTTCATTTTGGGGTCACTACATTTATCTACTCGATCCGGGCAACAACGGATGGCAGAATTATATTTTTGGACAAATGCAGAGTGTATTTACCGCTCTCCCCTTCGACGGATGGCATGTTGATCAAGTGGGTGAACGCGGAACGCTTTATGATTATTCCGGGACAAGTGTAAATCTTAAAAACGATTTTACCAATTTTCTTACGAATGCAAAAAATTATTTAGACGCTAATTTAGTTATGAATGCAGTCAACCAGTACGGACAGCAGAACATCGCCCAAGGTCCGGTTGATTTTCTCTATACAGAAGTTTGGTCGCCTAATACTACATTTAACTCGCTCGCATCGATCATTGTTAATAATTTTAATTTATCTGGCGGAACAAAAAACTCTGTTCTTGCTGCTTATGTCAACCATGATCTTTCCAATAATCCGGGATACTTTAACACACCGGCACTACTCTATGCTGATGCAGTAATATTTGCCTATGGCGGTTCACATATCGAACTTGGCGAGCATATGCTCGGTCACGAATATTTTCCAAATGAAAATTTGAGTATGACCGATGAATTAAAAACAAGTTTAAAAAATTATTACAACTCTTTAACAGCATACGAGAACTTGCTGCGTGATAAAGGAACATTGGCAACATCTGATTTAACAACAAGCGGAAATGTTGCGCTATCAAAATGGCCACCGGTACTTGGCACAATTACTTCGTTCAAAAAACAAATCGATAGTGTTGATGTATTTCACCTGATCAATTTTAAAGGTGCTGCTTCTCTCGATTGGCGGGATAACTCAAAAACTCAGCATGAACCGGATTTGTTAGAAAACATTCCGCTAAGTTTTATAACAACGAAACAAGTTGATAAAATTTGGTTTGCTTCACCCGATTATAATTTAGGCTCACCGGTCGAAATTCAATTTCAAAATATTAATAACGAAATTTCTTTCACACTGCCCTACCTTAAATACTGGGATATGATCGTAGTTGAATACGTAGCATCAACAGAGGCAAAACAAACGTACAATGAATTGCCAACAGAGTTTATTCTTTACCAAAATTATCCGAACCCATTCAACCCAATTACAACAATAGAATATACAATACACACCTCCACCTTCGGTGTCCCCTCTCGAGAGGGGAATCAAAGGGGTGTGTTCGTAACTTTAAAAGTTTATGATTTCCTCGGACGTGAAGTTGCAACGCTTGTGAATGAATACAAACTACCGGGGGAATATAATTCTCAATTCTCAATTCAAAATTATAAATTATCCAGTGGTGTATATTTTTATCAGTTGCAAGCTGGTAATTATTCTGTTACAAAAAAACTTGTAATAATGAAGTAGTAATTATGCAATCAATAAATTAATTTTACAAACAGATACTACACCCAAAACCAGAATAAATAGTTATAAAGCTGTTCAGCAAATAAATTTATTTTGTTCCTCTCTTCTTTACCGGAAATTAGATACTAAATAAATTCCCTTTTCTGATTCGACAATTGTTCTAAAAATAATCAATGAAGGAGGAATAACGTGTCACAATTAAGAATGAAAGAATTCAGCACCGGTAAGTTGTATATCTCCGATGAGTCTGCCAATACCACACCGATTAAATTAAACGATGCTTTTGGTAATCAATCCGAAATAATTCCGGGTGAAGCGATAAGTCTAAGCCAATTCCCTAGTCGTTTGGAATCCAATCTGAACAACCAGGTATCATTTTTAACTTCTTGTAAATCAGCCGGAATATTGCCGGCGCGCATTTATCAATTAAAAGCAAAAAATACTTACTCTAATCCTTTGCACATTTTGTACGTCACCGGGACGTATGATGCACTGATGAAATATTTCGAAATGTTTTATCTGCCCGAAGCCGAATCTATATTTGAAAAGTTATTCCATTCACAGAATTGGAATCTTATCAATGCCGAATCGAGTGTTGGTAACGTTGCACAAAAGGGATATGGCATTACTTCTCTCGATTCATTTGATAATCTGCTAAGAAAAATAAGGAATGGTGAGTATAATGTTTCTAAGGTTATATAATAAGTATTTCGCTACTTAAAACATTCAAAGAGAATAATTATGAGTATTTGGGAAATTATATTTATCGTTGCTGCAATTATTCTATACATATGGTTCGAACGATTTAAAAGTGAAAATGAAAAGAAGTTCAAACTGAATATTCCGATTTTTACACCTCAACAGCGTAACGAATTTTTGGATAGAAACGGACCGAAAAATGTTCAAGAAGCATTGCAAATACATGAAGGTGGTTATAACTTTCATTGGAACAATGTTTTAAAAGCTGCTTCACTTCTAGGTGATGCCAAAGGCGAGGAAGTACCAATTGCCGTAAAACATTTAATAACAAATCTGGAAAGTGATGAACCAAATATTGTTGCAATCTCGGCAGTTTCCTTAGGTAAGTTGAAAGACGTTTCGGCGGTACCTCATCTTAAGAAGCACATTAACAGTCAACCATCACAAGTCCAGCTTGCTAGAGTAAAATCATTGGAGCTTGAAAAATCACAAAGAGAAGCTTATGCTAAACGCATTGGTGCTTCAATTACTAATTCTCGTACAATTCCCGATCTAAATGAAAAGCACAAAATGATTCGTGAAGCTGTAGCATGGGCTATTAATGAAATTGATAATTCCGTTAAGGAACAAAACATAAGGATCAACTCGAGCCAAACAATTAACATAGAAGAAGCATTTACTATTCTTAACAATTCAAGTCAGTTCATTAAAGAGAAACAGATACAAGCATTAGCAGTACTGTCAAATGCTAAAGGTAATGATATTCCAAAAGCAAATAAGATATTGGTGCAAAATTTAATTAATACAGATAATAACATAGTTTTAATTTCCATAATTTCACTAGGGAAGATTGGTGAATTTACCGCAATAAACGATTTGAATAGATTATTTCAGGATACACCGGCTGAGAATGTTTTATTAAGAAATACAATTTCAGATTCAATCGATGCAATATTTAGACGAGGTCAATAAATGAATTCTTGTTTACAAATTTTCTTTTTTGTCTTCTTATTACTAAATATTAGAGCAGTACCAAAAACTTTGCAATTAAATTTAATGCCATCCGGTGATACACTAAGTACAAATTTGGAAGTGTTTCAAACGTTGGCTAATGAATGGAAAGATGCATATAATAATAACAACTTAATTAAACTATCTCTTTTATATTCGGAAAACTCAGACTATATATCATCACATGTAAACGGTTTGGTTACCGAGGGAAGAGATAATATTATTGCTTATTTCGGAAAAGGTATTGAACTTGGCGGACACATTGACTCGATAGAAATATTAAAAATCAATTTATCATGTGATATTGCCACTCTATTTTGTAAATATGAAGCAAAGAATTGCGGAGAAAAAGTTATAGGTAGAAATTTATTAATCTTAAAAAGGATTAAAGACAAGTGGCAAATTATTATTCATATGACGGTTGTTTAAACAACGAAAGGAATATAACATGAAAAAACTTATTTTTTTATTCATGGTTACACTTTTTATTAGTCGAAATATAATTGCACAAACAAATGATGATAAAAATCTACAAATCAACTCGAAAGGAATTAAAATGAGTGAAACAAAAAAAGTAACCGGCATCGGCGGAATCTTTTTCAAATCAAAAGATCCCAAGCAAATGCGCGAGTGGTATGCAAAAAATTTAGGATTGGCTACAAATGAGTATGGATCACTTTTTGAATTCAGGTTAAGCGATGATCCCGATAAAAAAGGATACCTACAATGGAGTCCGTTTGAAGATAAAACTAACTATTTCGAACCATCGAAAAAAGAATTTATGATTAATTACCGTGTGGCAAATCTTGAAGTTCTCCTTGAGCAGCTCAAAAAAGATGGTGTTACAATTTGTGATACAATCGAAACTTATGAGTACGGCAAGTTTTTGCACATAATGGATCCGGAAGGAAATAAAATTGAACTATGGGAGCCGGTAGATACACCATTTACCCAGCAATTCGAAGGCGAAACCACCCATTGATTAAATGAGGATAGTATTAGGGAATATATATGCTCTTCAAATATTTTTTGCTCTGGTTTCCAATGGTGATTATTGCAATTGTCAACGGTTCAATCAGGCAATTTTTTTATACTAAATTTCTTAATGAATTAGCCGCACATCAAGTGTCTGTTCTATCAGGCATCATATTTTTTGCTGTTTATGTTTGGATCATAACGGGAGTTTGGAAAATAGAATCTTCTGCTCAAGCAATAACAATTGGAATAATGTGGCTTGCAATGACTATCATCTTTGAATTTGTCTTTGGACACTTTGTGATGGGTAATTCCTGGGAAAAACTTTTAGCTGATTATAATATATTTAAGGGTAGATTATGGATTGTTGTACTTATTTGGACGGCAATATCCCCATACATCTTTTTTAAATTAAGGAGTTAATCTGCATGTATTACATTTTATTTTATAAAACGGTTGATAATTACATTGAAAAACGGGGGTCATTCCGTGAAGCTCATTTAAAGTTAGCCAAAGAATACCATGCAAGAGGCGAACTTATTTTAGCCGGTGCATTAGCTGATCCGGCAGACGGTGCTATCCTTGTGTTTAAAGGTGATAGCCCGGCTGTAGCTGAAAATTTTGCGAAGAGTGATCCATATGTATTAAATGGTTTAATCAAAGAATGGAGTGTCCGTTAATGGACAGTTGTGATTGGCGGGTAATTGTAAAAGTCGGCAATTAATTTTGTATTTGGATTGTTATCAAATAAATGCAATCTTTTATATATGAAAAAAAACTTAGAGCAAATATTAAGTGAGATTCGAGCACTATTTGATCTCGTTCAAAATAAATATGATGTTGAGAACATTGAAGTGTTTGGTTCGTATGCAAGATCCGATCAGAAAAGAACGAGTGATGTTGATCTGCTCGTCACTTTTAAAAGAACTCCTTCCTTAATTCAGTTTATTGGACTTGAAAACTTTCTTTCAGACAATCTCGGAATTAAAGTTGATCTTGTAATGAAAGATTCATTGAGAGATGAAATAAAAGGACACATTATTAAAGAAGCTGTTCCTATCTATAAATGAAGAAGAACTTTTTAATATATCTTAAAGATATGTACAAATCGGCTGTCGAGGGGATTACTTTTATTCAAGGAATGAGTTATAATGATTTCGTCAATGACAAAAAAACACAATATGCATTAATACGCGCAATCGAAGTAATAGGTGAAGCAAGTAAGAAAATTCCTAAGTCACTCAAAGATCAATTCTCAGAAATACCATGGCGCGAAATAAGTGGGATGAGAGACAAACTAATACATGATTATTTTGGTGTGAGTCTCAAAGTTGTTTGGAAAACTGCTAAAGAAGATTTACCGGTGCTCAGCAAAACCCTTCATGAGGCAATTCAGATCATCTCGCTTAATAATTCAGGACGCGGCTGAGGTATCACAATTTTATTTACGAGCAATCCTTTATCGGCAATTACTTTAGCGCCGGAATCAACGGCACTTTGTACTGCTGCGACTTCACCGGTGAGTGTGCAGAATGCTTTTCCACCCAATGCCATAGCTAAGCGAATCTCAATTATCTTCACATTTGCAGCTTTTACTGCTGCGTCGGCTCCTTCAATTAATGACGCAACAGAAAATGATTCAATAATCCCAAGCGCTTCGAGCAGATTTACATTCGAATGCCCGGACAGAGCCGGGAAAATATCTTTATGCACATTAGGGATGACAAATGTATCGATAACGGCAAATTCAATTTGGTTTGCTGCTGCGTCAACTGCTGATTGAACTTCTGCAACATCACCGCCAATCAATACCATATACTTGCCGGAACAGATTGTTCGCGATAAGATCAGTTCCACCTTTGATGTCTTCAGCATTATATCTGCAGCTTGCATACCGGCTGCAATGCTTGTCATTTCTATTAAACCAAGTGAGTTCATTTCCATTTTAATTTCCTTTTATCTTGCTTCCCTTGCGTTTTCTTAATGATCTTTCGTGAAAAAGATTTGCACGCAAGGACGCTAAGTTTACGCTAAGACCGCAAGGATTATAAATTATTTACAATTCTATGAATTCCATCTTTTAACAATTTCACATTAAAATTTATCAAAAGACCAAGTTTCAAATCCAACAGCTTTAAATAAGTTAATACTTGAGCAAAGTGAACTGGTGCTAATTCTTCAACTGCTTTCAATTCAATTATCACTTTTTTGTTTACTAAAAGATCGAGTCTATATCCAACTTCGAATTTATTTTCTTTATAAACAAGAGGTATTGGTACTTGTTGTTCTACAAACAATCCTTGTTCTCTAAGATCAAAAGCTAAGGTGTTTTCATATACTGATTCTAATAATCCGGGTCCCAACTTTTGTGAAGTTCAATTGCTGTCAACACAACAATCCGGCATATTTCATTTTCATCAAGCATATTCTTTTTATCCTTGCGTTCCTTGCGCTTCCCTTGCGAGCTTTGCGTGGGAAGATTTTTTACGAAATGACGCTAAGTCTTCGCAAAGTCATCAAAATTTATTGCTTAATTATTTGAACGTATTCATTACAGACTTGTGTCACTCTCCCGGAAATTGATGCGTGAACTTTCGACCCAAGTTTGCCTTCTTCAACTTCACCAATCAAATCGCCTTCGTTAACAATATTGCCAATTCTTACAACCGGTCTTGCCGGAACACCGGTATGTTGTTTCATCAAAATTTTTACTTCATTCGGCAGCGGACTTACCTTATTAAAAGGTGTGTGCGAATTATAATTTAATAGATATAATTTCTTCATCATCATATTTAAAGGTACACGTCTTCCCTCTTTAACCGGGTGAACCTTAACCGGTTTTGTCTGCTCATATTTCATCCCGGCATTTTTCATATAAACTTTTCCCTGATCACAAGCTTCACGTGGATACAAATCCTCCGGGCATGCATAAAGAGAACACAATCCGCACGAGCAGCATAGATCAGCATATTGATTCCAAACCGCTTCACCGCTTGTAGTAAACACCAACGACCTCATGACCTTGTGAGGTTGAACATCATAACCTAATAGATATCGCGGACAGAACTCAGTACAGTAACTGCATTGATCACATGCTGATTTGCCGATCCGGTTCATATCTTGCACCGATCGTTCCTGGCGCTTTATCAAATAATGATCACGGGGCAGCACAATTATTCCGGCAGTTGTTTTAGTTACCGCTTCAGCCGGATCAAAAGTTAATTTGCCCATTAAAATTCCGCTTACAAATATTCCGTAATCACGAACGGTTGTACCACCGGCATGTTTGATTAATTCACTTAAACTTGTCCCGATGGGTACAAAAAATGTCTGCGGTTTTTTGACTGCACCGGTAACACAAACAAATTTTTGCGTAACCGGTTTATCTTCTATTGCATGCGCTATGTTATAAAATGTTTCAACATTGTTAACTACACAGCCAACATCTAAAGGTAAACCGCGAGTCGGAATTAATCTTTTTGTTGCAGCATAGACTAATTCATATTCATCACCCGATGGATAAAAATCACCGAGCTGGCACATCTCAATTTTACCGTTCGAAAAACATTTCTCTACTGCATCAATTGCATTGGCATTTTTAGATTTTATCCCGAAGTAAGCACGTTTTGCATTCGTCTGTTTGATCATTGCCTCTACACCTTTTACAATATCCGGTGCAAAGTTCAGCATAATTTCATAATCCTTGTGAATGAGCGGTTCACATTCGGCGCCGTTAACCAAAACAAATTCAACTTTCGATTTTGCTTTCACATGTGTAGGAAAACCGGCACCACCGGCACCTACTACCCCGGCATTAAATATTTTCTCTTCAAGGTTCATTGACCGATCCGTTTGATGACTACAATTGTTTTATCATCCTGGTACCTTGGTTCCGAAGTACTGAATCTAAATACATCATCTAATATGGTATGTGCAATTTCCCTTGCCGTTTTATTGGCAGATTTTTTTGTCAATTCAATTAATCTCTTCTCTTCATAAAAATCGTACTTATCATTAGCGGAGTCAACAATTCCGTCCGAAAAAATTACCAAAACATCCCCAACTTCAAAATTGATACTGTCCGTTTCATATTTGGAATTTGGGGCCGGTCCAAGTAATGGCCCGGTCGGTTCTAAACGAATTACGCTGCCTGATTTTTTTCTATAAAATATAGGCGGATTCTGCCCGGCATTCGCATAAAGGAATAAACCTTTTCTATCCGCAGAAAGTTCGCCGTAAAAAAGTGAAGAAAATTTATCGTCGCTGAAAATTTTATTTACAAGCTGGTTAATACGGTTCATCATCGGGGAAATTTTCATCTGGAAAGTGCTTGCCATACGAACAGCTCCGGATATGTACATTGCCTCGGCAGAAGCAGCTAATCCTTTAGAAGCAGCATCACCAACAACAATTCCAAGACGCTCTTCCTCATCACCGATTTTAAGGTAATCATAAAAATCTCCGGCAACAGTATCTGCCGGTATTGTTACTCCAAACACTTCATAAAAATGGAATTTGTACTCATGTTCCGGCAAAATACTTCTTTGGAGCTCCTTTGCTTTATCGATGTCTATAATTAAATGTTTACGGGAAAGTGAGAGGAATCTTTCTTTGAGTTTAGAGGTAAGTACCGTCGCCACAATATTCAAAGTGTATCTAAGATCGTCACCGATTTTATCCGAATTAACTGCAAGGAGATATTCATAGTATTTTTTTGTTCCGATCGAAATTTTTTTGCCGACTCCCGAAGCTGAGTAACGGAATATTCCTTTTGCTATAAGTGTTTTGTTTGTTTCGTCGGCTAGAATAGTTCTTTCCGATGTGACCCTATCGAATATATCATAATCTTTAACCGGGAGAGTAAAGTCCTCCGATATTTTTTTGACATTACCGGTTTGGAATAACAGCTTGTATGATTTTTTAGAAGGGTTTAATTTCCACACCCTCCCACCGGTAACGTTAAACTCTTTTTGCATTACTATTTGTTCAACGACGGATTGTAAAAGTTCACCGTCGGTTTTGAAATTGCCCGATGCAATTGTATCGATTGTTCTCAATAATTTTTTTTGATCCATAAGAATAATTTATTCCGTATATGAATTAATAATTTTTTCTATCACTTCCTCGCAAACCTTGTTAAACTCATTTGAAGAGAAAGCTCTCATTAAACTATTATGTGTCGGTCGATAGACCCCCTTAGGGACATAACCGGCACCTTCAAATGCACCGATCTTGTCCTTAAACTTTTCCTCATCATTCGTAGGTATGGGGGTAGTCTCATCAACAAGATTTTTCCATTTGCTTTCAAAATTCACAAGTGTTGTTATATTCGGCTCCCACGGTTCAACATCCAACGGGTAATAATCCTGGTAAGTTGGATCATCACCGTATTCATCTGCTAATCCAGCAAGTCCGTGTCCAAACTCATGGACAAAAACTTGTTTGGATAGCTGGTTATCTGCCGCAGCAACATTATAGTAATTATAGACAGCACCGCCTCCGTATTTTGATGTGTTCACCAAAACATAGATTTGATCATTGGGTGCATTAGCCGCATAATCTCTAATTGCATGATAATCTAAAGTCATTAAATATCTTTCGCTATCGAAAGTGTAAAAACGGGAATTCAAAATTGTTTTAACCCAAACGTCTTTACCCGGAATATCAGTTCCGCTTTCTAAGGATGGGGCTTCTACTCCCCAAATATTTATTTTATCAGCGTTTTCCTTAAATGGAGAATATTCAAAGAGATAACCGGCGAACCGCTTACAATCATCTTTAAACTTCAGCATTTCATCCTTTGTGTAACCTTCCGGAATAATAACGATATCAAGTTTAGTTGATGGATCGCTGGAATTAACAACTTCAAATTTAGGATAAACTTTTGCTTGTTCCTGGATTATAAAATAATTATCGGGGTTAACCATATACTCAAATTTCTTTTCAAAATTATTTCTTCTATCTCTCTTAAGAATTTCAACGCGGATTTTGTTTTTTGGGAAGGGCATTACAACAGAGCCGGAAAAAGTCCGCAGTGTATACCTGGCTTCCTCGGTGGATTGCCATTCTTGAAAGAGTGTTGAAAAACCACGCGAGTAGATTAGCGTGTTAGTCGATTCATCAAAAACTTTGAGCATATAATTTCCATAACCGAATTGATCGATAATATTTTTCTTTGTGCCACCCCATACCGGTTCTTCGATCAGCTTATCAAAACTAATTGTTTCGGAATTCTTGTCGCCGGTATGATAGAAATCGAGCCGGAGTGTTTTCCCCATAAAGTAATCGTCAAATTTAATTTGCGGATAAACAAACGAAAACGAGATCAACAAAAAGAATAAAATTTTTTTCATGTTTTGCTCTATTGGTAAATAACTATATTTTCACTTTTAGCTGACTGTCAAGAACATTGATTCAATAGCCACAGATGACACTGATTGTATCAGTGATAACCAGCGTTATCCTTGTTGTCCGTGGTCTATACTTTTACTTTCCTTGAACCTGGTTTAACAAGCGGAATTTTGTTTTCTTTGCATAAAGGGCACTCATCAGGCAAATATGACACCACCTCTAATTGTAGAGTACTAAACTGGGGAACGCCAAATTGCACTTTGTTGTTGCTTCTATCTACAATGAACCCAACACCGGCAACAATTCCGCCTCCCTGACGCACAATTTCCATGACTTCAAAGACAGAACCGCCGGTTGTAACAACATCTTCGCAAACTAAATATTTTTTCCCTTCTTCAATTTGAAATCCTCTTCTAAGTACAAGAGTCTTGTCTTCTCTTTCGGCAAAAATTGATTTCTTACCAAGAAGTCTTGCAACTTCTTGACCAACAATTATTCCGCCTATTGCCGGCGAGATAACGGCATCGATCTCAAAATTTCTAAAGTGTTCGGCAATTTTTGAGCAAATGGTCTCGTTATGTGTCGGGTGCTGCAACACCAAAGCACATTGAAAGTATTGGTTGCTGTGCCTTCCCGATGTTAATAAAAAATGCCCGTTCAAAAGGGCATTTGTTTCAAGAAAAATACCAAGAATGTTTTGGTTTGTCATTGGTTTATTTTGTCTATTGTATGAGCGAGATTAAAATCGTTTTCTGTAACTCCGCCGGCACTATGTGTTGATAAAGTTACCATTACTTTATTCCATTCATGCAGCAGTATGTCCGGGTGATGATCAAGCTTTTCAGCTTCAATTCCAATTTTAATTACAAAACTTAATGCATCACTGAAATCTTTAAGAGTAAATTCTTTCTGTAATGTATTATTGATAAAACTCCAGCTATTTAATTCAACGAGTTTACTGTTTATGTCCTCTAAGTTAAATATTTTCATTTTAAAGGCTTACAAAGTTAATTAAACAGTTTTCTTTTCTTCGTTTCCTTGTTCTTCCGGCTCCGCAGTTTTTTCAGAAATAAAATAAAGCTCATCTGTATTTTTCTTATGCTTAACAATAATCTTATCTCCTTCCTTAAAATGAGTAAGGAGTAATTCTTCTGCTAATGGGTCTTCAACATATTTTTGGATCGCGCGTTTCAAGGGTCGTGCTCCAAATTTCGGATCGAATCCTTTATCAGAAAGGAATTCAATTGCGGATTTATGAAGCTCTATGCTCATCTTGTTATCGGTAATATTTTTCACAAGGTCTTTCATCTCAATAGTAATAATTTGTTTTATATCTTCCTTATCAAGACTTCTGAACACTATAGCTTCATCAATGCGGTTTAAGAATTCCGGGTTAAATAACTTTTTCATTGCATCTTCCACAGTATTTTTCAACTGTGAATATTGATCTTCTGCCGTATCGCTGCCAAATCCGTAACCGCCGGTACTCTTTATTTCACGCGTACCAACATTCGATGTCATGATAATAATTGTATTCTTGAAATCAACTTTTCTACCCAAACTGTCTGTAAGCGTACCATCATCAAGAACTTGTAACAAAATATTAAATACGTCCGGATGAGCTTTTTCTATTTCATCAAACAAAACAACCGAATACGGTTTCCTACGAACACGTTCGGTCAGTTGTCCGCCTTCTTCGTAACCAACATAACCAGGAGGAGCACCGACCAATCGTGAGACAGCAAATTTTTCCATATACTCGCTCATATCGATCCTTATCAACGCATCTTCAGTATCGAAAAGATAGCGTGCGAGTTCTTTAGCCAGTTCTGTTTTGCCAACACCGGTAGGTCCCAAAAAGATAAATGTCCCGATTGGTTTGTTGGAACGTTTTAACCCGGCACGTGTTCTCCTGATAGCTTTGCTAAGTTTGATAACAGCATCGTCTTGCCCAACAATTCTTTCTTTCAGGGCATTCTCCATCTTCATCAATTTTTCGGATTCGGCTTGCACAACACGTGTTACCGGTATTCCCGTCATCATCGATACAACCGTAGCAATATCATCTTCAGAAACATCAAAAACCATATCTTTATTCTTTGCATCCCATTCTCGTTTGGCAATTTCAAGATCGGATTGCAATTGTCTTTCTTTATCTCTTAACCGGGCAGCTTCTTCATAATCTTGCTGTTTAACAACTTGAATTTTCAGCTGTTTTATTTTTTCAATCTCGCCTTCAAAAGTTAAAATTTCCTCCGATACTGTAAAGTTGCCCATGTGCACTCTAGAACCGGCTTCATCAATAACATCGATTGCTTTATCGGGTAGATAGCGGTCTGTGATGTAACGTTCACTCAATTTTACTGCGGTCTGAATTGCATCGGTAGAATATCTTACATGGTGGTGGTCTTCATATTTAAATTTAATATTCTCAAGAATCTGGATTGTCTCGTCGGCACTCGGAGGATCGATCATAACTTTTTGGAATCTTCTATCGAGAGCACCATCGGTCTCGATAAATTTTCTGTATTCATCAAGTGTTGTGGCGCCAATACATTGTATGTCTCCGCGCGCCAAAGCCGGTTTAAACATGTTAGATGCATCCAGTGAACCGGAAGCACCCCCGGCACCAACTATTGTATGAAGTTCATCAATAAATAAAATTACGTCGTCGGCTTTCTCAAGTTCGTTCATCAATGCTTTCATTCTTTCTTCAAACTGTCCGCGGTATTTAGTACCGGCTACCAAGCCGGCAAGATCTAATGTTACAACCCTTTTCTCTTGCAAAATTCGAGGCACTTTGCGTTGGACAATTCTAAGGGCAAGCCCTTCGGCAATTGCAGTTTTGCCAACACCGGGTTCACCGATAAGAACCGGGTTGTTCTTCTTTCTTCTGCTTAAAACTTGTGCGACACGTTCAATCTCTTTTTCTCTGCCAATTACCGGGTCAAGTTTATCTTCAAGTGCAAGTTTGGTTAAGTCGCGACCAAAATTATCCAGTACCGGTGTCTTTGTTTTTTCAACTTTCTTTGTTTGGAACTGCTGTGCAGATGCAGCTTTCTCGGGATTTTTGCTGCTCAGTATATTATTCAATTCGGCACGGGCATTATCATAAGTAACGGTAAATTGGTGAAGTATTTGTGTAGCAATATTATCTTCATCACGTAGAAGCGAAAGCAGAATATGTTCGGTTCCAATTACATCCGATTTATAAATTTTAGATTCAATTTGTGTAATCTTTAAAACTTTCTCGGCTTGTTTCGTAAGCGGAATATTCCCGATAGTTAGAGTACCGCCGGATGTACGGACAGTATCTTCTATCGCTTTTTTAAGTTTTACCAGATCAACATCAAGATTACGCAAAATTTTTACTGCTACGCCTTGTCCTTCCCTGATGATACCAAGGAGAAGGTGTTCGGTACCAATATAATCGTGTCCAAGCCGTAGAGCTTCTTCCCTACTTAACCTAATTACTTCCTGGACTCTTTCGGAAAAATTTCCTTCCATACAAATTCCTTTCTAAACTAAGTATTTGAACATGAAATCGTTCAAATGGTTACTTAAATATAATTATTGACTCCGCTCTTAGCAAGGAACTTAATAGTTCCAAAACTAAGCTATGATCTAAATTGTATTAATCTGGGCTTATTGATATTTTGTAAACGGTTTTTATCAATAATGGAGTAATAAATGGAAGCATTGACTGGTTTTTCTATACTGATAATTTTTATTGGAATCATTTTGCTCTTTATGATTCTCTACTATGTACCAATAGGACTTTTTATCACAGCTTATTTTTCAGGTGTTAAGGTTAAAATTTTCAGAGACTTAATCGGGATGAGATTAAGAAAAGTATCTCCGCAAGTAATAGTTAGAAATCTTATCTCAGCTACAAAAGCCGGATTGGAATTAAACATTTCTCTTTTGGAAGCACATTATCTTGCCGGCGGTAATGTAACAAACGTAGTGAATGCATTAATTTCAGCAAACAAAGCAAATTTGGATTTAGGTTTTGCTAAAGCTGCGGCAATCGATCTTGCCGGCCGCGATGTATTGGAAGCTGTAAAAATGTCGGTGAATCCAAAAGTTATTGAAACACCCTTAGTTTCAGCCGTTGCCAAAGACGGTATTCAATTAAAAGCGATGGCAAGAATTACAGTTCGCACAAATCTCGAAAGATTAGTCGGCGGTGCCGGCGAACAAACAATACTTGCGCGCGTTGGTGAAGGAATTGTATCAACGATAGGATCGAGCAATACTCACAAAGAAGTTCTTGAGAATCCCGATAGTATTTCCAAAGTAGTATTATCAAAAGGTTTGGATGCCGGCACGGCATTCGAAATTTTATCGATTGATATTGCCGATGTTGATGTTGGAACAAACATTGGTGCAATTTTACAAACAGATCAGGCAGAAGCCGATCTTAAAGTTGCGCGCGCAAAAGCGGAAGAAAGAAGGGCTGCCGCTGTTGCACTCGAACAAGAAATGACTGCTGAAGTAGCCAAAATGAAAGCTAAAGTTGTGGAAGCTGAAGCAGAGGTTCCGAAAGCAATTGCCGAAGCATTTAGAGAAGGCAACCTCGGTGTTATGGATTATTATAATCTTAAAAATGTTCAGGCGGATACCGATATGAGAAGTTCTATTGCTAAGCCCGATGAGAAAAAAGATAAAGATGCTTAACTATGGATAACATAATAGAAATAATCGTTTTCTTTTTTGTCATTTACAGCATATTCGGTTCTATATTCGGGAAAAAGAAATCAAAGAGAACAAACGGCTCAACACAACCGGAAAATCAAAAAATTTCTTACCGAAGATATGATGATAAAAAGACTACTTATAAAAAGCCAACCGGTAACCAGGAAATTCTTGAAGAACTCTTTGGAATTAAATTGCCCAAGACTGATAATGATTACGGAACTCGTAATGTTGAAGCAGAATCACGTGACCTTGAAAATGCAAGTTGGGATCCTGAAAGAGAATTCGAACAGAAGGTTACGGCAAGGGAAAAATATGAATACAGAAATATCGAAAAAGCTGTCCCTGATATTGATTATGATTTGACCAGCTCCTTAGAGACTATGCCAAAGAAAAAAACTATGAGTGAAATTCTACATAAACAGTACGATTATAAAGTAGTTTGTCATAGTAGAGCAAAAAATTTCAAGGATAAATTGCTGAAAAATCAATCAGTACAAGAACTTATTATTCTTTCGGAAATATTAGCTAAACCGAAAGCTCTTCGTAAACATTAATTGAAAGAGGTTAACTCAAAAGTAATTATTCAAATAAAAAATCAGCACACATCCGTTTTTAATCAGATTTGATCTGCGTGCTACCCTTTAATAAAATTTACTTTTGGGATAACCTCTTTATTTTAACCTTTCACAAATTCCGCTATTGAATCAACTACATATTTAATTTGTTCATCTGTTAATTCCGGGTAAATCGGTAATGCCAAACTGTGTTCCGCAGCAAAATTTGAGTGCGGATAATCTTTATCATTTGATTTCAAATAATCAAAACATTCTTGTCTATGAAATGGTACCGGGTAATAAACTTCGCAGCCGATCTCTTTCTTCTTCATAAAATCCCAGAGTTCATTTCTCTTTTCAACACGTATGATAAATTGATTGTAGATATGATAATTCTTGTGCCCGGTATCTTTATAAGTTGCCTCCGGTAGCAGTACTTTATTCTTATCGTCAAAAGCTGGCTTCCCTTCTGCTTCTGCTAAACCGGCATCGATAAAATATTTTGTATAAGCAGCAGCATTCTGTCTTCGCTTCTCCGACCATGAATCGAGATATTTTAATTTTACGCGCAATACTGCCGCTTGCAGAGAATCCAACCTGAAATTTCCTCCTATCACTTTGTGATAATATTTCGGCTCCATACCGTGCACACGCATAATTTTGAGTTTGTGTTCAAAATTTGGATTGTTAGTCGTAACAATTCCCCCATCTCCAAATCCGCCAAGATTTTTACTCGGGAAGAAAGAGAAGCATCCCATATCACCAATCGTTCCTACAAATCTACTGTCTTTATATTGTGTGCCGATTGCTTGTGCTGCATCTTCAACAACAAAGAGACTGTATTTTCTCGATAGCGACATTATCTCGGTCATCGCTGCACTTTGTCCATAAAGGTGAACCGGAATTATTGCTTTTGTTTTTGATGTAATTTTTTTTTCAATTTGTTTTGGATCGATGTTAAATGTTACCGGGTCAACATCAGCAAAAACCGGCTTGGCATTCAAACGAGCTACAACACCGGCTGTTGCAAAAAACGAATAGGTCGGGACAATGATTTCATCGCCCGGTTCTATATCAAGAACCATCAATGCCAGCAACAACGCATCAGTTCCGGATGATACGCCAACTGCAAACTGGCAATTCAAATAATTACTGATTTCTTCTTCAAGTTTTGCTATATCGGGACCCATAATAAAATACTGTGAATCAATAACTCTTTGTACTGCCTCATCAATTTCACTTTTAATTGACTGATACTGTCCTTTTAAATCGAGCAAAGGTACTTTCATGATTAACTCCCTATAAATCGAAATTTTGTTGAACAAAATTAGTTATTAATTGCAACCGAACCTAATAGAGATAAAACAAAGACGGTGTTGATCAAATAGATTTACACAGATTTCATCTGCGCAGACCTGATTACTGAAATTTTGTAGATCCATATGATTTATTTTTCTCAGTGCTTCTCCGTGCCTTCTCAGTGGGACTCTGTGTTATTTCTCTTCTCTTTTCTGTTTCCTGAGAGCCACTGAGAATACACAGAGTTACACAGAGAGAGATTCAGAGAGATGAATTAGAGTCAGATCAACAAGTATTTTTCTTTATTGAAGGTAATCTGAGAAACAGTAATATTATTCATTTTATGAACCAAAAATCTGTTTCCTTTTTCAAACGAGAGGTGTTATATTTTGCCAACTTTTTCTTCAATTCACAAACTAACGGAGTTTTTGTGAGCTTATCTGAGAACATCGACAAATTGAAAACCGGTTTCCATCCTACATTCTGGGTTGCCAACATAATGGAATTATTCGAACGGCTCGCTTACTATGGTCAACAGATTGTATTTGCAATTTATTTAAGAGACAATCTTGGATTCTCCGAAACAGAAACCGGACAGTTATCGGGGATTTTCGGCGGATTAATTTATTTACTCCCTATTCTCGGCGGTACACTTGCAGACAAATGGGGATTCAGACGCGCGTTCAATGTTGCATTCTCAATTCTTGCGCTCGGTTATTTTTTAATTGGTTCGGTAGGTATGAGCATCTTCTCCGGTTTCTATGCAAACTTTGATACATACTGGTTGTTAATGCTCTTTCTAATCTTTACTGCATTCGGCGGTTCATTTATCAAACCGTCTGTACTCGGTACAGTTGCAGTTACATCAAAAGAAGAAACAAAATCACTCGGCTTTGCAATCTATTATTGGCTTGTCAATATCGGTGCAATGCTCGGTCCTACAATAGCTTATTTTGTCCGTGATAGTTTTGGGAATCAATTTGTTTATATGGTTTCTTCCATAAGCTGCTTAGCAATGCTTATCATAAATATTTTGTTATACAAAGAAGTTAAACCGGAAGGTAATGTTGTATCGGAGTCTTTACTAAAAAAAATTGAAAACCTTTTTATTGTACTCACAAATTTTAAGTTCATGATCTTTCTTCTCATCTATAGTTTATACTGGATCATATTCTGGCAAGAATTTATAATCGTTCCCTACTACATCACAGATTTTATCGATGCAAACGCTCCTTATGAAATTGTTCAGTCGTGGTCGGGTGCCGGTGCAATTATACTTTTGCAAATACCGGTTAATCTGCTTACAAAAAAAATTGAAACACATAAAGCAATATTGGTCGGGTTTGCCATATCAAGTTTGATCTGGATTATTATCGGAATTTATCCAAGCATCCCGACAATTGTTGCCGGTATAGTTGCATTTGCTATCGGTGAAATGATTCAAGCACCAAGATATTATCAATATATTTCCGAGATTGCACCAGCCGGACAGCAAGGATTATATCAAGGTTATGCATTCTTGCCGATAGCAATAGCGCGGTTTGTAGGCGATCCATTCGGCGGATGGATTTACCAAACATCCAAAGCAGCCGGTAAACCTGAAATGGTTTGGTGGGCAATGATTGGCATCGGTGTTCTCGCCGCTGTGTGTATGTGGATTTATAATAGGGTTGTATTTAGACATTAAATTGACCTCATACGATTCTTTAACTGAGGTAATAAAATATACTATCAAGATAAATCTTATAGCACACTGATGACACTGATCTAACTGATTATCGCTGATTTATCAGTGAACATCCGTTAAATCAGCGTCATCCGCGTTCTATTGCCTTAGACATTTTTCATGCAAAAAAAATATCAGCTAAAACGAGTTGGACAAATACCGGCTAAAGCACCGCAAGTTGACGAATCAAAATTTCAGATCAACTACCGGAATGAACTGAATCCATCGCAATACGACGCAGTCTGTGCCGTTGATGGTAACTACCTTGTGATTGCCGGAGCCGGGAGTGGTAAAACGCGCACATTGGTTTACCGCGTTGCACGTTTGGTTGAAATGGGAAATGATCCCACATCAATTTTACTTTTAACATTTACTCGTAAAGCCGCAAAAGAAATGATGGACCGCGCGGCTATTCTTCTTGATAACCGGTGTTCAAAAATTAACGGCGGTACGTTTCATTCGTTTGCAAATTTAACTCTTCGCAAATATGCAAAAGCTGTTAAACTCGATAACGGTTTTACCATTCTTGATCAGAGCGACAGCGAGGACGTAATTAATCTAATACGCGGACAACTAAATTTATCACAGCACAAAAAAAGATTTCCAAACAAGCAAACAATTTTTAAAGTACTAAGCTTAAGTGTTAATACCGCGAGAACTGTAGAAAACATTTTAGAGGAGGAATATCCCCACTTTGCAGAATACCTCGAAAAATTTCAGCAGATCGGACAAGTTTATACTTCGTACAAAAGACAAAACAATTTACTCGATTACGATGATCTGCTTCTCTTTCTCCGCGATTTTCTTTTTGAATTGAGCCCGGCTGCAAAATCACTTTTGAACACGATCAGATTCACGATGGTGGATGAGTACCAGGATACGAACAAACTGCAAGCCGAGGTGATCAAAGGTTTATCGCAGATTCACCAAAACATTATGGTGGTTGGCGATGATTCGCAGTCGATCTATTCTTTCCGCGGTGCAAACTTTAAGAACATAATGGAGTTCCCGAAACTCTTCAAAGATGTAAAACTTATTACGCTCGAAGAAAATTACAGAAGCACACAAGAAGTTCTTAACTTTTCAAACCGCATAATTGAGTTTGCAGCCGAAAAATATCCGAAGCATTTATTCACACGTAAAACCGGCGGCGAACTGCCGGGCATTATCAGCGCATCGAACGAAAATATGCAGTCGCGCTTTATTGTTGATAAAATTCTTGAACTCCGCGAAGAAGGTGTTCCGCTTAATGATATTTCAGTTTTATTCCGCTCGTCGTTTCATTCATTCGATCTTGAAATCGAACTGAACAAAGCAAACATTCCTTACGTAAAATTCGGCGGAATGAAATTCATCGAGACAGCACATGTGAAAGACATGCTTGCATTTTTACGCATCGCACAAAATCCAACCGACTACGTTAGCTGGTACCGTGTTCTGCTTCTGCACGAAGGGATCGGTCCAAAGAAAGCACAAATTATTATGGATGAAATTGCCGGCGGTAAACTTTCAATTAAAGTTCATCCCGAAAGCGGCGTGAGCAAAAAATATAACGACAAGATTTTTAATCTCTTCACTTTCCTACACGAAATTCACACGAAGAATCAATTGCCGGCTGATAAAGCAGAACTTGCATTCAAATATTACGAACCGATCTTCATGGAGAAATACGATGATTGGAACAAGCGGAAGAAAGACCTCGATATTTTTATGAACATCTCGGAGAATTACCGCTCGCTTGATAGTCTGCTTGCAGATATGGCGCTCGAACCTCCGCAAGACAGCGTCGCAGATGTTGATGCCGCCGATAAAGAGCGTGAGTTCCTTACGCTTTCAACAATTCACTCGGCAAAGGGATTGGAATGGCATTCTGTGTTTATCATCCATGCAGTAGATGGCTTCTTCCCTTCTGCACAATCGCTTGATAAATTGGAAAACCTGGAAGAAGAACGGCGCTTGATGTATGTTGCTTCAACACGTGCGAAGCAGAATCTTTTTGTATGCTACCCGATGCACATTTTTGACCGCCATAACGGAATTACTTTCGCTAAACCTTCTCGCTTCATCGAAACAATCTCCGAAGACCTTGCCGACCAATGGCTTTTGGAAGAATAAGAGCAAGTAAAAATTATCAAGTAAAAATTAAAAAGTATTTTTAGCTGCAAGAAACAAGTTTATTAATCTTAGAAACAGATTGCGAACGAGTTATTAATTGAACTCTTCATGTCACGCCGTAACTTCCCGCTATGAAACAGCGGATAAACTTCGTGCTCTCTGCGATCCGCCTATGGCGGACTCCGCGCCCTCTACGGTAAATCTTTTCCTAAAGAATTTAAACACGGAGTGCGCAAAGAAAAAACTCACTAAGTAACGCAAAAGGTAAAAGAAATATTGAGTGGTGAATTGTGAATTATAAATCTCCGTTGTTCTCTGTGACAATTCTATGACCTTTGCATAATTTAACTAAACAATAATAATCGCGCATATCCATTAGTCTTTTTTTAGTACTGCAATATTTTTATCTTTCATACGTGAAAACAACAAAGTATTTTAATGAGCAAGTAATTAGAAAACGTCCATATATAAAAACCGAATGGATTGAACAAATTTTAGATATTCCTATTAGAAAAGAAGTTCAACCGGATGGTAGAATTAGATTATGGGGTTTTATTAACGATGTACAAAAATATTTTCGTGTTGTTACATTAAGTGATGGAGAAACCGTCCATAATGTATTTCCAGATAGAAATTTTAAGGAGGATAAGAAATGAAACTACAGTATTACCCCGATACAGATTCTTTATATATAGATCTTTCAGAAAAAGCGAGTGTGGACTCTAAAGAAATTGCAAATGGTGTTGTAATTGATTTTGATGAGAACGGGTCTATTGTAGGAATTGATATTGACCATGCTAGCAAAATAGTAAACTTGAAGAAAATTGAATCTTCTTCACTGCCATTACAATCTTTTGCAGTTGCATCATAGACTAATGAGTGCAGAGAGTAGAACGCAGAGTGTAGAGTGAAGAACGTTGAATGTAGAGCTTGAATTCAGAATGGAGAATTGATCCTCTGCGACTTCCCGCTATAAAACAGCGGATAAACTTCGTGCTCTTCGTGTTACATCTTTTATCTCTAAGCACAACGCACTACGAACCAAGTATCCAGCATCTAGTATCCAGTATCAAATATCAATCCGTTCATCTCACGAACAAACCTTTAAAAGCCCGGAACAGTGAATATCCACAGAACAAAGCCGTAAACCCTGAATAAATAATTATAAACCACCCTGGAATGTTAGCTTGAAAACTTTCAGCCGTAACTAATTTATAACCGATAAATCCAAGAATAATTGTTGACAGAGTTAAGGTCAAAATCTTTCCCCATTCCGAATGACCGCAATTATCACATGTTAAGTTAATATCTAATTTTTCATAAACCGATCTATGTTTGCATACCTTACAAACTTTTACACCTCTAATAAATGATGGTTTAGGAAAATCAAAATGAAGATTTAGTTTATACTTACCTCCGATACCGGTTCTGCTATCATAACTTCCCTTTTTATATAGCAAGTAATTTTTCTTTGCTGTTTTATAATCCACGTTATTGAAAAGATTAAAACAGCTATTGCATACCAGCCACGGCTTAACTCTCGATGTGACTTCATCAACAACTTTGTTTAACCCTCCTTCATCCGCACTGTAAGGCACGAATTTCTCCCAGAAATTTTTTGATGAGACTATCTCTTCAAGGTTTAATAGGTATCCTTCTATATCTACTATGTAATTGCCACATATATCACATTTGAATTTTTCATGTACTTCTGTTACTTCAGCGTGTTCTTCAACTGCTTCTTTTCCAAATTCTTCTCCTTCTAAGAGTCTTTTAAATTTATCTAATGATATTGCACAGCTATTTAAATGACTCTGTCCACCATCATTGAATGAAGCGCCTCCCCTTGCTTCAAAATAGATTTTAAATAGCGTTCTATTTTCTCCTTGATACCTGAACTCGAAGATCGTTAACATCCATTGATCTTCAATTTCGAGATATTCTTCTTCTACAAATTTTACAATCGTTGATGGTAAGCCAACTTTCCATATCATTTTAGCACCAGCTTTGGGTTCGGGACTGAACGATAAAAGTCCGCCACTCCACCATTTCTCCCAGTTTGCCGGGGTAATAAAATATTGCCACACTTTTTCTATTGGACTGTTAATTGTGATGCTTGTCTGAGGCATTTGAATAACTCCAATCTTATGAAAAAATAAAATTGTGATATGCTTAATTTATTTTTTTAAGACTTTGTTATTCAAACTTGGTTAAGAGTATATGATGATTAGAACGCCGGTATTAAATTAAGATAAAAAAGTTATTGCTTCAATCTCTTTTACAACCCTTGGCATTGTTCTCTGCGACTTCCCGCTATGAAACAGCGGGTAAACTTCGTGCTCTTTGTGAAATATCTTTTATCTCTATGAACAAGACATCTAGTATCCAGCAACAAGAATCGAGCATCAAGCATCCGGAGACAGTATCTAGTATCTAGAAAAATTGTTGACTATTTATCATTTGTGAATTAATTTCTGTTAGGTCTTTAAGGGGTTTTGGTGCGCGCTGCTTCCCGAAATCTTCTCTACCGATCTTTTTACACCTACCCTTTAATAACTTAGTAAATAACAGTAGCTATAATACATAAACGTCATATCTATTCGCTTGTTAACCAATAGTTATACGCAAATTATTTAAGGAGGTTCGAATGATTAATCGGGTAATTCTAGAATCTCGAAAAGGTAAGCGAATTATTGAAAGAAAAAAATGTTCAAGATGTGAAGTTTACACAAGTCCAGTTTATCGTTACGCTCAAAGTAACCTCGGCGTAGTTCATTTATGTCTTCCTTGTAAGACTAAAGTGTTTGAAGCTTCATTTGGTTCGATTACTTCAGAGAATGAAAACTTAATAGGTCATCGTGTTTTGTCTGGCGGTAAATGGGAAAGTAATAGACATAAATTTTGAGTTAATAAAAATGAAGAGAGAACATTACCAAGAATTGGGACTTTATATTGTAAGTTTTCAAACGCTTGAGCAAGCAATTGCTTTAATCGCAAATGAACTTATTTCTGATGACCAAACTTTAGGGAATATTTTAATTAGCAAAATGTCATTTCGTAATCTGTGTGAAATATTTTCTGCTCTTTTTAATTATAGATGCAATAACGTCAACCTAAACAAAAAATTACTAGAAATATTAAAAAGAATAAAAACTATTGAAGAAAAACGAAATACTTTTATTCATTCAATTTGGGGTTTTCCGGCAACTCATTTGGGAAATGGTGCATTAAGAATTAAGAAGAGAATAAAGAAAAATGTTTTTTCATTTGATTTAGATATCGTCAAAAAGGAAGATATTAGAAAAGCGACACAAGAAATATCGAAAGTTATTGATGATTTCTTCAAGCTAATTCAAAAAAGTCAAGAAACAAATTGTATAAAATTTTCAAAGTTTGTTCATATATAATGATTGCGTATAACCCGTTTTCCAAGCCGACGCCGGCTAAAAGGTATCGACTGGCGTTGTATCTTTTATACTGCATTACAGTGTTTGCTGTTAGTTTTTGATAACACTTTGCACATTCAAGATATACCAGAAACGACCAATAGATATTTTATGAACAATTCTACCTTATTCAAAAAAATCTCTAACAAGAGTTCAAACAAAGAGCTGATAGCAAAACAGATTATTAACAACCCGGATTTACTACCGCAGATATTTGAAGGGATAAAGAACAATAAAGCAGATATAAAATACGGCTGTGATAAAGTTCTGCGTATTATAAGCGAGAAGATGCCTTTACTCCTTTACCCTAATATCGGCTATTTTATTTCCAACCTATCCAGCGATAACAATTTATTTAAATGGAGTGCTGTAGTTATTATTTCAAATTTATCTTCCGTTGATACCAGAAACAAAATAGATAAAATTATAGATAAGTATTTACTGCCGATACAAGGTTCGGTGTTAATAACAGCAGCTAACGTAATTAAAGGTGCTGCGAAAATAGCTGTATCAAAACCGGCGCTTGCAGATAAAATATCCAAAGCATTGCTTGGTGTTGCAAAGTCAAATTACCAGACTAAAGAATGCAATAATATCGCCATCGGCAAAACAATCGAAACGTTTGAAATTCTGTATGACCTTGTTGATGATAAAGATTCGTTGATAAAATTTGCCGAAGGTCAGTTAAACAATTCCCGGAATGCTACAAAGAAAAAAGCAATTAAGTTCTTAAAGAAAATGAAGGAGGCAGTTAATTAATATTTGCCAGTTCGCCAAGAACGTACATTAAACTATTGATTGTTCCGTTTGCACAGACTATTTTCATAATAAATTTATTATCATTTATTCAACATTATCTTTATTGATGTCAAATCCTAACAAACCGCCAATTTATATTTCATACGCATGGGGCGACTCTCCCGATTCAGAAGAAAATTCAGTTGTTAATTCGCTTTGCGAAATATTGAAGCAAAACGGCTTTGCTGTAATAAGAGATGTTGACTATCTTAAATATTTAGATGACCTCCCCTCTTTCCTTAAAACAATAGGCAGCGGAAGCGGTTACGTATTTGCAGTTGTTGGGAATAAATATCTCCATTCCGATAACTGCATGATAGAAGCATCATTTATGGTCCAAAAAGGAAATTTGGCATTAAGAGTAATCCCAATTCTACTTTCCAGCTTACCAAATATTTTTAACAGTGATTCTAGAAAAGATTTGTTAAAAGAATTAAAAATTTTTTGGCAAACTAAGAAAGATGGTATAATAGATTTCTTAAAAGAACAAAACATGCAAGAAGGATATATACCGCTAAGAATTGATGCGAAGAATAGAGATCATATAATAGAATCCATAGGCGATTTCATCGATCACATGGGAAAGTCTACACAGTTAACATCGCGTCAGCATATTGATGAAAACTTTAAAACAATTCTTAGTGAACTTGATAAAAGAATCACTCAAGACTTCAACGAATTTAATTATGTAGGTAAAGGAGAAGAATATTATAAAAGATTCCCAACCGAGTACGTTGGCAGAAAAGAAAACGTAAAACATGTATTAGATTTTTTGAAAGATGATAACAGACACTTCTTATTGTTGTACAGTGTAGGCGGTATGGGCAAATCCCATTTAATTGATGAATGCAGAAGACAGTTCAGTAACCCAGCATTAATACACAAAGAATGCGATATAAATTTTAATCTAAAGTCATTATTCCAGGTATGTAAGATGAAATACCCGGGAAAAATATCACCGGTAGAAGAGATACAAAATTATTTTATCGAAGAATTCTGCAGTATGAAAACATATTTGATCTTAGATGATTTCTACGAGACACGCGACGCAGATATACGCAGCATGCTGCCTAAATTAGCATCGATACCTAGTGGGAAAATTTTGCTTGTATCGAGGGCTATACCGAAAGAATTAAACCGGATCGATATACAATTTGAAAAGTATTCTATACCTCCTCTTAACGAAAATGATTTTACTACCTTTGTCGCAAATTTTATCCGCTTTGAACAAAAATCTGTTAAACTGTCGGTAAATGATATACATAGAATATACGAGAAGGCTCAAGGATACCCGTTAGGCGGACAGCTAATTATTAAGCTGCTTGATCTTGGAGAATCCTTAGACGATATACTAACCGATCTGCCGAGATTTACAGCTGAAATAGATGAGGAAGGAAAACAATTCAGCGGAAGATTGCTGGATAATATTTTTAAGAAAGGAGAACCGAAAGAAATAAAATTACTATGTGAGTTTAGCGCATTGTTTGGTTCTTCAGCTAAAGAGGTTATCAGAAAACTTCCCTCATTTGATCAATCGGTATTCGATTCATTGCTGAACAGACGGAGATTCATCTGGAAAGATGATAACGGGTTATTCAACAGTCATGCAATGATCAAAGATTTTGCTTATGAAAAATTATCCAACAAAAATGAAATTCATTCTATCATAGCTCGCTACTTTGAAAGTAAATTATACGAGAACAAAATTTTAGACCCGGATTACTTTGAGCAAGCGATACAGCATTTCAAACAACTTGGCGCTTCAGAAATAAGATATTTCAGCAGCAGAGTAAGCAAAAAATTTAATATTGCTAATGTAAAGTCGCTTATTCAGAATGATATTTCAGCTACAATCAGAAACTACAAAAACTTAATCGAACTTTACCCTACCAAGGTAGCGTACTATACTGAATTAGGTAAAGCCTATAGGTTAAATAATGATAATGCCAGCGCTATTAAAGCTTTTGAAGAAGGATTAAAGTATGAAACGGATGATCCCCTACTGTATAATGAACTCGGCATATCTTACCGTGAAGAAAAAAATTATCCCGAAGCTATTAAATATTTTCTGAAACGCTTAGATCTGGAACCAAATGAAGTTCATTCACTAAACGAACTTGGGATTGCTTACCGCGAATCGGAGGACTTTCCTTCTGCCATTGAAACTTTCAAGTTAGGCTTAAAAGAGGAGCCGGACAATTACCAATTACTAAACGAATTAGCTATTACCAATCTGAAGTCGTCAAATTTCCCGGAAGCAATTAACAACTTCAATAAAATAATCGGCATCAAACCAAAAGATATTCGTGCGTTATTCGGTCTTGGGATTGCCTATCGTGAAGATAGTCAGCATCTTCTCGCAGAAAAGAAATTGCTGGAATTACTCAATATTAAAAATCAGTTGGATATTAGAGCATGGAATGAATTAGCAAAAGTTTATCGCGAGATTAATCAAATTGAAAAGGCTATAAACACTGTAAATAAAGCTTTCGCAATGGAACATAATAACCCTGATTCGGCAATAACCGAGTTAGAAATTTATATCTACTTTAAACCGGATTATAAAGAGTCTAAAGATATTATCGATAGAATAAGAATAGAGCCGGATGATCATAAGAGGAAAAGCATTATCAACATATGCAGAAACCATCTAGAAATAGTTAAAATAATTAATGACAACTCGATTATTAAACACCGCTTATTCTTACCATATATTAAACGTGCCATCGAGTTAAGGGCTTGTTACTCAACTTTGAACCTCATTTTAAAATTAATTAAAGGTAATCCTATTGATGGTAACTTGTTTAAGATACTAAACAAACTATTATCTAGTAAAATATTATCAAAAGATAAAAGTATAAGTAACAAGCTGAAAGAAACTATCGATTATTTAAACAGCAAGAAGGAATCCGGGCAAGACAATTCGTTAATTTTTTATTATCTAAACTTTCTGCTGCATTCCGCTAACTATAAGCTATTCGATATAGAATTTAAATATTACCAAAAAGAGATCGAGAATGATTTGAGATATAATCTTTTGTCAGCCCGTTATTATAAGTCAACAAACCGGCATAGAGATTTAATAATCAGCGAATATGAAAATGCTATCATCAATTCAAAGGACCCAGACGATAGGATGAAAACTGCTCGTGAATTTATATCGTACTTACAAGAAATAAATGATGATAGTTTTAGTCAAAAGATCTACGCCCTGAGGTCCCTACTAAAATAAAAAGTACGGTGATAAAATGAATCCTAGCAGATATGTCGGGTGCTGCGGTGCATATTGCAAAAAATGCAAATCATATATTGAAGGTTTCTGTAAAGGCTGCAAACTTGGATTTGATACCGGCGAAAGAGATATAAACAAAGCTAAATGTAAAATTAAATTGTGCTGCTTCAGGGATAAAAAACTCGAAACTTGTTCCGATTGTTCAAAGCTGGATTCGTGCAAAGTAATTGGAAGCTTGTATGCTAAGCGCGGATACAAATACAAAAAATACAAGCAAGCGATTGAGTTCATAAGAAAAAATGGATACCCAAAATTTATAAAGCTTGCTGATAGATGGAATGGTGCTTACGGCAGATTGGATTAAGGTCGTCAAAAAAGATTTACCTATGAATTCCAACAATTCTTAAAGACAAGCCAAAGAAGGTTTGGCCGTAATTCCCTTAATATAAAAGTCATGTTCTTGATAAAAAGTTTTTTCACAAATATGAACTTTTTACCTGAAAAAAGAATTATATACTTAATAAGTACAAACCTCAAGAGCACTTTATTCTGAACAATCATATGCGAAAGGAATCAAAACGATGAATCAAATTTTTATAGATAGATTTGTAGTACCAAAAAACTCATTCGAAGAGTTCGTTCAAAGGATGAAATACAATAGAAATTTCATTAAAAATATGCCGGGCTTTATAAAAGATGAGGCTTATAAAAGCTCAGCGGAAAACGGCAACATAATTATTGTAACTGTTGCGGTTTGGGAAAATGAAGAGCTTTTGCTTAAAGCTAAAGAAGCTGTACAAGCCGAATATAAACGTATTGGATTTAACCTTCCGGAAATGCTTACCCGGTTAAACATAACAATAGAAAGAGGTACATATAAGGAAATAGAGAGCTAAGTCTCTCTATTTGCCTTATAGGGGTTTTTGCGTTAAACTCAGCTTCATTGCGTGAAAAAATATTTACAGTCTCAAAACTAAAATTCTTATTTTAAAAGAGGTTTCTTAGCATTGTAAAAATCCTATGAGCAAAAAATATTTATCACTTTTACTTTTAGTTTTATTTGTCCCCACAACTTTTCCGCAAACCCAGAATCCAAATTCCAACATCTCTGATATCCCGGCAGTCGGAATAGTAAAAGATATCAGCGATTCAACACTGCTCGATATTATACAGCGGCAGACATTCCGTTACTTCTGGCATAATGCTCACACGGTAAGCGGCTTAGCAAGGGAACGAAGCAACGCAATACGTGGAGAATATTTTTGGGATTACGCCGATGAAGCGTACGGCTCGCCGAATTTCAGTAAAAATATTTTGGATACAAATGTTTGTGCAATCGGCGGCAGCGGATTCGGAATTATGGCTACAATTGTTGCAGTCAACCGCGGCTGGATTGGCAGAGACACGGCAGTTGGACGTTTGATTCAGATTACTGACTTTCTGATAAAAGCAGACAGCTACCACGGCATCTTTCCACATTGGATGCACGGTGCAACCGGTAAAACAATCCCATTCGGTTACCTCGATGACGGTGCCGATATTGTTGAGACATCGTACATGTTAATGGGACTTCTCTGTGCACGCGAATATTTTAACGGATCGAACGAACGTGAAATTTACTTGCGAAGCAGAATAAAAATGATCTGGGAACATGCAAACTTCAATTGGCATACACGCGATGGAAATGAGCGCCTCTATTGGCATTGGTCGCCAAAGAATGATTGGGATATGAACTTTCCTATTTGGGGATGGAATGAATGTTTGATCACCTACATAGTTGCTTCTTCTTCTCCGTATCATTCAATCTCCAATGAGGTTTACGAGAACAACTGGGTAAAAAGTGATTCTTATTTTAATGGTAAAACATATTACGGTTACAAACTTCCGCTCGGTTTTGAATACGGCGGTCCGTTGTTCTTTGCTCACTATACTTTTATGGGAATTGATCCGCGCGGATTGAAAGATGATAATACTGATTACTGGGAACAGAATTTAAACCATACGCTGATCAATCGTCAGTACTGTATTGAGAATCCGAAAAAGTTTAAAGGTTACGGAGAAAATTGCTGGGGCTTAACCGCAAGCGATAGTTACGAAGGTTATGTTGCTCACAGTCCATTGGAAGATTTTGGAGTGATCTCTCCTACCGCTGCAATTTCATCTATGCCATACACTCCTGAATATAGTATGCAAGCGTTAAAACATTTTTATTACGATCTCGGCGACAAAATTTGGAGTGATTACGGATTTGTTGACGCATTCAGCATTGATAAAGATTGGTACGCAAATTCCCATCTTGCCATTGATCAAGGTCCAATTGTAGTTATGATAGAAAATTATCGAACCGGCTTGTTATGGAAATTATTTATGAATATCCCGGAAATACAGAACGGGTTGAAAAAGCTTGGATTTGATAGCCCATGGTTAAAATAGTAATAGGACTAAATATTTTTAAATAAAAAGATTTCCACGCAAAGCTCGCGGAGTTTACCCACTGTTTTATAGTGGGAAGCCGCAATGACCGCAAAAATTTTCTCACTACTCGTTTATTCATCACTCTGCGTTCTGCATTCATTATACTGCATTCAAAAAAAAACTAATTCCATTTATCGTAACAATCTCCTATCTTTGAACCAAACAAAAATAATCCGCATGTACGATATTAAAGATTTAGTCCAGCAAGCGATTAACGCAAGATCAAAAGCCCTTCCCAAATATTCTAACTTTCACGTCGGTTCAGCAATATTAGCAGAAAGCGGCAAAATCTATCATGGCGCAAATATCGAAAACTCATCATATAGCCTTACTATCTGTGCGGAAAGAACTGCCGTATTTAATGCCGTGCTGAGTGGCGAAAGAAAGTTTAAAGCTATTGCAATTGCAAGTGATGCAGACGAACTCTGCTCACCTTGCGGTGCATGCCGGCAAGTATTATCAGACTTATGCGGAAAGGACTTAGATGTTATTTTAGCAAACCACAAGGGCGAATTTAAAATATTTAAACTCGGTGATTTAATCCCATATTCATTCGGCGAGGAGTATTTGAAAACATGATGGAATTTCAACCACACGCAACACCCAAAGATACCGGATGGATCGAAGTGATAGCCGGTTGCATGTTCAGCGGTAAAACCGAAGAATTAATCCGCAGACTTCGCAGAGCAAAAATTGCAAAACAAAATGTGAAAATTTTCAAACCCAAGATTGACATACGCTACTCTACCGGCGATATTGTTTCCCACAGTGACCAGTCTCTCCCGTCAATTTTAGTAGAGAACGCAAAAGAAATTTTAGAGTACACCGAGAGCGCACAAGTCGTTGGCATCGATGAAGCACAATTTTTTGATACTACACTCGTTGATATCTGCAACAAACTTGCTAATGAAGGCAAACGCGTAATTGTTGCCGGGCTCGATCAAGATTATAGGGGTGTACCATTTGAGCCGATGCCTCAACTATTGGCAATAGCCGAATATATAACCAAGACTTTAGCTATTTGTGTTAATTGCGGAAACCCGGCTGATAAAACACAACGTAAAATTGTTTCGGCAGAACGTGTTCTTGTTGGTGCGGCTGATAGCTACGAAGCCCGTTGCCGTAAATGTCATTACATACCAGAATAATAAAGGTGAAAAATGGATCCAGTTTTTATCCTTAGGGGAATACTTGGCGTTGCTTTAATCCTGGGTATTGCTTACCTGATATCAAACAACAAAAAGAAAATTAACTGGCGGTTAGTATTTACGGGATTGGCAATACAGATAACATTTGCCGTCTTTATACTTAAAGGAGAAGAACTCGGGCGAATCTTTGCACCACTTGGATGGGTTAAGGAATTTTTCAGGTTCATCAGCGGATTTTTTGTACTCGTACTCAACTTTACAACCGATGGTGCAAAATTTATTTTTGGAAGTCTGGGATTAGGTCCCGGTAACGAAGGAAGCATAGGTGTGTTTTTTGCATTTCAAGTGCTGCCCACAATTATATTTTTTGCCAGCTTGATGTCTGTGCTCTATTACCTTGGTATCATGCAGAAAATTGTACAAGGAATGGCTTGGATAATGGCTCGTTTAATGGGAACAAGCGGCGCCGAATCACTCTCGAATACCGCTAACATTTTTGTCGGACAAACCGAAGCGCCTTTGATGATCAAACCGTTTTTGAAAGGGATGACACAAAGTGAACTGCTCACAATTATGGTTGGAGGTATGGCAACTATTGCCGGCGGCGTTATGGCTGCTTACATCCAAATATTAGGACAAGCATTTGCAAAAAGTATGAATATGTCTATCCAGGAAGCACAATTGGTTTTCGCAACACATCTTCTAGGTGCTTCAGTTATGGCGGCACCGGCTTCGCTGCTAATCTCAAAGATTATGTACCCCGAAACGGAAGAACCGGAAACGAAAGGTAAAGTAAAAATTAAAGTAGAAAAGAATGCATCAAATGTTATTGAAGCTGCTGCTGTTGGTGCCGGCGATGGTCTTCAACTAGCACTTAATGTTGCGGCAATGTTGATTGCATTCATTGCATTGATATCACTTTTAAATTATGTTTTAATGTGGTTTGGCGATTTGAGCGGTTTGAATAATATCCTAATGATAAATTTTAATAACAAACTAAGTCTGCAATTTTTATTCGGTTCAATATTACAATTTCTCGCCTTTGGAATCGGTGTACCGTGGGATAGTGCTTATCACTTTGGAAGCTTAATCGGTACAAAGGTCGTTCTGAATGAATTTGTTGCTTACCTTGATATGAGCAAGCTGATTGAATTCAAAAGTTTAGTTGATCCAAAAGCTATTATGATGGCAACATTCGCATTGTGCGGATTCGCAAATTTCAGTTCGATAGCAATTCAGATCGGAGGAATTTCTCCACTTGCGCCGGAACGCAGACCCGATCTTGCTAAGCTTGGTATCCGTGCTGTAATCGGGGGTACGTTATCAACGTTGTTAACTGCAACACTTGCCGGAATACTCTTCTAATGGTTGATCTTAATGCAAAATATCGTGAGACCCTTCAACAATTAGTTAAACAAATTCCTTTCGAACCTGAGATATGTATTGTACTTGGCAGCGGTTTGGGCGACTTTGCTGAAAAAGTTGAAACTATTAAATCAATTCCAACTTCCTCTCTTCCCCACTACCCAAAATCAACTGTACAGGGCCACCAGGGCTTTCTCCATTTTTCAAAATATGCAGATAAAAAATTGCTGATAGTTCAGGGAAGAATTCATTTTTATGAAGGGTATAAACTTTCCGACTGCCTTCTGCCGGTACATATTGCAACAAAGTTAAATTGTAAAACTATTTTACTTACCAATGCTGCCGGCGGTATTAATCCTGATTTTAAGCCCGGTACTCTGATGCTTGTGAATTCTTTTAACGGGGTCAATATCAAAAAAGAGCTGACGGATGTTATCGGATTATCAAGTTTAGAAAGTAGGAATAAGTTTCTCGACTTCCCTTCGCCAACACTAAACGAAAAGATTAAAGATGCAGCCCAATTAGAAAAAATAAATATTCAAGAAGGCGTTTATTGGTACACCAAGGGACCAAGTTATGAAACCCCGGCTGAGATAAGAATGATGCAAAAGTTCGGCGGCGATGCCGTTGGAATGTCAACTTACCACGAAGCTGTATATGCATCTTACATGAATTTGAAGGTGTCGGCAATTTCATGTATAACAAATCTTGCCGCCGGTCTTTCCCCCACTAAATTAACTCACTCCGAAGTAATGAAAACTGCCGAACGTGTAAAAGTAGATTTTGAAAGATTGGTCAAAAGAATTATTTCAATTATTTAATGAATTAACTAAAAGTGCCGCAGCAGTTACAATTGCAGTCTCACTTCTCAATCGATTATCTGTTAATTTAACTCTCAATTCTCCATGCGCAACTTGTCTTCCGATAGGCATGATTCTCAATTCTTCTTTACTAAATCCCCCTTCGGGACCGAAGATGAAAAAATAATTGAGAGTTGAGAGTTGAGAATTGAGAATTGATTTCAATGATTTGTTTGCATTCTGATCTAAGAATATTTTCTCACCATTAAGTTTCAACAAATCAGCTATACTTTTATAATATGAAATACTTGGAAGCCAGGCGCGTAATGATTGTTTCATTGCCGATATAAGGATTTTTTGCCAGCGGTCTAGTTTTTCTCCTTTGGCAACTGTCCTTTGCGAATCAAATACAATAAAATTTGTTATGCCAAGTTCTACACACTTTTCAAGAGCAAATTCAAAACGGTCGGCAGTCCGTAAACGTGGAATGCAGAATGTAAAGTTTGAGTATTGATTTGGATAATTCTTTTCTTCAATAATTTTACAGCTAATTTTCTTCGAATCAATAGATTCAATTTTAGTACGGTAAATTGAGCCAAGTCCGTTCGTTACAAAGATCTCATCACCGTTTTCATGTCGCATCACATCTTTGATATGATGGCATTCTTCACCTTCAACAAGAATTTGTTGCTCCGACACTTTTGGTGAAAAATATAATTCAATATCAGAAAGAGAACCCGGTTCCAATTAAAAATTCTCCCTTACTCTTGTCATGTCCAATCGCATATTCAAATCTAATAGCATTATACGGAAGTACCAAAAAGTTAATGCCAACTCCATAACCCGAATAAAAATCACCGAACCTGAATCTTTGATGATTATTAAAAGCATGACCGGCATCTGCAAACGCTGTGATAAAAATTCCTATACGGGCAGAGGTTAATTGCTGCGGAAGAAGAGGTAATTTAATACTGAAATCAAATTCCTTTAATACCGGGTAACTGAACTCGAGTGAACTTATTACGAAATTATTCCCTTCACGGTTGTCATCTGCGTGACCGCGAACATATTCGTCATAACCAAGGTAAGAATAATCATAAAATGGTATTAACCCGCCAAAGGTATGTCTAAATGCAATCCGCCATTTAGCAACTAATCCATCTACGAAAGGTCTGTATTCCCTGAAATCAAAGTTGAGTACGTTATAACTAATATCATTCAGTCCCAAACCTTTATGTATTAATTCGATCAACGAATAGACACCATCTTGAGAATACTGTTTTAGATCACGCGAATCGTACAAGTATCCTATTCCTAGAGAAATAGTTCTATCGATTTTTTCCCCTGATGCAGAGAATCCCGGGAATAAATTACCCGGTGTTTCGATATACTGAAAACTTCCGATTCCGAAAATTGTGTTAAACTGGTCAAGACGTTTTTTTAATAACATTCCAACAGTATAAAATTTATTTTGGAAATCTCCTCCGTAAATACTTTTTGCAAGACTGTTTTTATTATAAGATTTTAGATAAGATAAATTAAAACCCAACCCGATCCCGTTTTCATAATCTACAGCCGGATTTTCAAAAGAAATTAAAAAATAGGGATCGTAGCCAAGACTTAACAGCAAACGTAATATTTCATCCCGGCCTCTAAAATTTTTATAAGTAAGATTAATTCCATAGGAATACTTGTTGGAAGATTTGTCCTGGCGTTTTACAAAGGGAACCGGGTAAATATACCAGCTCTCTTTCACATCAATGTAGATGATTGTATATGTTCCTCTAAGGACCGGGTAAATATTTACTCGGTTGAACAATCGTAAACTAAAAACTCTTTCACGGTTATATAACAAATCAGAGGAACAAACAGTATCCCCCGGCTTAAATGTTAACTCACGTAGAACTATAAAATCCTCGGTTAAATCATTACCAACTATTAAAATTGAATCAACATAAAATTCTTCATCATTAACATAAACGGAATCCGGAATTGCAGATATCTGGTATGCTATAAAAAAATATATGCCGATAGATAAGAATAATATTTTTTTTTGTTTGGACGTCATATCAATCGGCTATTGAAATGTTAATTACCGTGAACGAATGGTTTACATAGATTATAATAGACAGCGATGCATCTATCTTGAATGGTTTGGATACCGGCATCGATCACCGGTCCTACAGCATCATCATTCCTGATCCCTTCTTGCAACCATAGTGCTTTCGGTTTTTTTGCCAAAACATCATTTGTAATTTCCGGGATATCTTCGGATCGCCTGAACACATCAACGATATCAATATCAAACGGTATATCAGTTAGTGATTTGAAGATTTGAATTCCGTTTGCATCACCGCTGCCGAAGTAAGGATTAACTCCAACAACGTTGAAGTTTTTCCTTACAAGGAAATCGGCAATTTCTCTGCTGGTTTTATTTGGATTCCTGGAAATCCCAACAACTGCAATTGTCCTGGAGCCGGAAAGAAGTTTACAAATATATTTTAATTCATTTTGAAGAGTTATCATGCTGTCTCTTTCTCATACTCACTGATCGGCAAACAACTGCAGACTAAGTTTCTATCACCATAAGCGTTGTTCACTCTTCCGACACTGGGCCAGAATTTATTTTCTCTAACCCGTCTGTTTGGATAAACAGCTTTCTCCCTTGAGTAAGGATGATTCCAATCATCAGCAACAACATCGTCTGATGTATGTGGCGCATTCTTTAATGGATTATCGGCTTTGTCCATCAAACCGGATTCAATTTCCTCAATTTCTTTTTTGATTGATATCATCGCTTCACAAAAACGATCGAGTTCAAATAACGATTCGCTTTCGGTCGGTTCAACCATTAACGTACCCGGTACCGGGAAAGAAACTGTAGGCGCATGAAAACCGTAATCCATTAAACGCTTAGCGATATCATCAACTTCGATGTTTGCAGATGTTTTTAAACTTCTTGTATCAAAAATTAATTCGTGTGCAACAAATCCATTCTGACCGGTATAAAGAACCGGGTAATGATTTTTTAATTTCGCTTTTAAATAATTGGCATTTAAGATAGCAACTTTTGTTGCGTCGGTTAATCCTTTCACTCCTAACATTTTTATATACGCATAAGAAATAACCAGAACATTTGCACTTCCCCACGGTGCGGAAGAAACAGCATTAATCGATTTTTCACCACCGACTTTAACAATAGAATGACCCGGCAAAAACGGTGCGAGGTGTTTTGCTACAGCAATAGGTCCAACACCGGGTCCGCCGCCGCCGTGCGGTATTGCAAAAGTCTTATGCAGATTTAAGTGACACACATCTGCGCCGATAAAACCTGGGCTTGTCAAACCAAGTTGTGCATTGAGATTTGCACCATCCATATACACTTGTCCGCCATTGCGGTGCACTATATTACAAATTTCTATTATACTTTCTTCAAATACACCGTGTGTTGAAGGGTAAGTAACCATAATCGCGGATAAACTTTCTTTATACTGTTCGGCTTTAGCTTTTAAATCATCAATATCTATATTCCCATTATCATCACATTTAACAACAACAACTTTATTGCCGGCCATAACTGCACTTGCCGGATTTGTACCATGGGCAGATGAAGGAATTAAAACAACATTCCTCTGCGCTTCTCCTCTGCTATGATGGTAAGCCCTTATTACCATCAAACCGGTGTACTCACCTTGTGCACCGGAATTAGGTTGTAACGAAACAGAATCAAAACCGGTTATCTCAGCAAGGTCTTTTTCTAATTCATCAAATAATTGTTTGTAACCTAACGTTTGATCGGAAGGCGCAAAAGGATGCAATTCGGAAAATTCAGGCCAGGTAACAGCAAACATTTCAGCCGATGCGTTTAATTTCATAGTACACGAACCGAGCGGAATCATCGATTGAGTGAGTGACAGATCTTTCTTCTCCAAACTTTTGATATAACGAAGCATTTCCGTTTCTGAGTAATAAGAATTGAAAACCGGATGAGTTAAAAATTCAGATTTACGTTTCAGGTTTTCCGTCAAGCACGATTTTACTTCTTTATTATTCGATTTTTGATCTACTCTCAAGTTGAGTGCTTCTTCAAAAACAGAAACAATTTTATTTACATCTTCTATGTTATGCGGCTCTGCTAAAGATATACTAATAGTGTTCGCTGAATAATGAAAATTCAATCCCTTTGATAAAGCTGCTTTCTTTACCGCCTCCAAATCTTTTACATTATCCAAAATAACGTTCAATGTATCAAAGAAAATTTTATTCCTCTGTTTAATGCCGAGCTCTTTTAATTTGCTTTCAAGGAGTAATGTTAATGTATGAATCCTTTCAGCAATGGCTTTAATTCCTTTTGGTCCGTGATAAACAGCGTACATACCGGCCATAATAGCCAGTAATACTTGAGATGTGCAAATATTACTAGTCGCATGTTCGCGTTTAATATGCTGTTCGCGTGTTTGAAGAGCCATTCGCAATGCCCTTCTCCCCTTTGCATCAACAGAAACACCAATAATTCTTCCCGGGATTTGTCTTTTAAATTCATCCTTAGTAGCAAAATAAGCAGCGTGCGGTCCACCATAACCGATAGGAACACCAAATCTTTGAGTTGATCCAACAACTGCATCGGCACCAAATTCCCCTGGAGGGATTAACAAAACTAAACTCATCAAATCGGCAGCAACAACTTTCAATATTCCTTTTTGATCAGCTTGTTTGAAGAACTCGGAATAATCATAAACTTCACCATCTAATGCCGGGTACTGTACAATTATGCCGAAGATATCATCGGTTAATTCTACATTATTATGGTTCCCGATTCTTAATTCAATTCCTAAAGGAGCAGAACGTGTTTTTAGTACATCGATTGTTTGAGGTAAAACATGTTCACTTACAAAAAACACATTTGCATTTTTTTTGTTTGCTTTCCGGAGCGAATAGAACATAGTCATTGCTTCAGCGGCGGCAGTTGCTTCATCAAGTAATGAAGCATTTGCCAACGGCATGCCGGTTAAGTCTATTATCATAGTTTGAAAATTGAGTAATGCTTCCAATCTTCCCTGGGATATTTCTGCCTGGTATGGTGTGTATTGTGTGTACCAACCCGGATTTTCTAAAATATTTCTCCTAATAACACCCGGAGTTATTGTTGGATAATATCCAAGACCAATATAATTTTTGTAAACTTTGTTTTTTGCTGCGATTTCTTTCAGTCTGCCGATCAATTCCACTTCGGTTAAAGGTTCATCGAGTGCAATGTTTTTTTTGAGTCTGATTGCCGAAGGGACGGTTTTGTCGATCAATTCATCAAGATCATTTGCACCAATAGCAGCGAGCATTTTTTTTGTATCGTCTTCGCTTGGACCGATGTGACGGTCGGAGAATTTGTCAAAAAATTCTAATTTGTTCATAAACTTTACTCTACAATAGTTTAATGTGAATTATTTTTTATTTAGTGATGAAATATAAATAAAAGGGATAAAACCGAAGTGTTAATTTTCTGGTGATAACATAGTCGTCCCAAACTTTTTAAGATGATTAAAAAACTTGCAAAACCAGCTTTTTGCAAATGCCTTATTTTACCGGGAAATTATATCCCCAAAAAATTTTCACTTACTGTAAATAAATGTCTTTAAACGCCTTGTCAAAATGAGAGAATATAGTTTGGGACAGACACGATGATAAAAAATCTATTATTTAGATGAAACCTCTGAAAAATTATAGAGGATTTAAAAACTTTATAAAGGACAGTGTTGTAAAAGAGTAAACAAAAAAAGAGAATGAAATGCGAAGCAATAAAGTGAATAATATGGATTTGTTTACCCAAGCA
>JBFMBS010000010.1:0-118468 GCA_040755055.1 Bacteroidota bacterium
GATAAATTACATCTATTGAGGACGGCAATAAAATCCGAACTAAACATTAAACAACAAAAAGTGGCATAACTAAAATAAGGGGTCTCGGTTTTAATGAAATCTCAACTAAGTTTGACTTTATGCCTTTATGGTTTACGAGAAAAGAAATATAATTGGCTGTTTAAAAATGATATTAATACAGTTAAATGGAAAAAGGCATCACCTATATCTGAATTCTATCTTTTCCAACCATCAAACAATAAATTGTTAGAGCATTATTACTCATTCAACAAAATAACAGAAATATTTCCGGTTAATAATGTTGGGATGGTAACAGCACGTGATAACTTAACAATACAATTCACCAAAGAAGAAATTTATAAGACGGTGCGTAACTTTGCGTACTTAGATATAGAATTAGCAAGGCAAACTTATAAATTAGGCGAGGATGTTCGGGATTGGAAAGTAGAATGGGCACAAAAAGATTTAAAAGATAGCGGGGTTGACAGAGATAACGTCGTTAAAATAAGTTATCGTCCATTTGATACTCGCTTCACCTATTTTACTGGTAACTCACGCGGTTTCCACTGCATGCCACGTGGAGATTTTATGAAACATTTTAGAAAAAACAACCTCGGTATTCTAGTATGTCGTCAACAAAATTCTATTGGATTTTATCATGCGTTCATAGCAAACACACTTTTTGAAGCATGTGTTGTTTCCAACAGAACTCGTGAAATTAATTATGGATTTCCTCTTTATGTAAACATTGAAAAAGAGCCAAAGAAAAAAGGTACTTTCACACAAATAATGCTCTTTGAACCGGAAGTAAAATACCAAGGACGCATACCAAATATTAACCCGGAAATATTTGAACAACGAAAAAAAGATTATAGAAAAGAACCAAGCCCCGAAGATATTTTCTATTACATATATGCAATTCTTTACAGCAACACATACCGCGAAAAATATGCTGAGTTTCTTAAGATAGATTTTCCGCGGATCCCTTTCACAAAAGATTACCGGTTGTTTATCAAACTCAGTAAGCTCGGCTTACAGCTTGCGGAATTGCATTTACTCAAAGCCAAAGAACTTGATAAACAAATTATACGCTTATGTGAAGAAGGGTCAAATAGAGTAGATAAGGTTAATTTTGTCCCGGGTGGTTCAGCTAAAATTTCTAAAAAGAGAACAAAGGATGAACCTCAAATTACCGGTAACGTCTATATAAACGAAACACAATATTTTGAAGAGATACCTCAAGAAGTGTGGGAATATCAAATTGGGGGATACCAAGTTTGTGAAAAATGGCTTAAGGACCGTAAAGGCAGAACTTTAACCAAAGAAGAAATTACAACTTATTGCAAAATAGTAACTGCACTTAATAAAACAATTAAGATTCAAGAAGAAATAGATGAGCTATACGATGAAGTTGAAGAATAATAAAAGAAAGTATCTACCATTCATAGGTTTAATAACTTTCCTCTTAAGTTTTGTCTTTGTCACAGTTTCCAAAGAGACTAATGGATTTGTCAGTGTATTATGTTTGTGGGTTGGTCTTGGTTTGCTGGGATTTACATCTTTACGTTTAGCTAATTTCATCCTTGGCTACAATTGGTATAAAGAAAGAAATTGATTTGTCTTTTCTCATTTGTTGTACACAATTCAACATTTCTCATTTTACATTGCTTTTAAGCAGTACCCCCGGCTGGAATCGAACCAGCACCTCGAGCTCCGGAGGCTCGTATTATATCCTTTTAACTACGGGGGCAGAGAAAGCACAAAATAAAAAGTACGAATTACAATTTACGAATTACGATTTCTGCCTTCTGCAGATAAGTACGATTTTGGATATAGTGAATAAGTTTGGGCTATTGGTAATCATAATTCATCAACACGGTTGGAAAAATAGCAAGAAAAAATTTCTAATTCTTATAAGAAAAATTTATGGTCAGAAGCAAATTTTTTCTGCCTATTGACTTTTGAGAGATTTTACTAATTTATCGGTGAGAATATTTAATAGGAGAAAAATTGTGTCGATTACTATGCGCAAAGCAGTAACAGAAATTATCACCTCGCTGAAAAAACTACCCGAACCCGGTAAGAAGAGCGGTTCGTTCTGGGACTTTATGAAAAACCAGCTTGCCGATGAAGGCGAGTGGGATCAAAAACATATCAAAACTATCACTAAAGAAATAGATACCCTTCTTGTTAAACTTGACAAAAAATCTCTAACCGATTTGTGGAAAGCTACGCCGGCTGCCGACGAAAAAATTGACGAGGGGAAGAAAGTTGAGGTACCCGAAATGAAAGAAGACATCACCGAAGAGATGATTGGACAAGTGATGGATAGAATGGACGATAATTATTCCTCGCGTGACAGCTATTATTCATCCAGCGAACCTTTATATTCAGCAGAAAGAACAACACCCCCAAAAGAGGATGAAGATTTTGATCCCGATGCCGAACCCGAAGAGGTTCCTGATGAAAATTTGGATTTAGATGACGACGATTTATTCGATGAAGACGAAGAAGATGATGAAGATGAATTTAAATACTAAATCCTTTTTGCTTTTCCTATTTGTAACTTTTACGATTTATTCTCAGAATAATGACGCAACGGATTCTTTAAAATGGCTCAAGTTCGATCTACCCGAAGAAATATTGAATTACCAATTCAACCAGTTATTATTTGAAGATCACATCAACACTACTTCACTATTTACAAACAGCATCAACGATACAAATTCCGTCTGGATTAGAACGCGGATGCAATTAAGTGCTTTTCATGCCGATAACAGTGCAGACCAAATTTGGAAAGCCAACATATTAAATCCGCTTCAAGATAAATTTATTAAAAGTCAGCAGATGAAATTCTGGAATACTGTTTTAGCTTCCGTTCAAGTTGGTGCCGTTGGTTATTTGGCTTACAAACATTTAAGGAAATACGGCTTCCTCAAAAAGAAATAATTCTAATCATTTAAATAAATTCGAACAGTAACTTTCTATAATCACAATTAGTCTAAAGTGCGGATAAATACCGGATGGATTAACATGAAAAAGACTGCATTATTAATTTTTATTTTATTCGTTTCAAATTCTTACCCTCAAATAACTCTCTTTGGTGAAGATGATTCAACTTATGCCGGATGTTCAAACAAAAGTTTCGATATCGGTTTCAATAACTCGGGAATTAGTTTCGGCAATTCATCTTACTTCAACGGTTTGCGTTTCAATTTTACGGATTGCAACATCGAAGAAATTAACGGGATTAATATTACGTTTTGGAAACCTGAAAGAAATCCAGGTTCCGTTATCAATGGAATTGCAGTCGGTTTAGCTCCAAGTGCCGGCACAATTAACGGTATATCAATAGGTATAGCTGCCGTGATAGCCGAAAAAGATTTGTATGGAATTAATATCGGGGGACTTGCAATTGTTGCGCAGCGTAATTCAGCCGGTATTAATCTCGGCGGTTTGGCGGTTGTTACCCAAAATGATTTAAGCGGAATTAACATCGGCGGACTTGCAACTGTTTCGCAAGGTGAACAGCTTGGCATTAATGTGGGGGGATTGGCAGTAGTATCCCAAGGAAATATGAGCGGTATGAATATAGGAGGTCTTGCAACTGTTTCCCAGGACGATATGATTGGATTGAATTTCGGAGGTCTTGCTGTAGTGTCACAAGGCGATTTGTACGGAATTAATTTTGGCGGTTTGGCTGTTGTTGCCCAAGGAGAGTTAAAAGGTATCAACTTTGGCGGTCTCGCTATCGTAGGACAAGAAAGTATATATGGATTGAATCAAGCTTTGCTTGCCGTTATCAGCCAAAATGAAATCCAAGGATTGACCATTGCCGGTTACAAAACAGAAGCATATGAATTTAACGGTATGAATATAAGCGGCTGGACTGAATTTGAAAACTTTACCGGGTTCTCACTTGCGGTTTATAACCGCATAAAAGAAGCACAAACCGGTTTAACAATCGGATTGTTCAATACAACAGAAAATTTAAACGGTGTTCAATTGGGGTTGATTAACATTGCTAAGAACAACGAAGGCATTTTTAAAGTACTACCGGTATTCAATGCACATTTTGATTAATGAAAGTGGCTGTTTCAAAAGTACTTGTTTACTCATAAATAGACCGCGGATAACACGGATTAAACAGATTTTCGCAGATTATTTTATTGATAAACTACTTTTGAAACAGCCACCTCTATTAAAAAAATATTTACTAATTAAATCCGTGTATAAGTCATAGTAAACATTTTCATTTCTTGACCGTTCATGGTTGAATACATTTCGAAAACTGTTGTATTATCATCCAACCACTTTGCTGTTGAACGGTATTTCATTGGCTGACCGCTCATAGGATCTATACTATCACCCGAAAGATTAACTGTTTTAGTTTGTTCATCATACTGCCCTTTCATAACCATTATCCCGGTTCCCATATTGTCTATCCATATGCTCACAAACTCTTTAGCAATGTTATCATATGCATCTATGCCCATGCCGTCAAACGGCATTCCCATCATTGTACTGCTGAATGAAGATTTAATATATCTGCCGCCCAATATAGCTTCATATGTAGCGGTTCCTTCGGATTTCATTTCTTGGCCGGATCCGGGATCGACCATCACCATAACCGCTTTCCATTTACCTACCATTTTGGACATCATTTGATGCATTGGCCCGGGTTGGATTGATTCCATCCACTTTTGCATTGCATCTTGATCTTGTGCTTGTAATGAGACAAACATCAAGCACATGAAAACTACCGTTAATAATTTTTTCATAAGTACCCTCCTTTAAATTGATATGATATTTAACCCTTATAAGCAAAATAAGATTATTAGTATTAAACGAAAATTAATTTTTTAAAAAATTGCGGAAAAAATATTTCATGATGTTATTTGTTTGCTCTCACCTTTTTTCATTACAAGAAACGAAATAGCCGAAAAAAGTGAGAAAACAAATGTTCCAATCCACAAAACAACAGAACCGGTATAATCCAAAACAACAGTTCCAAGCCATGGACCCACCATAAGCGCAAGACTAAAGGTCATCTGGAAGTAACCCATGTATTCACCTCTTCTATCCGCCGGGGAAACTGTAGATGTATAAGAAGTTGTTGCCGGGAAAAAAATCATTTCGCCAAATGTCCAGATAACTATTGTTAGCACGATTGCAAAAAAACTATCGGCAAAAGCCATTGCACCGAAACCAATGCCGCATAAAAGAGCACCTATTGCCGAAGCTGTCCGATCATCCCAATGTGCCATTATATTATTTAGAGGAACTTCGATGAAAATTATCAGAATGGTATTTACAGCCATCAGCACACCAAAGGTTGATTGCTGAAATCCTAAGTCATCAACTAAAAAAATCGGCATCGGACCAATATGCTGGAAAAAGACCATGTTAACGGGTATCAATGTAATCATGAAAAGTAAAAAGCGATGATCCTTTAGAAGGCCGGTGTTCTTAGCCGGTTTAAGTTCCTCTTTAGCAGCGCCATTATCAATATTCAGATAAGCAGTTCGCTTGACTTCAAAATTGGAGAAGACCAAAAAGATGCCGGCTAACACAGACGTTAAACCATCTATATAAAACAGAAGGTGAAAATTAATCTGCGATAAAAACCCGCCAACTACCGGGCCAATACTCATTCCAAGATTTATAGCCAATCTATTCAGGGCAAAAGCTGTTTTACGCTGTTCGGGTTCAGTTTCATTTGAGATCAAAGATAAATTTGCCGGACGGAATGCTTCGCCAATGATCGACCAAATTAAGGTATATACAAGTATGAATTGATAATTTTTTATATGGGGAAAAACAAACAACATAATACCGGTTAGAATAAGAGAAAGCTTCATTACACGTAACGCGCCGAGTTTATCGGAAAGTTTTCCAACAAACGGAGCCGTAACTAAAGCACCGGCACCATAAAATGTAAGCACCAACCCGGCTTCCGATACTGTAACACCCATTCCCTTTATCATATACAACGCTAAAAATGGTAGGACCATAGTACCGGAGCGGTTTATTAATGTAGCGAAGGCTAATAACCAGACACTATGCGGAATATCTCTTAAACCTCTCCAAGGATTCATTTTTACTATCTTATTATATTGTAATAATGACGAAATATAAAAAAAACTTATCCCCTTATTACAAATAATTTCACAATTCGTTAAGTTTAATTAGGTAAAATTTTGAGGCAAAAAAGATGCGTATAGTAAAGCATGTTTTATTAGTCTTTCTCGTTTTTATTTCAGCTTCATGTTCAAAACTAATATTGCAGCCGGCAGATTTTGCATGGCCAGTGGAAAACGTAATTAAAATTGACGACAAAGGATTTATCGAAGAACCAAGGTATTCATTTACAATCAATGTAAAACCTCTTTTCCAGGAGGAGTTTGCCGATTCAAATTTAGCGATCGGGAAAGAAATCCGGATTATCAGAGATAACCTGGGATATTATTATTTAACCGGTATCAACTTTAAAAATGTTTATTTGTTTTTACCGGACGAAGGAGGAATGCAGCTTGAAGAAACATATCTCATTTCCGAAACGGGGCTCCTCTCTCCGGTGATGAATCAAAAATCACCAAACATCGAATTGATTGACGGAGATAAAATTTATATTCTGAACAACAACGGTATAGTGAGGTAGATGAAATGAAATCAAAAAAAGTTATCAATAATATTGTTCTTGCGTGTCTCCTTTTATTAGCTGCAGTAACTTATGCCCAATCCGATTTTGAAAAAACTCAAAATTTTAAAACGAGATACAAACAATTAGAGGACGGAATAAAAGACGCCATTACATTAGAAGAATGTAATACAATTGGTGAAAGCATTGCTAAATTGAAAAAAGAATTCATAAACGATAAGGCACTTCTGGATAAAACTCTATACCCGGAAACGTTTGAATCTTCATTTACCAAAATCGAAAAGGCGCTTGAAGTACGGAAAGGTGATTTTACACAAATAGTAGAATTAACCACTGAAGTTGGAACACTCAAAACCCAAATAACGGAAATAAGCGAAAAGAATAAAAGTTTAATTGCAGAGATCCGCCAGTTAAATTTAAAAGGTGAGAAAGACGCCGCCACAATTGCATCGCTACAAAAATTGGTTGCACAATTAAGGTCAAATATTCAGCAACGAGATATGCTGGTTAGAGATATTGTCGATAGTCTGCTTACACAATTTGTTAAGGTACCTTCTACACTTAATGATGCCGAGAAACAAAATATTTACAGTAAAGTTGAAGCCGGAAATTTATTTTACAACATAGAAAGAACTATTAGCGACAATATCCAATTCATGCGCGTAACCGAACTTACTCCCGAAGACCTTTCCGAAATGAAAAAACAACATAAAGATTTCAATAAAGTTTGGCGGCAAATCGGGCCAAGATTAGCCGACGTATATTTGGGCAAGCAAGATAAAACAACTGAAATTGCAAGTATTGATAATATGTTCTCTCTCTGGAACCAGAGAATCAACGAGGAGATTTGGAATCAGATCAACAAACTTTTCAGGGAAAAACAAATTTCCTTGCTGCAGTTCAATAACGGGGATCAATTTACAACAAGTGTTGTTAGTTTTATTGACGATGAAATTAAAAACATCGGGGTAAAACGACCCGAAGAATCGGAAAACACATATTACGCATTTACCGATAGCGTATGGTTCCAGACCGTACAGCCAAACTGGGTTCCGATATTAATAGAGAACAAAATGATGACCGAAGCGAACAAAGATACGATTGAAACACGCATTGGAAAGTGGAAAGAATATATTGCCCCGGCATCGGCATTTAACTGGTATTATATAATATTAATCGCAGTCATTATTGTTCTTATTATAGCTTACTTATTAAAAGGGAAGAAAAAAACTAATGTTGATATTCCCTCTGCTGATAGTAATCAGTAAAGTTATTTACTTACAGCCCGCCAATCGGCGGGTTTATTTTTTAAACCGCTTATCTTATTTGATTGCCCTCACATTTTATATACAAACAATCGTATCATAGAGTTTAAGCAAATTACTAATTGACTTTGGTCAATCAACCATCTAAGTTAAATGAGGGTAATAAATAAGAACATCTGAAAAATATTGTTCGTTAATCCTATTAAGCTACGTTGGCATTTGTTGTTTCAAATAATAAACTTTCATTTTTTGACTAAAGGAGGAACAATGAAAAAATTTTTTACCTTTTTTATTCTCACCAATATTCTCTTCGCTATAACTGCCATCTATGCACAAACAAATCACCGGCAAGCAATTTCAACCTCGGCAAAGCAAGAAAATATCAAGGGTTCAATCTATTTTCAAGCTGCTAAAGAAACCGACGGTACTTTTGCAACTACAGTTTATACTTTCGATAACATTACAGTTTTTTCTTATTTCGATAACACTACAGTTTCTATCTACAATTCGACCGGTGCATTACAAGAAACACGAACATTAAATTTAGATACATATTACAATTTCAATTTCGGTTCGGGAGTTTTCCGGATCGTCGGAAATAAAACTTATACTGTTTTAGTTGGAGATGCAATTACTTCCCAGGTTAACGGATATTTTGCAGTTGATGAAGCCGGCAGAGCTGTCTCTACCAAGCTTAATACTTGGATGTCGACCTCCTGGGGTGGAGCCGATAATGACTTTATTGTTTTTGCTTACAATGATAATACCGGATTCACCGTAAAAAATTTAGAAACTGGAGCTCTCTTGGCAGCCGGAACATTGAACACCGGCCAACATTACTCATTTAAAGATGCCGGCAATATTCCTTTTGGAACCCCGTTACAAGTTTCCGGTACCAAACCGATATCTGCTTTATCGTATGAAGATCAAGATTATTATGTACCTTCAAGCAACGGCACGTTTGTTGGCAATTTGTTTTATGGTTTTTCCGCTTACAATGGTGCTTGGACGAATAGCGTAACTGTTACCTCATATTCGGATAATAACAATGTTGTTATCACTAACACTGCAACCGGTGCTTCGCTTGGCAGTGCAACTTTACAAACCGGGCAAGTATATTCTATTGGTATTACAACCCCTACCTTTTGGACAGTAACAACAACCGGTAATGTCTCTGTAGCAAACATTCCGTTTTATGGTTGGAGCGGAGATTATTGGTACATGACAAGAGCTATTGATCAATCAGGACGGGGTTTTGGAACACTCTTTTATATTCCTACAATAAGAAGCAGCATACATGTTTTTTCTTTTGAAGCCGGAAATAATGTGACTATTACCAAACTTGGTGTTTATGAAAATTATCCTTATACATCAACAGAAGTTGTATGGACCGGCACACTCAATGAGGGTGAATATAATACCTTTACATCAGAATACGGTCGATATGTTTATAAAGTAGAAAGTACAAAAAATGTTTCTGTACTTCAGAGTAACGCCGGTGCCGGTGCTGATTTTATGCCCCTGGCTTATTCATTGGATTACCCCGATTTATCAATCTCAACCGGTGACATTGCATACAGCAAGCCGGATACAGAAATAAATGCCGGTGATTTAATCACCGTCACCGTTACAGTTCATAATTACGGAAGTGTAACGGCAACAAACGTTAATTGCGTTGCTTATGAAGGTGATCCCGATGCCGGAGGAAATGCACCCCCGATAGGCAGTGGATTCATCCCGAGCATTGCTGTTGGCGGAAGCGAGACATTTGATTTCAGCTATCGTGTCCCTACAAGTCCTGAGTACCGTTTCATTGTAGTTAAAGCAGACCCGGCAAATCAAATAGTTGAATCGAACGAATCTAATAATAAAGGAATTAGAAGCATCAAACCGAACAACGAGCTTTTACCGCCGCTTGCTGTATATGTAACGGCACCATCAAGTTTATCACTTGTAGGCGGTAATTTATCACCAAATCCGTTCACAGTTCAATTCGATATATTTAATACCGGCACAGTTGCAGCCGGAAATGTAGTTGTTACGCTGGAGTTATTCAACGGATTGACTTTAGCATCGGGAACATTTATACAAAACCTTGGCGATATAGCCGGCAGCACTACTAAAACAGCAACATATCAAATTTCGGCAACAAGTATTTTCTCGGGATTTAATTTGTATAGAGCAACAATAACAGCTTCAAATGCGGATACAAAAATTATAACCAGAAGTGTAAACGTTCCAGATGCAACCGCACCAAGCGTTCCGTCTAATTTTAACGGGCAAACATCCGGTGCCGGCTGCGCAACATTCACATGGAATAACAATTCTGAAAACGATCTTGCCGGTTACTATCTATATTATAGTACCGACGGTATAAATTGGAATGGCACCGGCGCTACACAAGGCGATTCACCGATACTTATACTTGGAACAAACACAACGGAAATTTGCGGATTTACTTCCGGCACATATCATTTCATGCTGCGTGCTTTTGATACTTCAAATAATTTAAGCGGCAACAGTTCGGTCGTTCAATTAAACTTCTCCGGGCAAGTTACAACTGAAACAATCTTTTATGGTGACAATGCGCATATATATACTGTACAAGCACCGCAAACGGGTTACGCATTTGGTACCAACAGTTATGATGACAACGGGAAATATCAGAGATTCAATATCACCAACCAGGGAAAACTGAAAGAAGTTGATATTTATTTCGGCGCAAAAGTAGTTAACGGTTCGGCAGATAATTTTGATTTGGTTGTGCGCGGTATTAACCTTGACGGCTCACCTTCTTCAACACTTTATAGCGGTACCTACAGCACAAATATTATTGATATCTCCAATACCGGCGTAGTTTATAATACATTTACAATCGATCCGATGCTCGACATTACATCTAACTTCTTTGCCGGTATTGAATGGAACAACAGCATAGATGATGTTTTCGGAATTATTTCCGATGGCGATGGCGAAGGTGCCGGTGCTCAAAGGTCATGGGAAAGATGGAGTGATAATACTTTTCATAGTATTCAAAGTTCATGGGGATTAGATCTTGATCTCTGGATTAGCGTTGTAATTCAGCTAACAACAGATGTTGAGGAGTATGAGGAGTCAATCCCAAACAATTATTTCTTATCGCAAAACTATCCAAATCCATTTAACCCAACGACATCAATTTATTACGAAATACCCATACGTAGTTTTGTGTCATTAAAAATTTACGATCTGCTTGGAAAAGAGGTTGCGGTATTATCTAACTCAGAACACGAAGCCGGCAAATACCAAGTAATCTTCAATGCAAGTAACCTTGCAAGCGGTGTTTACTTCTACCGTCTTGAAGCCGGCAGTTTCAATCAAACGAAGAAATTAATTTTGATGAAATAAAACTAAACATGTCATCTTAATATTTAAACCCCGCCCGCCAATTGGTGGGCGGGTTTTTTTATTTCAGGCAAATTAATTACTATCTATATAATTTTGATGAGCAAATTTCCTATCAAGGGGGATATCAGAATGAAAAAAAATTCTCTTGGAATCATTTCCTTTTTAATTGCCTTCTACTTGACCACTTCCAATTTGTATGCACAGCAGCCCAAACCTATTACTAATATTGCCGATGCACTGAAATATGAGCGCACAGAAGATTCTATGCCCGGTAAATATCCCGGTAAAGTTGTAGAAGTAACTCATTCAAAATCTACTAATGAAAACAAAATCATTTATGAAGCGGCATACGCAATGATTGAAAAAGGAATTCTTACGCTAACCGGTGAACCTAATCTAAAAGATGCCTGGTTAAAATTTGTTTCTCCAAAAGACCGAATCGGATTGAAAGTCAACCCGGTTGCCGGACCGCAGCTTTCCACAAGCGTTGAAGTTACACAAGCAATCGTAAAACAACTTGAGGAATCAGGGATACCGAGAAGCAATATTATTATCTGGGATAGAAGAGAAGAACAATTATTCGAAGCCGGCTTCACACATGAAAACTTTCCAGGCATAAAAATTATCGGTACGGAAAGACCTGAAAACGGTTCGATGTACGATGATAATGGAAAACTTCACAGTCTAAAAATGATTGATACAACCTGGTATTACTGGGCAGACTGCGAAGATAAATATGATTCCGCTACAATACCTTACATGGTTAACGAGGGGAAATATTCATACTTCACAAAGATAGTCACGGAGATGGTGGATAAGATTATAAACGTACCAATACTGAAAAATGCCGGACCAACTGTTACCCTAAGTTTGAAAAACCTATCGTATGGTTCAATAACAAATACGGGTCGTTTACACAAACAACTTTGGGCAGAAACTTGTGCCGAGGTTTGTGCTTTCCCCCCTTTGCGTGATAAAGTCGTGTTAAATATTGTCGATGGAATCAAAGGATGTTTTAACGGCGGACCGGGTGCCAATCCGCAATTTTTCTGCGAATACAAAACTGTTTTAATTGGAACCGACCCGGTGGCGGTTGATCGTATAGGATACGATATTGTTTTGAAAAAACGAATCGCAGAGGGCGTTCAAAAAGAAGAGAATCCGCGAGGGAAAATTTTTATGGAATTTGCACAGAACCTGAATCTTGGGATAGCTGATATTGAAAAAATAGAGCGGAGTAAAATTGAACTGCAATAAATTAATCACATTTGTTTGTGTATTAATCGGTTCCTCAAATTTCTTATTAGCTCAATTAGGTAATGATTTCCCAAAATTAAGCGAGTCGGATTTACCCGGATCTAAGATAACACGCGAACAAGTTTTTGATGGAAGCAGTCTTTGGGGTTATATAAATGGCGGCGCTGATATTTTTTTAGAATACGGTTTCGATAAACTTCTGCTTCAAGAAATAACTTTCGAACAGTACAAAATCAAAATAGAATTTTACAGAATGAACGATATCAATTCTGCTTTCGGCATCTATTCGGTCTCACACTACAAATGCAGCGAAAGAGATTCATCCATAAAACATAATTGCATTACACCATACCAAATTCAAACAGCAATCGGTCCTTATTACATCTCAGTTATAAACAAAAATGGAAGCCGGAAAGAACAGTCCATCTCTAAAATGATATGGGATAAATTGATTTCCAAAATTTCAAAAGAAGAATTTATCCCGCCACCTTTCTTCATTAACAAAGAACTTACGCCGCACTTAATAAAAATGAAATATATTAACGGGAAACTCGGTCTGCAAAACGGATTTTATAATTGGTACGATCGTTTTGAAAATCTTTCAGATTACGAAATATTTCTTTTACCCTTCGAAACCGGGGATACCACTATTAATATATCTCAAATTAATTTCGCCTCGGAAATAGATGCCGATATTTTCTTAAACAATCTATCAATCACCGTACAACCGGGAAGCCCCTATTCAAAGAAAGAAGAAAAAGCAGTTTCATACATTGTAAAAATGTTATCGCATAATAAAATTATTTTTATAGAGAGCAATTTAAGTGTGCAAGGTTTGGAAAATGCTGTCAAGAAATTATTTTAATTTACAAACAGCCCCAGTGTAAACCATCCGCACCAGTGTTTGTATGAGAACGGCGCTGTTAATCCCATGCTGCTGTTTCTGAACGGAAGAACTTTTTCAGTAAAAGTATCAGAATATTTGATCAACTCACCTTGAATCGATCCACTGTAAAGTTCATCTATAATATTATTAATCGTTAGAAGTCCGAATACAACGGGGTATCTGCCGCACCACAAGGGAATTATTTTGCTATTCGTTGTGTCGGGCAAAATTTCAGCTACAAGATTCATTACCTTTTTATTGCTTACTTCCCCACTCAAATTTTCATTTATAATTCTCTTATCATTCTCCGTTGCAACAGTATGTGCTTGTTCATCCACTCCATACGGCGAATTATTAAAATCTTCTCCATAATGATTCGCATCGTTTGAAATCAGGAAGGATATATCTTTGCCGATTTCCAGTTTATTTTGATTTATGTATCCTAATATTATTCCTGATAGTTTCTTACTTATTTCCTCCATCCTTTCAAACCCCATTTGTGTTACCATTATCGGCGTTATCTTTATGCCGCGATTAAAAAACTGAAGGAACGGGATTAGCGCTTCAATGGAATGTTCTATGCTGTGTGCCTTGTTGCTGATAATGTAATATTCATCAGACAATTTTTCCTTTATCATTTCTCGCAATGGTGAAACTTCAACTTTGCCATAAGGTCCTTGCCATTGATCATATTCGTCAAGAATTAACATATCTCTTGGGTCGTTCATTTCCTTGCGGACTGTTCCATGGGTAACTCCAAATATCAGTATTTCTTTTGTTCTGATTTGCTTGAATAACGGGTAGTAAATTTTCCCGGCATAGAGATAATCATCATGAACCGAAATACCACCGATTAATTTACTTCGTGAGATAGCTGCCGAAATATCTGTTTCACTAGATAAAAATTTAATAAACTCATCCATTTCGGTTGCATTCCAACAAAATCCAACATCATCACGGATAGGACGGATTGACTGCGAGTGTAGAGTGAAGAATGCAGAGTGCAGAGCTATAATGATTAAGAAATGTATAAATTTAATTTCCATTTTATAGTTCACCACCTCTAGAAAAATTTTTTTAAGTGACCGATGTAAAACTTTTTCTCTCTTTTCAAGTTAATTGTAAATGACCTGATTAGTTTCAAATTGTTTTGGGCAGTTATATTAACTAAACACTCTACATCAACAAGCTTTAAAATCGGGCTTAATAATTTTAACGATTCAAATTCCGTTTCCGAAACCGGCAAAGATTCATCACTCGGTAATTGTAAAACCACTGTTAAAATTCCGTTTGGTTTCAGCCATCTAGACATTTTTTTCACTACATTTTCAACATTAATATATTCCAGCACCAACGCAGCGTGTATCAAATCAAATGAATTATCTTTCAGCTCAATCGTATCTAAGTCGGCACAAATCAAATTCATTGACGGTAAATCCTCCACAAACCATGCACGGCATTCATTCAAATAAGAATAATTAATATCAATACCAAGAATCATTCTGCAATTAAGACCCACAAAATGTTCAAACCCATTTCCGTTTGTGCATCCCATCACACAAATAGAACCGGCGGGAAATTCATCAATTATATTTTTGAAAATATTGTTGAGTACCTGGAGTTGTTCTACACCCGGCGCAGACATATGTCCTTCGTATTCAGACGATGGAATTTTTAGCCAAGGATTCATATTAAATAATGATATACAATTCAAAAATACTTGATGCTGTGTATTAAATACAAACACTATGGCTATTTTACTCAATACAAATTTTGTTTCAGAGTTTTTGTATTCCGATCAGTGCACTTCGATCAACAGCATAACAACATGCCAATGTCATCTTTTAATTTCGGATATTAGGTTTTAATTAAAAATTATTTTATTTATTTTCACCACTGAATTATTTCTATCCAGAATTATAACAACAAGAATGAAAGGAAAATTTCACGCTTTATATATCGGGATATTTTTATTAGTAGGAATTCTATCTATCGTAATTCTAGTGGTAAACGGAATTTCGTACTACACCCTACCAATTGAAGAAAGATTCTTTTCAAGTCTTCATTTATCTCTCAAACCGAGCGGAGCCATAGGACACGGGCTTGGCATCATAGGTACAATTATGATGATAATAGGTGTTGCTTCTTACATGATAAGGAAAAGGGTAAGACGAATGTTCGATTTGGGTTATTTAAAATACTGGTTAGAATTTCACATCTTTATGTGCACGGTTGGTCCAATCTTAGTTTTATTTCACACTGCATTTAAATTCGGCGGCATTGTTGCCGTAAGTTTTTGGAGTATGGTTATAGTGGTACTCAGCGGTGTTGTAGGAAGATTTATTTACGTACAAATACCCAGAACAATCCAAGGAAAAGAAATCGATATAAATGAATTAAATGAAACCGAGTCGATTCTAACCGAACAATTACTATTTGAATATAATTTGAACAAAGAAATTATTGATTCGATCAGCAACAGCACAAAGCCCATAAAATATGTTAATATGTCCCTATCGATGAGCATGTTTACTGTTCTAAAAGAAATATTCACTTTCAATTCTTTTCTTACACATCTAAAAAGTGAATTAAAAAAACAAGGTATAACAGATCATAACAAACGCCATAAAATAATACATATAACAAAACAAAAAATGATTTTATCCAGAAGGATCGGTATGCTGCGGACAATGCAGAAACTTTTCCGGTATTGGCACATATTCCATTTACCTTTTGCATTTTCAATGTTTATCATAATGCTGATTCATGTTGGTGTAACTATTGCGTTTGGTTATCGGTGGTTATTTTAACCGGCTAAGACGGACGAGGGCTGTTTCCCTTTCTTGTAGTGAATAAAATTTGTTTAATAAATCATGGTCTATGATAAGAAGAGCCATTATTTACTAACTCATGTTACGCAGAAATTATTTCTTTGCGGTCTTAGCGTAAGACTTTGCGTCTTTGCGTGAAAAAAGAAAGGCATTTCACGCAGAGAGCGCCAAGTTTACCCGCTGTTTTATAGCGGGAAAACGCAAAGTTCGCAAAGGATTTATCCCCTACACGTAAGATGCGTTACTAATATTTTTTAACTCAAACATTTTATTGTAATGAATCCTTCTTACGAAAATATTATCGGCGTTGGTGTAACAATACTTTTTGTTGCATCGATATTGGTATTATATTTATTTCTTACATCACGCAGAACAAAACGTACTCATCAAAAAATTGATAAAGCAAAAGAATCCGGGTTGCATGAACCCGTTTCACTACATCCCTCTATAGATACAGAATCGTGCATTGGCAGCGGCGCTTGCATAGAAGCTTGTCCCGAAAAAGATATACTAGGATGGGCAGACGGAAAAGCTAAAGTTATAAATGCTTCGCGTTGTGTTGGTCATGGCGCGTGTTTTCACGCATGCCCGGTTCAAGCCATTTCATTATGCATCGGGACCGAAAAAAGAGGTGTCGATCTGCCCCATGTTAGCCAGGAGTTTGAGACCAACATACCTATGTTATTTATCGCCGGTGAACTTGGCGGAATGGGATTGATAAAAAATGCCGTTGAACAAGGTAAGCAAGCTGTAGAATATCTCGTCTTAAAATTGAATTGCAAAAGGGATACCCAATATGATGTTATCATCATTGGTGCCGGGCCGGCCGGCATAGCGGCAACACTAACCTCTGTAAAAAATAATCTTCGTTATCTAACTTTAGAACAAGATACGCTTGGTGGAACTGTTTACAGTTTTCCAAGAGCAAAAATAATTATGACCTCTCCAATGGACCTTCCGCTCCATGGGAAAGTGAAATTGAAAGAAACTACAAAAAGTGAACTACTCTCACTTTGGCAAAACGTTCTTCATAAAAATAATGTTACAATTAACGAACAAGAAAAAGTTTTGCACATCGAACAAAAAGAAGATTCCTTTGAAGTGACAACAACCAAGTTAGTTTACACTTCAAAATCCGTAATACTCTCCATCGGACGAAGGGGATCACCCCGTAAATTAAATGTACCGGGAGAAAATAAAGAAAAGGTTTATTACCGCTTATTAGAGCCGGAATTAATCCATGACAAAAATATTTTAGTTGTCGGTGGCGGAGATGCCGCTATTGAATCGGCACTTTTACTTGCCGATGAAAAAAATAATGTTTCACTTTCATATCGATCGGACAAATTCTCTCGCTTAAAACCAAGAAACCTCGAACGGATAAATGAATACGCCGAATCAAAAAGAATAAACTTGTTATTAAATACCAATGTTCAGGAAATACTTGACAATAAGGTTATTATAAAAAACGAAACGGAATCAAAAACTTTCGATTTGCCGAATGATTTTGTTTACATTTTTGCCGGCGGTGAATTGCCAAACCAATTTCTTGAAAAGATTGGTATTAAGATCACAAAAAAATTCGGTGAGAAAATATTATCACACCGCAAGAAGTAAAAACAAAACAATGAAAAAACTATTATTCATATTACTATTTCTTACAAAAATTTTATGCGCACAAATTTCTCCGGGCGATCTGTCTAAATTTCATGCCGACTTAGAAGGTTTAAATAACTGTACTAAATGTCATACTATCGGAGAGAAGGTAACAAATCAAAAATGTTTGTCATGCCATAAAGAAATTGATCAGCGCATTAAAAACAATACCGGATTTCACTCCAGCAACGATGTAAAAGGAAAAGATTGCCGGACTTGTCATAGCGAGCACAACGGCAGAAATTTTCAAATTGTACATTTTGACAAAAACAAATTTGATCACTCAAAGACCGGCTTTACACTTAAAGATTCACATTCCGGTATAGACTGTTTTAAATGCCACAAAAACGAATTTATTATTGACGATGAAATTAAAAAGAAGAAAGAAAGTTACCTTGGTTTATCAAAAGAATGTTTTGTATGCCACGAAGATGCCCACAAAAAAACGCTGGGTAATGATTGTGCATCATGTCACGATTACAAGAAATTCAAACCGGCTTCTAATTTCGATCATGACAATTCAAAGTTTCGTTTAACCGGTGCACATGTAAATGTCATTTGTGAAAAATGTCATCCAAAAGAAGATAACTCCGGTAAAGTATTTCAAAAATTTAAGGGGTTGGCTTTTGGCAGCTGTTTGAATTGCCATAAAGATGTTCATAACAACAAATTCGGAAGCGATTGCCAAAAATGTCATAACACAACAAGTTTTGCCAGTATTAATAAAAGCAACTTTGACCATGACAAAACTAACTTTGCTTTATTAGGTAAACACATTTCGGTTGAGTGCTCGAAATGTCACGGCACTAATCTCACTTCAAAACCAAAACATGATAAATGTATTGATTGCCATAAAGATTACCATAAAGGTGAACTGAAAGAGGGCGTTGCAGTTAAAGACTGTCAGCATTGTCACAACGAAAAAGGATTTTCACCGTCTTCATACACATTTGATATGCATAATAAATCCGATTTTCCTCTTATTGGTGCTCATCTTGCAACACCTTGTCAGAATTGTCATTACAAAAATTCAGACTGGCGATTTAAAAATATCGGCATGCGCTGCATCGATTGTCACCCAAATATACACGGCAATGAAATCAGCGCTAAGTTCATGGAAAATAATAGCTGCGATAATTGTCATAATTCGAATTCATGGGTAAGTGTTACTTTCGATCATAATAAAACGGACTTTGTACTCTTAGGAAAACACAATAAAACTACTTGTGATAAATGTCACCTGGAAGAAAAAATGAATGGTAAGAAAGAATTTTTATTCATTTCTTTAAATCCAAATTGTGAAAGCTGCCATAAAGATGTTCATAACGGACAGTTTATTGAAAACGGTTTGAACAATTGCCAGCAGTGTCATTCATTCAACGATTGGTTGCCGGAAAAGTTTGATCATAATAAAACAAATTTCCCTCTTACCGGTGCCCATTTAAACGTAATGTGTAGTAAATGTCATAAAGAAGTCGAAGGACCGAATAAAAAATATATTAAATATAAAATAGAAGATTTCAGATGCATCGTTTGTCATTATTAGTACTATTACTTTTAGCAACGCAAGTTGTTGCACAGTCTCCTCACGGAAGTAATTTCAAAATTGATTGTGCAGACTGTCATGATGCAGTAAGCTGGAACTTGCTAAAACAAGAAAAGAGTTTTGATCATAACAAAACTAATTTTCCATTGATAGGTCAACATGAATTAATAGACTGCAAAAAATGCCACACAACATTAGTATTTAATGAAGTAAAGCAGCAGTGTTTCGACTGCCATAAAGATATTCACAAGAACAGTGTTTCTTTGGATTGCGAAAAATGCCACACGCCAAACAGCTGGCTTATTTCAGATATTGAACAACTGCATAGGGTGAGTAGATTTCCATTATTAGGTGTCCACCAATCGCAAAATTGCAACCAGTGCCATGCACAGTATTCGGAATTAAATTTTGAATCCCTCGGTATTAACTGCTTCGACTGCCACTCAAAAGATTATGTGGCAACGCAGAATCCAAATCACGCAGAAGCCGGTTTTTCTACAGAGTGCCAGGAATGCCACAGTATCAGCAGTTTAAGGTGGGCAGAAGTTCAAGTAACACATACTTTTTTCCCTTTGACGGGCAAACATAAAATATCAAACTGCTTCGAATGTCATCAAACAAATACTTTTGTAGGGTTATCGCCGACTTGTTATTCTTGTCATCAAACAGATTATGAGCTGACAGCAAATCCTAATCATTCTCATTTACAATTTTCTACTAACTGTAACGAATGTCATACTATAGATGGCTGGCAGCCGGCAACTTTTGACCATGCGATTACCGGTTTCACTTTACTAGGCAAACACTCATCAACACATTGTGCCTCGTGCCATTCAAGCGGATATTCAAATACTCCGGAAGATTGTAATTCTTGCCATAGTGATGATTACAATTCGACGATTAATCCAAGTCATATCGCCGCTAACTTTCCAAATACATGTATCGACTGCCATTCGCCGGTTGGCTGGTCACCGGCAACATTTGATCACGATGGAAGATTTTTCCCGATAAATTCGGGCGAGCATAAGGGCAAATGGGATAACTGCAATCAATGCCATACTAACCAGAACAATTTCAGTGATTTCTCTTGTACAACATGTCACGAGCATAATCAAATAGAAATGGACAATGAACACCGTGGTGTTAGCGGTTATTCATATATCAGTACTGCATGTTTTAATTGCCATCCACGTGGAGACAAAGAAGGTGCATTCAACCATAATCTCACTCAATTTCCTCTAGTTGGTTCACATGCAAGTGTAAGCTGCGAAAATTGTCATCAGTCAGGTTATTCAAACACTTCAACAGAATGTGTTAGCTGCCATAATACTAATTTTACCAACACAACTAATCCTAATCACATTCAAGTAGGAATCAGCAATCAATGCAGTGATTGCCATAATTCTAATTCGTGGACACCTTCTTTGTTCAGTCACTCCAATACTGCTTTTGTGTTAACCGGACAACATACTACCACAAGTTGTCAGTCTTGTCATCAAGGACAAACTACCGGGACTAGTCAACTCTGTTTCTCTTGTCATTCTACTGATTATAACAGTACCACTAATCCTAATCATACTACTGCCGGTTATCCCAATACTTGTGAACAATGTCATTCCACTACTGCCTGGTCTCCAGCTAATTTTGATCACAGTTTAACTTCTTTCCCTCTTACCGGGCAGCATACTTCTGTCCAGTGTAGCCAGTGTCATACGAGCGGATATACTAATACTCCTACTGATTGTTACTCATGTCATCAAACTAATTTTACCAACTCTGTTAATCCAAGTCACACTTCGGTTGGTTTATCTACCGATTGTCAGAGTTGTCATAATACTCAGGGATGGACTCCCTCTCTGTTCAGTCATTCTAACACAGCTTTTGTATTAACCGGACAGCATATTAACACTAGTTGCCAATCTTGTCATCAAGGACAGACTACTGGAACTAGTCAACTCTGTTATTCTTGTCATGTAACTGATTTTAATTCTACTACCAATCCTAACCATACTACTGCCGGTTATCCCAATACTTGTGAACAATGTCATTCTACTACTGCATGGGCTCCAGCTAACTTTGATCACAGTTTGACTTCTTTCCCATTAACGGGACAGCATACTTCTGTTCAGTGCAGTCAGTGCCATGCAAGTGGATATACTAATACTCCTACTGATTGTTATTCGTGTCACGACAACGATTATAATAGTACCAACGACCCCAACCACATCGCAGCTCAATTTCCAGTTACATGTGTGGATTGTCATTCAACCAATGGCTGGTCACCAGCTACATTTGATCATGATAGCAGATTTTTTCCCATCTACTCAGGCGAACACAATGGTAAATGGAATAATTGTTCTGATTGCCATACTAACCAAAATAATTACAGTGATTTTTCGTGCATAACTTGTCACGAGCATAACCAAACCGAGATGAACGATAAACATCAAGGCATTAACGGTTATTCATATTCTAGTTCCGCATGTTATTCTTGTCATCCATTAGGTAAAACAGATGGTGCATTCAATCATAATGTTACACAATTTCCGCTTGTCGGCTCACATACAAGTGTAAATTGTGAAGATTGTCATCATTCGGGCTATTCTAATATTTCCACAGAATGTGGTAGTTGTCATATAAATGCATTTAATAATTCTGTTAATCCAAGTCACACTTCAGTAGGCATATCTACCGATTGCCAGAGTTGTCATAATACCCAAGGATGGACTCCGTCTTTGTTCAGTCACTCCAACACGGCTTTTGTTTTGACCGGACAGCATATTAACACAACTTGTCAATCTTGTCATCAAGGACAAACTACCGGAACTAGTCAACTTTGTTATTCATGTCATTCAAATGATTTTAACTCTACTACTAATCCTAATCATACTACTGCCGGTTATCCTAATACTTGTGAACAATGTCATTCTACCACTGCTTGGTCTCCGGCCAACTTTGATCACAGTTTAACTTCTTTCCCTCTTACCGGGCAGCATACTTCTGTCCAGTGTAGTCAATGTCATGCAAGTGGATATTCTAATACTCCTACGGATTGTTATTCGTGTCATAATAATGACTATAATAATACCAACAACCCCAATCATATTGCGGCTCAATTTCCTAATACTTGTGCAGACTGTCATTCAACAAATGGCTGGACACCGGCAACGTTTGATCACGATGCAAGATTCTTCCCAATTTACTCCGGTGAACATAACGGTAAATGGGACAATTGTAATCAATGCCATACTAACCAAAACAATTTCAGTGATTTCTCATGCATAACATGTCACGAGCATAATCAAACAGAAATGAACGATAAACATCAAGGGATTAATGGCTATTCATATATAAGTTCCGCATGTTACACTTGTCACCCATTGGGCAAAACAGAAGGTGCATTCAACCATAATCTCACTCAATTTCCTTTAGTTGGTTCACATGCAAGTGTAAGCTGCGAAAATTGTCATCAATCGGGTTATTCAAATATTTCTACAGAGTGTTATAGTTGTCACAAAAATTCATTTGATAATACTATCACCCCAAACCATACCGCTATCGGGATTTCTACAGCTTGTGAAAGCTGTCACTCGATGAATGCTTGGTCACCATCTTTGTTCAGTCATTTTAACACCGCATTTGTGTTAACCGGACAGCATATTACTACAAGTTGTCAATCTTGCCATCAAGGACAAACTACCGGCACAAGTCAACTCTGTTATACGTGTCATCAAACTAATTTTGCTAACTCGGTTAATCCAAGTCATACTGCTGTAGGTATCTCTACCGATTGTCAGAGTTGTCACAATACTCAGGGATGGACTCCTTCTCTGTTCAGTCACTCCAACACTGCTTTTGTGTTGACCGGACAACATACTACTACAAGTTGTCAATCTTGTCATCAAGGACAGACCACCGGGACTAGTCAACTCTGTTTCTCTTGTCACTCTACTGATTTCAACGGTACCACTAATCCTAATCATACTACTGCCGGTTATCCCAATACTTGTGAACAATGTCATTCCACTACTGCCTGGTCTCCAGCTAATTTTGATCATAGTTTAACTTCTTTCCCTCTTACCGGGCAGCATACTTCTGTCCAGTGTAGTCAATGTCATGCAAGCGGATATTCTAATACTCCTACTGATTGTTACTCATGTCACCAAACTAATTTTACCAGCTCTGTTAATCCTAATCATAGTACTGTTGGAATTTCGACTGATTGTCAGACTTGTCATGATACTCAAGGATGGGCTCCGTCTTTGTTTGATCACTCCAACACTGCTTTTGTGTTAACCGGACAACATACTACTACAAGTTGTCAATCTTGTCATCAAGGACAAACTACCGGGACTAGTCAACTTTGTTATTCATGTCATTCAAATGATTTTAACTCTACCACTAATCCTAATCATACTACTGCCGGTTATCCTAATACTTGTGAACAATGTCATTCCACTACTGCCTGGTCTCCAGCTAATTTTGATCACAGTTTAACTTCTTTCCCTCTTACCGGGCAGCATACTTCTGTCCAGTGTAGCCAGTGTCATACGAGCGGATATACTAATACTCCTACTGATTGTTACTCATGTCACCAAACTAATTTTGCTAACTCGGTTAATCCGAGTCATACTGCTGTAGGTATCTCTACCGATTGTCAAAGTTGTCACAATACTCAAGGATGGACTCCTTCTCTGTTCAGTCACTCCAACACTGCTTTTGTGTTGACCGGACAGCATATTACTACAAGTTGTAACTCTTGTCATCAAGGTCAAACTACCGGCACAAGCCAACTTTGTTATTCTTGTCACTCTACTGATTATAACAGTACCACTAATCCTAATCATACAACATCAAATTTCCCGACCACATGCCAGGACTGCCACACTACAAGCGGTTGGACACCTTCGACATTTGATCACGACGGCAGTTACTTCCCGATTTATACCGGGAAGCATCGGGGTAAATGGGATCTGTGTTCCGATTGTCATACAAATCAAAGTAACTATAGTGTTTTTTCGTGTATAAATTGCCATGAACACAGTAATCAAACCGAAGTAAATAAAGATCACGATGAAGTACCTAATTATGTCTATCAAAGCACCGCGTGTTACAATTGCCATCCAAGAGGAGATAGTTAGTTTGTTTTTAAGAAATAACATCAGCATATCGTTGTATAAGTGTATCGATAAACTTATAGTATTAATGTTACTGTTACATTCAATATCAATAGCCCAGGAGAGAGAAAAACGTATCGGCACAATAACACATATTTCCTCCCAGCATGTTTATGTACAATTCGATAAAACCAATTCGATTAACATTGGGGATACGTTGTATTTATCAAAAAATAGGACCGAGGTCCCGGCATTAATCGTAAAATTTATTTCGAGTCGTTCTTGTGCCGGCGAACCACTTGTTGGAATTTCTCCGAACATTGATGACCGGGTAATTGTCTATTTACCTATTGAAGTGCCGACAAAAATTGTTGTACCTGAAAAAAATGACTCTACCAAAGGAATAGTTTCCCCAGAGCCAAAAACTATGATTCCTTCTCAGTCGGCTTTCAAAATTAAAAAAAATTATAAAGGAAGGTTTTCCGTACAGTCTTCTTCCAATCTAAACAACAATAGCCCGAACATTCAGCGCTGGCGTTATACTTTATCTTTCAATGCGGATAGTATTGGCGGCGGTCCATTATCATTCTCCAATTATATGTTCTTCACATATAACACAAACGATTGGCAAAACGTTAAATCAAATTTGGGAAAGGCATTGAAAATTTACGATCTCAATATTACATATTCATTTAGAAAGGAAAGTAAACTTACACTTGGAAGAAGTTTGAATAATAAAATATCGAGTATCGGATCTATCGATGGTTTGCAATACCAGCATAAAGTGGGCAGATTTTATCTCGGCGGTTTGGTTGGCTCACACCCGAATTTTTCGGATTACGGATACAATTCAAAAATGTTTGAGTACGGTTTCTACATAAATAGATTAGATACGCTGGGTATTTCAAATATGGAAAACACGATTGCATTTTTTAATCAAACAAATGATTTTAAAACCGATCGCCGTTATTTATACCTTCAACACACGAATAACATCATCAAAAGCACAAACTTTTTTGCTTCATCGGAAATTGATCTTTTTAAGAAAGAGAACGGCATTAACAAAAACAATTTAACCGTAACAAGTATATTTCTGAATCTCTATGTAAATCCCACCAGGTTTTTCTCTTTTTCATTTTCGTATGATGCACGTAGGAATGTAGTTTACTATGAAACATACAAATCATTTATCGATAGCTTATTCTCCAACGAAATGAATCAAGGATTTAGAACCGGTTTAAACCTGAGACCTTTTAATAATTTATCGTTATCTCTAAACGGCGGATACCGTTTTCAAAAGAACGATACAAAACCGGCAAGAAATTTTAACGGTAATTTATATTACGGCAACATACCCTTGCTGAACGTAAGCGGAAACATCTCATACACGAAATTAATATCAAGCTATACCGATGGAAACATAGCTGGAATCAGGTTATCTAAATACATTACATCGTTAGATATGAATATCTCAACCGATTACCGGCGCATTGAATATAAATTTTCGGGTGGATCAACGCTTATTCAAAATAATCTTTCCGCAGATTTTTCTTATAAACTACCGCTTGATGTTTATCTTGGTTTGAACTACGAGGTTACTTTCGAAAAGCAGAGTAGTTATTCAAGGTTATTTGTTGATATCACTAAAAGATTTTAATTACAAAATAATAGGTGAACATGATATACGATCTAATTATTATCGGAGCCGGACCGGCTGGAATAAGCATGGCAGTCGAAGCAAGAAATTCAGGCATTAGCAAAGAAAATATTCTTTTACTTGAAAAAGCCCATGAGCATTCTTTTACAATCAAAAAATATTACCCTGATTCCAAATTAGTTGCAGCAAACTATAAAGGATTCGAGGCAGAATGTCTTGGTGTTATGTGCATACCGGATTTAACTAAACACGAAACTATTTCCTACATTGACAAAACAATAAACGATTACGAACTGCATGTAAACTATAATGAAACGGTTTATAAACTCTTCAAATCCGCCGATCAACAATTGTTTGCTGTGTTCACCGATAAAAGTGAATATCAATCCAAAGTCGTTGCAATTGCGGTCGGCATTCTTGGTAAGCCGAATAAACCGGACTATAAAATTCCGGCATCGTTAAAAGACGTTGTTCTTTTTGACATCACTTCTAAAGAAATTAAAAATTCTGGTGTTCTTGTAGCTGGCGGCGGTGATTCTGCATCCGAATATTGCCAGTTCCTCGTACAAAACGGAAATAATGTTACTCTTTCATACAGAGGAAATGATTTTAATAGGATGAATAGAATTAACAAGCAAAGCATTCTTACTTTGCAAGAAGAAAATAAGTTGCAAATTCTGCTCAACTCAAATATTATTTCTGTTCTTGATATAAACGGGAAACCGGAAATAGAATTTAAGGAAGAAGAATTCGGCAAACGTCAATTCGATTATGTTGTTTATGCTTTGGGCGGAACGACTCCGACCAACTTTCTCAAATTAGTCGGTATAGAATTTAACGGCAACGATCCGGTTTTGAAGGAAGGATATGAAACAAGCGTCACGGGCTTATTTTTATTAGGTGATTTAAGCGCTGGCACAAAAGGCGGCTCAATAATTTGGGCATTCAATTCATCACAAAGAGCAATGGAAAAAATCTGCCAGGATTACTTAACTTGTAATATCGCTTAGAAAAGTTATGTAATCTTTTATGAAATATTTTATCAGCATTTTTTTAATCCTTTCCTTTTTTGCGTTCTCAAATGCTGAAGGAAAGGATTTCACTTTAAAATCTCCCGACACAAGAATTTCAATTACAATCTCGATAAATAAGCTTCTCGTTTACTCGGTTTCGATAGAAGGCAAGAATTATTTAAATAGTTGCAGCGCCTCATTAAAACTTGACAACAATGTTACAATCGGACTTAATGAGACTGTTGCTAAAGAAATAATTAGAAGTGTCAATGATACTATTCATCCAGTTATCAAAGAAAAAAGAAGGTTAATAATTGATAGATACAACGAACTGAAAATCTACTTTCAGGAAGGTAACGGATTAATCTTCCGCGCGTACAATGACGGCATTGCTTACCGCTTCTTCACATCATTTGAAAATGACATTAAAATAATTGACGAACAAGCAGACTTTTCTTTTGCGGATAACTACACGGTAATGATTCCTTATTTTGATTGCAGAAAAGATGCAGACTGTTTTCACACAAGCTTCGAATCAAATTACATCACATCAAAATTGAATGAACTGCAGAAAGATAAATTAGCATTTACTCCGGTTTACATTTCCGATGAAAAAGGTCCGAAGTTTATCATCACCGAATCCGATCTTGATGATTATTCCGGAATGTTTTTAACCATCTCAGGAACTAAGACTTTAAAGGGAGTTTTTGCAAAGTATCCTTTAAAGGAAGAATTGACCGAAGGTGAATTTCCGCAACTTATTGTAAAAGAAAGAGCCGATTATATAGCAGTTACAAAAGGAACACGTGAATTTCCGTGGCGTGTAATATTGATTGCAGACGCCGATAAAGATTTAGTTGAAAATGATCTTGTTTACCGGCTCGCTTCCCCTCTCAAAATTAAAGACACTTCATGGATAAAACCCGGCAAGAGCACTGAAGAGTGGATCGTTGGCAGAAATTATTACGGCGTTGATTTTAAAACCGGAATCAACACCGCCACCTATAAATTCTTAATCGATTTCGCATCGAAGTTCGAACTCGAATATATTATGCTCGACGCCGGATGGTCGGACTACAAAGATTTGTTTAAAATTAATCCCGGGTTAAATCTTGTTGAGGTAATCAATTATGCAAAAGAAAAAAATGTCGAAATAATTTTGTGGACTCTCTCGAGTACACTCGATAAGCAAATGAAAGATGCACTCGATTGGTTTGTTCAACTCGGTGTGAAAGGATTTATGACCGATTTCATGGACCGCGACGATCAAAAGATTGTAAACTTTTACAAACGTGTTGCGGAAGAATCCGCAAAAAGAAAATTGCTCGTAAACTTCCACGGTGCATTCAAACCAACCGGGTTGCAGCGCGCTTATCCTAATTTAATTACTCGCGAAGGTGTGCTCGGTCATGAATTCAATATGTGGAGTGAAAGCGTAACTCCCGATCACATGCTTACTATCCCATTTATAAGAATGACCGCCGGGCCAATGGATTTTGAAGGCGGCTCGATGAGCAACGCACAACAAAAAGATTTCCGCGCAATATTTGAACGACCGATGAATCAAGGCACACGGACACAACAAGCAGCTATTTATGTTGTTTACGAAAGTCCTCTTCAATACCTCGCCGGAAATCACTCGGATTATTTGCGCGAGCCCGAATTCACTAAATTCATTGCAAACATTCCTACAACTTGGGATGAAACAATTTGTCTTGAAGGAAAAGCCGGTGATTATATTATCGTTGCACGAAAGAATAATAACAAATGGTACGTTGCGGCAATGACCGATTGGACACCGCGAGAGTTTGAGATCGATCTTAAATTTCTTGACGATGCAAAATACAACGCTCAAATCTGCGAAGATGGAATTAATGCGGATAGAAACGCAGAAGATTATAAGATTACTAATTTGCAAACGAACAAAAATCAAAAGTTGAAAATTAAACTCGTACCCGGCGGCGGATGGGTTGGAATTTTCATCCCCGTTCAAAAATAAAAAGAGGGAAAAATAAATGGAATTTAGACTTTCAAGAATTGCGCTGGGTCTGTGGCGCGCACGTGAGTGGAATTTCTCCACAAAAGAATTGGAAAATTTGATAATCCAATCAATCGAACTAGGTATTACGACATTTGATCATGCTGATATTTACGGCGAATATGCTTGTGAAGAATTATTTGGAAATGTTTTGAAAGAAAATCCATCACTCCGTAACAAAATGCAGATAGTAACAAAATGCGGAATAAAAATTACTTCGCCGAAATTTCCAGAACACACAATGCACATTTACGATACAACAAAAAATCATATCATTAAATCTGCGGAAAGGTCATTGAAGAACTTATCAACAGATTATTTAGATGTACTGCTAATTCATCGTTTGGATCCATTAATGAATGCTGATGAGGTCGCTAACGCTTTTTATCATTTGAAAAAAGAAGGCAAGGTTAATCATTTTGGCGTTTCTAATTTTCTGCAACAACAGTTTTCACTTCTACAATCGCGTCTCGATTTCCTTTTAGTTACAAATCAAATTGAAGTTTCGGTTTTGTGTCACGAACATTTTGACAACGGCAACATTGATTTTTTGCAAGAGCATAAAATCACTCCAATGGTTTGGTCTCCGTTTGCCGGCGGAAGAATTTTTTCGGATCAGAGCGAACAAGCAAACCGTGTTAGAAATGTTCTTTATGAGTTGGGTGAAAAATATAACGCCGGTATTGATGCAATAGCAACTGCGTGGCTTTTGGTTCATCCGGTAAATTTTGTTGTTGTGCTCGGCACGGGAAAAATTGACCGCATTAAATCTGCAATGAAAGGGATCGACATAAAACTTTCGCGCGAAGATTGGTTTAAACTCTGGATCGCAGCTAAAGGTTATGATATACCTTGATAAATTTCAACCGGCAGTTATTATAAAATCACTTTAAGAGCAGCAATTTTTTTACCGCTGTAAATTCTCCGGCTGTAAGTTTATAGAAATAAATCCCACTCGGTAGAGACGTGCCTTGGCGCGTCTCCACGTTAAATAACACTGAATATTTTCCCGGCAATTGTTGTTTATCAACTAGTGTTGCAATTTCTCTGCCGAGTATATCATAAATTTTTAACGTAATATGTTTTGGAGACGCGCTGTAGCGCGTCTCTACGTTTGGTATTGCATATTCAATTGTTGTTTCCGGATTAAACGGATTCGGATAATTTTGTTCGAGCCGGAATTCATCCGGCAATTCATTTTCATCTTCAACGCCGGGCAATATTTGATCACCGTACCGCCGGATTCCAAACCACAAAGTTTTGTACACACTCTGATCGAGCTCGATCAGAAAATGATTTACTGCAAACGGCTTCACAACAAATGAGGTTGATTCGCTTTCCTTTCCTTTGTTATCGAGCGGATATACGCGGATTGAATCGGCATAAATTGCAAGATCAAGTTTTATAGAGAGAGGATAAATTTTTGTTGGACTTTTGCCCCAATTATTATTTACCGATGTGTTACCGGAATTCCAAATCATATTTGTGTTTTGAATCCGCGAGCCGATTGTAACAAGCGAATAATCTGTTGAACCGAGCGGAAGATCTGTTAACGAAAGCCATGTGACTGTTCCGAAATCGCCATCCTTAAAATCAGAGATAAACATTTCTCCAACTCTTTCCCCTTTGAAGCCGGATAAAAATCCCGTGATGCCGTTGAACTTTGGAGTAACAATTGAAAATGTACCTTCCGAATTATTCCAAGTTAACTCGCCGGTATCGGTAACAAAAGGATTTGTAGGTGCCGCCGGCAGCAGATCAAAATTTGTCGTTGACTCTGAAAAATAATTTTCCGTTTTGACTGCATGTTCGAGCGAAATTTTTTTATCATAAAATGATGGACCTTCCCACCCGGAGCCGTCATGTTTCGGAAGACTGTAAAGTGTATCGATGTTATAATTAATAGTGACCGGACTAACCGACGGCTTAATTAACCCGTTTCTAAAAACATAAGCAGTTGTTGGGAAGAAAGACAAGTAAACGGAATTTCTGTTGATGCCGAAGTAACCGTCCACAAAATCTTTTTCCCATTGATATGATTCATCGTATGCAAAATACATTAATGCATCCACATCGTTGAAAGAAGAATAACCGGTGGAAAACAAAATTGATTCTACTTGATAACGGTTCGGGAATGTTTCATTGTATTCGCTGACTGTAAACGGTTTTCCTTTTATCGGAACACCGGCGAACAAAGCCGGTATCGTTCCGCCGTTTGCATCTTTTACCATCGGCGTGTTGTTGATCAGCCAATCAGTTGGCGACCACGGCACATTCGGAAATTGCGGATGGTCCCAATAAGCATGATTATCAACGTAATCTACATCGCTCATAGATATTAAATCTGCCGGACCAACATTCCAGTTCGTTCCAACAATCGGAACTTTGACGCCGAGAGAGTCCTTCAAAAAATTTTTCATCTCGGTGAAAAAATCTCTTTGCAGTTTTATGTAGAACTCCGAAATATCTTTAACGCGTTCGGCAGTGTAGCCGACACAATCAGAGTAATCAATCCGTGCAATTGTTTTTTGTTCGAGCGACTCTCCGTTTTCGATTCCGGCGGAACCCGCATTTGTAAAGCTGATATCATCAAACCAATAAACCGCAGTTGTTTTGCCGAGTGAAAATGAAAGCCGCGTGTGAGAATTATCTTCCGGTGCTTTAAAACTGAATGTGAAGACTTTCCATTCATTCGTCAGTTCAATTGTATTCCATGCATAACCATTCCACGGCGATTGATCATTCATCACACTCACACCGATACTTTTTTCTGCGTCCGAACGCGCCGCAAAACTTACGGTGTACGTTGAATCTTTTTTGATTCTCAGCGCCGGCTGTTTGTATTGAATGTGCCAATCGGTGCCGGTTGCATTTTTTACCGCAACTTTAAAACTGTAGCTGCCGCTGTTCGATGTGGAATTGTCGCGAAGAGTGTCGGCATCGGCGCTGCTGTGTTCTTCGAGTGCCCAAAAATTTTCAGGATTATTTTTTTCGAAACCACCGTTCTTAATTTGTTCATTCAAACCGGAAGGCAGAAGATTTTTATTCCATGCTTCAACAAGTTTTTGCGTTGTTCCGTACTTGTTCAAAAGAAATTCATTCCACAAACTATCGAGCATTTTTGAATAGCGATACGGAAGAACACCGCCGTTTTTAATCGGCTTTAATTGATCGTCTCTCCAAAAACGATAAAGAGAATTTTCATTCGTTATTTCTACCATTGCCAAAACGGGATCATCAACGAGAGCTTTGCCGGTGTACGGATTTACATGTGTGAGCAGCTGCCTCGCATATTCTTCGTGCAGATTTTTTATGTACGGATCAAAATAATTTACACCTTTGCCGAATTCGGGAAGCGAATCATAATCTGCAACTTGATCGAATTGCCCGAACGTGCGCGACACATGTAAATTCATGTTGATGTAAATTCCGTTCTCCTTCAATCGTGCAATTATATTTTCAAGCAGACCGAGATATGTTAGATTGAGTTCGCGCGTATATGTTTTGCCGACCATACTTCTGTTCGACCACGGGTTATCGAGATGATGCATCCGCACAAGATTGAATCCGAATTTTCTCAATCTGCCGGCAAGCAATCCGGAAATATTTGGAGACGAAGGAAATGCTGCATCGGCGACAAAGTTTGTTCCCCAAAATCTTATTCTGCTTCCGTTGCGTGTGAAATGTCCTTCCGCATCGATTGAAATGAAATCGTTATCGTTAATCGGAATAATCGGAAAACCCGGCAAGAATTTTTGAGTGGATGTATCGGAAGAAGGGAGATAGAAATTAAATCCGCCGGAAAAATTTTGTGCGGAGATTTCGATAAAAAGAAAAAATAACGAGACTACATATTTGTTCATATCGGAATTATAAATGTTAAAGTCGGGTTTTATTTTTGTGATGCAAGTTACTTACATAATCTTATAAATCCTTTCTGAGCGTTCTCCATTTCAAAATAACGGTGGAGCTCAGCTACAAATGCTTAAAAACTTAATGGAATATCAGGCAACAATGATATTTACATATCAAAAATATTTTCTGTTGTGTCTTTTTCCAATCCCCATTTCAGAGGATTTTGTTCGATATATTTTCTGATATTAAATAGTTCTTTTTCGTTGCGAATGATTCTATCATAGAAACGTGACTGCCACGTGAAAAAAGAATAATCGTTTTTATTTGCCCAGCGTTTAACCGACCCTTTAAATTGATTTACAATAGAACCAAGTGTTTGATTACGTAAAGACGCCCGATCGGGCGTCTCTACATTTTTGTTTTCAGAAACCGGGTTTATAATAACAATGCCGTGTAGATGATTGGGCATGATTACAAAATAATCTAGTTCTGTATTTGGAAAATGCAACGGTATTTCTTCCCAACATTTATTTGCTACAGTACCTAATTCATTCAAAACCATCTTCTCATTTTCAACTTTTCCAAAATATTCTTTATGATCTTTTGTATTTACTGTAACGTAATACCACCACGGGTTAGCATAATCCCATTCTTTTAATCGTGTCGATTCGATGCGGTATTTGTTTTGGTACAGTTCCATTAATAATTAGCGAGACGCCCGGTCGGGCGTCTCTACAAAAAAATTACAATTCAACTGTTTGTGTAAGTTTTATATCTCTCGATGAAGCGCCGATCATAATTTGATATTTACCCGGATCAACTTTCCAATCTTTTGTGTCTTCATCGAAATATGCAAAATCATTTTTGCTTATCGTGATTTTTACTGTTTTGCTTTCGCCGGTTTTCAATTCAACTTTGTCGAATCCTTTTAATTCTTTCGGCGCTTTTTCTATCATTGGATTTACTTGAGAAATATAGAGCTGAGCAATTTCTGCGCCGTCAACTTTGCCGGTGTTTGTAATTGTGAAGCTCACTTCAAATTTATCACCGGCAACTTTTTCTACTTTCAAATTACCGTAACCAAATGTTGTGTACGAAAGTCCGAAGCCGAATGGGAAAAGCGGCTCGATGTTGTATTTATCAAAATGTCTGTAGCCGACAAAAATATCGTCATCGTAAACTGTTCTTCCGTCTTCTTTGTGATAAGTTTTGAACGCAGAACAATCTTCCCACTTTTTCGGGAAAGTCATCGGTAATTTTCCCGAAGGATTATAATTGCCAAGCAGAACATCGGCAATTGCGTTGCCTCCTTCTGTTCCCGGGAACCATGCTTGAACAATTCCACTTACTTTGTCGATCCATTCATTCATAACAACCGGCGCGCCGGCAAGCAGTACAACAATTGTGTTCGGATTTACTTCGCATATTTTTTTAATCAGCCCGTCTTGATCGTTCGGAAGAAACAAATTTTTTCTATCGAATCCTTCCGATTCAATCGTGTATGAATTTCCGGCGAAGATAATTGCCACATCGGATTTCTTTGCGGTTTCAATTGCAGCAATCAACGGATCAACATCCGGCAAACGCCAGCCCAAAACACAAACAGCGCCGCCGCCGTTTTCATAATATTCCAATTTAACTTTGTAAAGTTTTCCTTCTTCCATTTCAACTTCGGCACCGTTCGTTACAATTGCATGGTCTGTCCAATCATTAACAACTTGTTTATCATTAATCCAGAGACGCACACCGTCGTCGCTCGAAACATTAATTGTGAACATTCCTGATTTTACGGCTTTGATGTATCCGGTCCATCTCACTGAAAAATTATCATCATCTATTTCATTTGCCGGTTTGTCGCCGCCCCAATCAAAGTTAACTTTGCCGTCGATTCTTTTGAGTGCCGGTTCTCCTTCCAAATTTTTATTCGTAAAATATTCTGATTGCAAACCTTTTTGTTTTCCTTCCGCATCAACAAAAAGATAATTCTCATCTATCGGAAGAACATCTGTATCGAGAAAAAGTCCCGGTGAATAATTGATCTCTATTTTATTTCCGATTCTGTTTTTCAAACCATCGAGTGCACTCACCGGATCGATCGGTGCAACCATTGAACTGCCTCCGCCTCCGGTACGTGCTATTGCGGCGTTCGGTCCAATCACGGCAATCGATTTTATTTTATCGGTTGCAAGAGGAAGAATATTCTTTTGATTTTTCAAAAGAACAATTCCTTCCTTCGCGGTTTCGTATGCAATGTTTCTATTTTCTTTTGTGTTAACGAGCGAAGAATCTTCCTTCCATTCCGGCTGATCGAACAAACCGAGTTTGAAAATCACGCGAAGAATTCTTTTCACTTTGTCGTTAATTGTTTCGAGGGGAACATTTCCGTTTTTGATTTCATCGAGCAAAGTTTTTCGGTTCAGATATTTGCCGTCGGGCATTTCGAGATCGAGCCCGCCTTTTGCAACCGGAAGCGAATGATGAACCGCACCCCAATCACTCATTACCAACCCGGTGAAGCCCCAATTTTTTTTGAGGCGGTCGATCATCAAATAATCATTTTCGCTCGCCCAAAATCCGTTTACTTTATTGTATGAACACATCACACAAAGTACGTCCGCCTCTTGTACGGCGGCTTTGAAGTGCGGAAAATAAATTTCATTTAACGCACGCTCACTTACTTCGGTATCCACAAAATCTCTTTCGTGTTCCTGATTGTTTGCTGCAAAATGTTTAATAGTTGCAGCAACACCTTCGCTCTGCACACCTTTAATGTATTCAACCGCCAGTCGTGAAGTTAAAAACGGATCTTCGCCGAGATATTCAAAATTTCTTCCGTTCATCGGCAAACGTGTTATGTTTACGCCGGGTCCAAGAATCACGTGACGTGCTTTACCTTTTGTTTCTCTGCCGAGAGCCGCACCAAGTTTTTTTACTAATTCCGGATTCCAGGTTGCAGCCATTGCGGTTCCGGCTGGAAATGCAGTTGCTTGATTCCATCGCACACCAAGCGGTCCATCGCTCATCCGCAATTCGGGAATGCCGAGACGCTCAATCGGTTTTGTTGCAAATCCGGTTCCGCCGAGCAGATCAATTTTTTCTTCGAGTGTTAATTTGCCGAGCAAATCATTCACTCTTTCTTCAACGGACAGCGACGAATTTTTATACGGTTCTGTTTGCGCAAAAATCATTGATGAAAATAAAACAAATAAAAATATTTTTTTCATGTCTCTCTCCTTTGTATCTCAGTTCCTCGATGATAAAAAGATAACCACAGAGAAACAGAGGCACAGAGTTATTGTTTATAATAATCTGTTATTGCCAAAATGTATGCGCCGGCGCCGTAGCCGATCATCGGAATTGCGCCGCCGTAATTTTCGTCATCGTAATTGTAAAGCTCGGCGATATAATTAAAATTCATCTTTGCGTAACCGGTAATCGAGTCGATTAAATATTTTGCTTCGTCTCTTCTGTTGAAATTGTTTAGCGCAATTGCAATTCTGAAATCGAGAAAGGGCCACTCGCTGATTGTGTACCAATCGGGATTGTTCAAACGGGAAAATCCGCGGCGTTTATCTATACGCAATACTTTTTCGTATTCGGCAAAATGTTTATCGAAGAAATTATTATCCGTAAAAACTTTTTGTGTGAACGCTTCAATTGTTCCGCCGTCGTAAAAATCTTTCGTCTGCTGAGTTTCTGCTTCCCAAAATCCTTTAATTAATTTTTGTTCGTAGAATAAATTTTGCGCGATTCCGTTTTTCAATTGTTCGGATGCATCAAAATATTTTTGATAATCTTGATAATTATTTTTTTGCAGAAGTTGTGCAAACTCTCTCAGTCCGGCGGAATTAACAATTGATGTGAATGCTTGTTTGCGACCCGGCAGATGTTGTTCCCACGGACCGGATTCTTTTCTAATCAAGTTATCGGATTCGATAAATGTTATGATCGGATCAGCAATCAATTTTGTAAGCGTTTCATAATTCTCTTTCAGAAAATTTTTATCGCCGGATTTATTCACGTAATCTGAAAACGCCGTGAGGAAAAGCCCGAAGCCGTCGAGTTCAACGTTCGGTCCGTTCTCGTTAAAATCCGATTCTTCTTTCCCGATCCCGAAGTAACGGCACACTGAAAGTTTGTAGTCCACTTTTACTCCTTGATCAACCCCGTTCCAAATAAAATTTTTATAGTAACCGGCATCGGCATTCAAGAAAAAGCTGAGAGCATTTTTTGCTTCTTCGTATAAACCGAGTTTGCTCAAAGCCATTATTGCATAGGTTGCATCGCGCAGCCAGCCGATATTCCAGTTGCCCGGGGGAAGCGATGCGAGAATTTGTCCGCGTGATTTTGGAAAAACTTCCTTTTGCGAAACTTGCCCCATTTTCAAAATTGCAATTGACTGCTCGTAAAGATTTTTTTCGTCTTCGTTCAGTCCGCTTGGAATTAAAGCGTTTTTGAAAACGTTCCGCATAAAATGAATTTCGTTATCGAGAAGATTTTTGAGAACTGATTCATTGCCGAATTGCTCAATTGTTTCATTGTTGTTGTGCAACGAATCATTGAATGAGAAGAGGAAAAACTTTTGCCACTTTCCCGAATCGACATCAATCAAAATATTTTTTGTTAAGAGTTCGCCGTAATCTGCAGAGTAACCAAAGTTAAGTTTCTCTATTTTTTCTTTTCCGCCTTCAATCATTGCTACAAAAATTTTTTCATTAATCGAAAACGGTGCGAAGTAGTAAACGGAAAAATCTTGATACGCCACTTTTACGATGTGCGTATTGAGATAGTGACCCGTTGTCAACGGCTCGCTATCGCTTTCCAAAAATAAATTTTTTACAAAAGGTCTAACGGATTTGGCGAGATCATACATTTGAAAAATGTGCGGCGAAACTGATTCCACTGAATTCAATCTTTCATTGTAAACTGCGGCAATCAATCCGTTGGCTGTTGTAACCTGATAAAAAGATTTTTTCGGTGCGGGTCCCGGATTATTCGCTTTCATAAATTTACTTTTGCCGTAGATGCCGACAATTCCGCTGTGCACACCGCCTCCGCCTTGTCCGTCGTAAACACGGATTGCGAGAACATTTTTCTCCTTCAAAATTTCTTTCGGTATTTCATAAATTCTTTGGTCATTCCACGCCGTTACACTTTCCGGTGGAAATTTTCCCGAAGAGGCGATCAACGTTCCGTTCAAATATGTTTCGTCTGCATCATCAATTTTGCCGAGCAAGAGATACAATTCCTTTCCAAGATATTTTTTATCGACATCAAAATGGATGCGGTACCACGCAATGCCGTTGTATTCGGGATAGCCCTGGCTTTCCCAATTGCCGGGAATATTTTGTTTTTCCCAGCTGCTGTCGTCAAAATTTACTTGGATGTATTTCGGGTCGTCTCCCATTTTGAAAAGCCATTGCGAGGGGAGCGAAACTGATTGAGCATGTATGTATGACTGGAAAAGAAAAATTAATGCGAGTAAAAATTTTTTGTATTGTTTCATGGCTCTATTGTTCAATTGTTAAATTGTTAAATTGTCTAATTGTTATGTGAAATTTCTTTTGCGTCTTTGCGTGAACTTCTTTTCCCCGCAGAGAATTAATCAATAGTCAATACGTTTGTGCCTTCTTTTATCTCAAAAGTTATTGCCTGCTTCATCCAATTCAACACAGTTAGTTTAAATGGCTTATCGGTTTTGATTGTAACTTCACACGGTTTATCAACCGATAGTCTTCTTTCGCAGATTAACGAGGTGGTTGTTTCACCGAATCTTAAATTTTCTATTCCGTGTTTGTCGATTCTATTCAAATACCACGTGATTTCATTTTTGCTTGCGTCTGCTTGAATTCCCAAAACATTTTCTATGAGCAGCATAATTGGTCCGCATCCGCTCCAGCCCACAAAATTGGGCTGCGCCCACACTCCGCGCCATTTTGCTTCGGGTGAATAATTTTCCCAGATCGTTCCGGTCTTTTTGTATGTCTCATAAATTCCATCGAGATAAATTTCAGTCGCAAGTTTTGCAAACTCGCGGTATTGGAATGAATGCTCGTAACCTTGCGAAAATTTATCGAGACCTTTCATCACCATCACGTTTGTCGGCGCCCACACACCTCCGAGCCAATATTTTGCATCGGCTGCATAATCTTTATGATCAGCCGCAAGCGAAGGAAACGGAACAATCCGCCAAAAAGTTTTTGCATCTTTTAGATTGTCCAACATTTTTTCTGCTTTGCTGTAATCCGCAATGCCGGCAATTAGGGGCCAGAACGATGCAATTGTTTTTACCTTGATTTGATTTCCTTCGTCATCGAGATCGTAATACAATCCGTCTTCTTCATTCCACATTAATTGATTGATCTTTCCGGCGATCTCGTTTGATTTCTGCAAATATTTTTCTGCTTTTTCTTTATTGCCGATTTCACTGCTGATGAAAGAAATATCTTTGTAGAACATGCACATCTGCGCGGACATACAAATCCATGCGCTGCCGCTGCGCGGAGTGTTGTCCATCCCGGAACCGAGTCCCGTTTGCCAGTACAAATTATGTTTTGTGTTTTCTTTCTTTCGGAATTTTTCGAGCCACTCTGCATACTTTTCGAGTGCCGGCAAAATATTTTTGAAGCGGCTTTTATCGTTGGTAAGTTTATACGTTTCAATTTCTGCCCAGCCGAAGAGCGGCGGATTGACTGTGTTGGCTCTTCCTTCGTAAACATAATCTTCGCCGTTGGCTTCCCAAATTTCCCGGCAGATGTACCCGTTCTCGTATTGTCTGCAATAAAAATTATCAAGCGATCCAATTGACGGAAAAATGTTGTGCGCATACCGGGCAAACATGATCATGAAAATTGTATCCCACTGAAAAACAGAAGGCGAGAAAGCTTCATCAATAAAATTTGATACGAACGGCGAACCTTCCGGCGGTTTTTTGAAATGATCGAATGCGAGTTCCCATGAGCGCCAATATAAATCTACATAATCTTTGTTGTCTTCAAGAATGGGCAAAGGAAGCTTGCTTTTGTTTTCTGCAAATGTTGGAATCGATCCGCCCGAATAATTTTTTTTAGAATAGTATTCGCCGCGCTTGCCGGAATCTTCGTACTGAGCAAAAGCAAGTGATGACAAAAAAATTAATAGAATAAATCCTTTCACGGTTTTTCTCTTCATGATTAATAAATTAATTCCGCTCCTATCGGAGCTTTATTTATAATTGCTTTGTCCATCTATCAATATTTTACTCCTACGGAGTTCAACAGCTCCGAAGGAGCGGAATGTAGGTAATGATCAATAAAATTAATCTAATAGCTCCGTAAGAGCGGAACAAAATAACTTCTTACAAAATACTCGAAGTAAAATTCCTCAATGAGAATTAACACCAAGTGCTTTTAAGTAACCGTTATTAATTGAGCAGTTTTTGAATTTTATGTTTTCGAGCAGTTCGCTCAATGCTTTCTTCACCACTTCGCGCGAAGGTTTATTCTTTCTAACTTCTTCAAAACCTTTTCTCGGACCTTCGGCATATTTTATAATTTCTTCCCACTCTTTTGTTTTTGCAAAGGAGGCAATGCCGCGTGTCGAATCCATTTTTTTGTAGGGCCAGAAACACCAGCTGATTTCATTTTTGTCAAGTAATTTTCTGAATGCATCGATCCACTCATCTTCATTCTCGCCGGATTCACCGAGATACTGCGGCACGTTGTATTTGTCCCTGAAATCAATGTGTTCTTGAATTTGATCTTGTTCGGGAGGCATCCAATATCTGTGGAAAGTGTATGCAAGATTTTTATCGAACGGTTCGCCGAACACTTTGTAATTTGTGTTCCACTGTGCGCCGCCGAGTAAGATGATATGGTTTTTATCAACTTCACGGATTGCACTTGTCATTTTTTTGTAAAGCGGTTCAAGCTTTGCATTCAATTCTTCCTTGTTTTCAAAAAAATGTGCGATCGGTTCGTTCAATAAATCGTAGCCGATTACAATTGTTTCGTCTTTGTATCTCTCCGCTAATTTTTTCCATAGGTTGATCGCAGTTTGTGCGGCTCTTTCGTTTTCAAAAATGTATGGATAGCCCCAGCTATCGTCGATGTTGTCGCCGGTTTGTCCGCCCGGTGCTGCATGCATATCGAGAATTACATAAAGATTTTCTTCGCGGCACCATTTGATTGCATCATCCAATCTTTTGAATCCCTCTTCGATATAAACTTCGGGATAATCTTCCACGACAAACAATTTGAAGTTGAACGGGAGACGAATATGATTTAACCCGGTGCTCTTTATGAAATGAATATCTTCCTTCGTGATGTAATTATCACGGAAAGTCTGCCAAAATTTTACGGCATCATCCGCACCAACCAACTCTTTAATTACGTTGTCAATCAAGCGGAACGAGCTCGTGTTTTCCAGATGGAACATGTATCCTTCCGGGTTGAGCCAGTTGCCGAGATTAATTCCTTTAAGAATCAGAACGTTTCCATCCGCGTCAACAAAATTTTTTCCATCGGTCTTTACAAAACTTTTTGACTGAGCAAAATTATTCGTAACCATTAGCAGCAGAACAACGAGATAAAAAAATAATTTTTTCATTTTATTCTCCGTTATATTTTTCACTGAACAACAAAACAGAAAGCGCAAACTCTGCATTGCACCATGAAAGCGGCGAAGCATCGCTTACGATATTTTGTTGTGTCAAAATTCTTTCGGGCATCAATCCGTAGCAGTTGGAATTTTTCATCATCCAATCGATGTGCATTTTAGCCGGCTTCAAATTTCCTTTTGAAATGTTGTACTGTGCCGATGCCGCAGACGGAAAAAAGAAAGCGTCTTTGCCGTATTCGGTAAGCCAGCTGTTATCATACGCTTCAAAATATTGCATCGCACCGCCGAGTGTGACGGTATTATCGAGCAAAAATTTATTCGAGAGTTCAAATTCTTTATGATCGGGATAGCCCCAAATTATTCCGTAGTAGATTGAAGTATCCCACAGAAAAAATTTCTTCCCTTGTTTTTCCGAAATACTTCTGTTCCCTTCGGTCTTTTCCGTACTGTATCGGATAGCTGTGTATGTTTGCCGTGTTTCATCAAACAATTTTTTCATCGAAGAATAAAGCGTTTGATATGCGTTCAAATATTTTTTTGATCTTTCGTTATCGCCAAACTTTGATGCGATTTGAGAAGCTGTTTTTAATCCGGCGGCGCAAACCATATTTGTCGCCGGAAGATAACCGGTCCATTCAACAATTCCGCCTTCGTAAAGAAGACCTTCTTCATCGATGCTTCGCAACAAAAAATCTGCGGTTCTGTAAATTGTATTTTTATCGGCAAGCCATTCGCCGGTTTTATCGTAATACATTTTTAACAGTTGAATAAAATATCCGTTTGCATCCCACTCGGGTTCATCGTAACGCGCACCGCCGCCGCCATCAACTGCTTTGGCATTTGCATCGTAGCGTGCGTAAAATTCTCCGTCGGTTTTTTGAGGAATATCCGAACGCGCCCAAAATTTTATTACTTGTTCCGCTTCATCGGGGTGACCGGTCAGAAGGAAAACACGTGCGCTCATCATTGCATCGCGCGGATAAAGCTGCGGCATATTGTTGGTTAAAAATTGCCCGGTGATGTCTGCCGGAATTTGTCCGTTTAAATTTGCCGACTTAACCGCGTATAAATTCCGTTTGAAGAAATTCAAATATTGTTTTGCTGCTTCGTTTATTTTTTTGAATTTCGGAACTCTGCCGCTGTTGAGCCATTTGTTCCAATGTGTTTCAGCCGACTTGTAAAGATTTTTCTGCTTGAAAATTTTTTTCAGATTTGATTTTGCTTCTTCATAACTCGATGCGGCAGCAACTACGATTTCATTTTTCTTCTTGCCGGATACGCGCTGATAAATTACGAGCGTTGAATCGTGTACTTCGAGAATGTTGCTGTTTTTCCTCGGTGCAATTACAATCACTGTTCCGTTCGACCATTCTGCAACGGCTTGATGTTCATCGATTTTTAACGAGACAAGATTTGTAGCGCGATCGGATACAAAATTTTTTCTGAAGTTGATCTGAAATTTTTGAGAGATTGATCCTTTTGTTCCCTTCAACTCGGTGGAAAGCACAATTGCATTCTGCGGAAGTGCATAACATTTTGTTTGATGCTTCACGCCATCGTCTAAAGATGTTTCTGTAACGGCGCAGAAAAAATCATTGATATCAACTTTATCATTTTTTGTTTTTTGATGCGGCACGCCGTTGTCGTCAAAAAGATCGAACGATGTCGAAGAGATGTAATCAACGAGATAATCTTTGTAATAAAAATGCTGAATGCCTTTGCTGCTTGTGTTGATTGACGGGTCATCGGAATAGACTGCACAAACATCTACGCCGCCGATTATCGCACTCCCTTTCCAAAGTTTGCGTTCGCTTTGTGATGTAATGAGTGAAGTGAGTGAAAAGAGAAGTAGAAATGTTTTTGTAACTAATTTCATTTGCCTCCAACACATGTAGAGACGCCATATATGGCGTCTCTACGAATAAAATTTATCTCTCTGTTAAAGAATGACTCAACAGCCATTCATAAATTTTCGGGTTGTTGTAAGTTTCCGTCCATGAATCGTGATTGGCTTCGGGATAAATTGTGTACTCAACATTTCCACCGCAGCGTTTCAATTGTTCAACAAGCATATCAGTCGAGCCAATCGGCACAACAACATCTTTGGCACCATGGAAAGTCCACACCGGAAGTTTGCCCATCATGCAAACTGCAAACGGATCACCCCAGCCGCAAATTGGAATTACAGCCGCAAGCCGTTCGGGAATTTCACTTGCGAGCCGCCATGTGCCGTTGCCGCCCATGCTCAATCCGGTTACATAAATTCTATCCGTATCAATTTTATAGCTCGCGATTATCTCATCGATCAACGCGGTGAGTGTATTTGTATTCCATCTTTCGTTAACCGGGCATTGAGGCGAAACAACAACAAACGGAAAATCTTTTCCTTCTTCAATCAATCTCGGCGGACCGTGTTTCTTCACAAGATTAAGATCGCTTCCTCTTTCACCCGCGCCGTGCAAAAATAAAAGCAACGGTAATTTGTCTTTTGATTCATAATCTTTCGGCAGATACAAAAGATAATTGATCATCGCTTTCGCTTTATACTCTCCGTCAAATTTCATCTCTGCATGCTTTCCCAGATTTTCTTTCACAGCACTTTGCGAAGAACAACCAACTACGAACATTAACGCAAACAATATCATCCAGTATCGAGTATCCGCCCGCCATAGGCGGGTAAACATCCAGCATCCAGTTTTCATTTTCTCTCCGTAATTTTTATTCAACAACAGTGAATGATGCTTCTTTAACCTCTTCCGAATTTGTTCCGACGAACACTTTGAAATCACCCGGCTCAACAACGTAATTCATGTTGATGTCGTGGAATTTCAATTTCTCCGGAGTGATTGTGAATTCAACTGTTTTTGTTTCTCCGGGTTTCAAAGAAATTTTTGCAAAGTCTTTTAATTCTTTTACCGGACGAGTAACGCTTCCAACCAAATCGCGGATATATAGCTGAACAACTTCTTTCCCTTCGTACTTGCCGGTGTTCTTTACATTAACAGTTACTTTCAACGATTCATCTTTTTTGATTTGATTTTTTTCCAGTTTAAGATCGGAATATTCAAAAGTTGTGTAGCTCAATCCGTAACCGAAAGGAAAGAGCGGAGTGTTTTCCAAATCCATGTAGTATGATGTGTAATGATTTGTCGGATTGTGCGGACGACCGGTGTTTTTATGATTGTAATGAACCGGCACCTGTCCTACGTAGCGCGGAAATGTTACCGGCAATTTTCCATTTGGATTATAATCACCGAATAAAACATTTGTAACAGCATAACTTGTACTGATGCCTGGATACCAAGCTTCGAGAATTGCATTAACATTTTCTTTGAGCCACGGAATTGTAAGCGGTCTTCCGTTCATCAAAACAACAACTACGGGCTTTCCCGTTTTGTGAAGTTCTTTAATCAAATCCTCTTGAACGCCGGGCAGATCCAATGTTGCACGCGAGTTTGCTTCGCCGGTCATTCCGCTGCTTTCGCCTACAATTGCAATTACAACTTCAGAAGATTTCGCTGCTTCAATTGCTTCTTCAAATCCGCTTTTATCATCGCCGGTAATTTTGCATCCTTCGGCATAATTAATTTTTACACTGCTTCCCAATTTATTTTTGATTCCTTCGAGCAGAGGCACAACTTCATCTTTGTTGCTTAAGCCGCTCCATCCGCCGAGCGGATCTTCATTCGAATTTGCAAGCGGTCCAACAACCGCAATCGCTTTCAAATCTTTTTTCAGGGGAAGAATATTTTTTTCGTTCTTCAAAAGCACAAGTGTTTCCGAAGCAACTTCTTTTGTCGCATCAATAATTTCTTTGCTGCGGATAGTTTTCTTTTCGCGTTCAACATCGCAATACTTGAAAGGATCATCAAATAAACCGAGTTTGAATTTCGCAATCAACACACGCCGCACAGCGTCATCAACTAATTTGATATCGACTTTACCTTCTTTAACAAGATCGGCGAGGTGATTGTAATACGCGTTCGATTCCATATCCATATCTACCGTTGCTTCGATGCCGAGCTTTCCGGCTTCTTTCAAATCTTTTGCAACGCCGTGCGGAATTAATTCGCCAATAGAATTCCAATCGCTCACAACCATCGCATCTGTTTTCCATTCATCGCGTAAAATTTTTGTCAATAAAAATTTGCTTGCCGAAGACGGAATGCCGCCGATCTCATTGAACGAAGCCATTAACGAACCGGCTCCGGCTTCAACTGCCGCTTTGTACGGAGGCAGATAAAAATCGCGGAAGTTTCGTTCGGACATATCAACGGTGTTGTAATCGCGTCCGCCTTCTGCGCCGCCGTAACCGGCATAATGTTTAACGCAAGCAAGTATTGTATTGTTTGCGGAAAGATCTTCGCCTTGATAACCGCGCACACGCGCAGCAGCCATCATAGAACCGAGATACGGATCTTCACCGCTTCCTTCCATAATTCTACCCCAACGCGGATCGCGCGCAATATCAACCATCGGGTTGAATGTCCAATGAACTCCGCCCGATGAAGCTTCTTCTGCTTGCATGCGTGCTGATTTTTGAATCAACGCCGGGTTCCATGTGCTTGCTTCTCCAATCGGAACCGGGAATGTTGAACGGTAACCGTGAATAACATCCAAACCAAAGATGAGCGGAATTTTTAAACGCGATTCTTCAACGGCAATCTTCTGCATTTTTTTTGTCTGCTCTGCGCCAACAACATTCAAGAAAGAACCTACTTTTCCTTTTCTGATTAACTCGTCGCTACCTTCAGCCGGTCTTCCGGTTTCTGCGCCGGTTGCCCATCCGCCGCTGTACTGAACAAGCTGTCCGACTTTTTCTTCGAGTGTCATTAATGCAAGGACAGAATCAGCGCGTTGCTCAAAAGTTTTTTTCTGTGCAAAACTGATTGTGTATAAAAAAAGTAAGAATAAAATCTTTTTCATTAATTCCTCTGCTCTACTTTATAGTGATAAAATTTTTTTTTGAGATTCTTGAGGTCGTCACAAAAGTAATGGTTCAATTAAAAAATCCGCGTGAATCCGTTTTAATCAGATTTTAGCCGTGTGCTATTCTTTAAAAGAAATTACTTTTGCGACAACCTCCGGTATTAAAAAGTCAATCCAAAGCCGTACGGAAAGAGGGGATCGTAATTTGTATCGCCAATGTTAATCGGAATCTGCTGCATATTTCTTGGCCACGAATGCGGAAGTTTTCCGACCGGTTTGAAATCACCAAAGAGAACATCTGCAACACCCTGACCTTCCGTACCCGGCAGCCATGCGGCAACAAAAGCATCGCACTTGCCGAGAGCATCGGTAATCAACATCGGTCTGCCCGAAAAAAGAATTACAGCAACCGGCTTGCCGGATGATTTTGCTTTGTCGATCAATTCCAAATCTTCTTTTGATAAACTCAAATCTTCGCGGTCGCCGCGCATTTCCGCATATGGTTTTTCGCCGACAACAACTACAACAACATCGGAATTTTCTGCTCCGCTTCCGTCCGCCGAATACGTAACTTGCGATTCGTCGTCAACACTATTTTTTATCGCTTGCAAAATTGTTGTTCCACCCGAAATAACATTTCCGGGTTTACCTTGCCAGATAATTGTCCAACCTCCGCATTGGATACCAATATCGTCTGCCGCTGTTCCGGCAACATGAATTTTCTTCACTTTCGATAAAGGAAGAACTCCGTTGTCATTTTTCAAAAGTACGAGCGATTGGCGAACTGCATCGCGTGCAATTTCCCTATGTTCTTTCGATCCTACTTTTGAAAGAAGATTTTTATCGGTGAAAGGATTTTCGAAAAGATTCATCTCGAATTTTACTTTTAAAATTCTGCGCACAGCGTCATCAATTCTGTTCATCGGAACTTTGCCTTCGTTAACAAGTTCTTTTAAATAAGTAATGAACTCTACATAATTATTTTTTTGTCCGGGTCCGTTCGGAATCATAATCATATCCAAACCGGCATTGATCGATTTTCCAATAGAAATTTTATAATCGGTATCCAATTGATCGATAGCCGCCCAGTCGGAAACAAGAAATCCATCGAAGCCGAGTTCGCCTTTCAAAACGTCGGTCAACAAATATTTGTGACCGTGCATTTTCTGTCCGTTCCAGCTGTTGTAAGAAACCATAATTGATTTTGCGCCGGCTTTAATTGCATTTATGTAACCGGGCAAGTGAACATTGCGGAGTGTTTGTTCATCAACTTCCGTATTGCCCTGATCGATTCCGTTTGTTGTTCCGCCGTCGCCCATGTAATGTTTAACACAAGCAAGAATTGATTCGTCGTTGGATAGATTAGCACCTTGCAAACCTTTTACGTATGCGGCGCCCATTCCTTTAACAAGATTCGGATCTTCGCCGAAGCTTTCGTAAGTGCGTCCCCATCTTTCATTGCGTGCAACGGCAACACACGGTGCGAATGTCCAGTCGATTCCGGTTGCTGCAACTTCGAGTGCGGTGATGCGAGCGGCTTCTTCAACAATTTTCGGATTGCGTGTTGCACCGAGTCCGATATTGTGCGGAAATAGAACTGCGCCGTCAACATTGTTATGTCCGTGTACGGCATCAACTCCCCATATGAAAGGAATTTTCAATCTTGATTTGAGTGCAATGTTTTGATATTTATCGTAAAGTTCTGCCCAGCCCTTTGCGGTAATATCATCCGGTTCGGAATCACCGCCGCACAGAATTGAACCGAGCGAATATTTTGCAATATCCTTCACGCTGTTTTTGATTGCAGTGTAATCAACTTGTGTCATCTGCCCGATTTTTTCATCGAGCGTCATTTGCGAAAGGAGTTCATCTACTTTTTTATCGAGCATTTTATTTTTGGGGGTTTGTTGCGGATAGACAACTGTAAGTCCAATAATAAAAACAAACAAAAAAAATATTGAAACGCTTTTCATATCCCCTCTCTATATTTTGTTTCACTTAATGAGTAACTCTTCGAGTAATTAAATTTCTGCAACTACATAAACTATAAGAAACAATACTACGGTATAGCTGAAAAAAATAATATTCACTTTTGATTTACATCTTCTAACAATTTTGAATAGAAAATAGATGTTGAATTAAAATCAATTTTTGAACACGAGAAAACAAAATCAATAATTAATCATCTTCTGTGTTTTTCCAGTTCGTTCCAAATCAGTGCACTTGCACCAAGTATAGCAGCGCTTCCCCCCGGCAAGGCAGAAGGAATAATTTTAACCTTATTCTTAAAAATATTTAACATATATTCTTCCATGTAACGTTTAGTCGGCTCAATAATCAGATCGCCGGCTAACGCAAGTCCGCCAAAAAGTATAATCGCTTCGGGACTTAAACAAGCAACCGTATCTGCAAGCTTTAGACCAAGAATTTTTGCAGTGTAATCGAAAGCTTCCAGGGCAAGTTTATCACCGCTGTTCGCAGCATCAGCAATTTCTTTTGCAGTAAGATCATTGAAATTAACACTACGCAATCCGCTTGGAATAGTCGTAGTACCAATAAATTCGAAAACTGTTCTGCGAATACCGGTTGCCGAAGCATACGTTTCCAGGCATCCTTTTCTGCCGCAGCCACACTCTCTACCATTAGGATCTACAATTGTATGCCCAACTTCCCCGGCAAAACCGTCTGCTCCATAAACCAATTCTCCATTAATAACTATCCCGCTGCCTAAACCCGTACCTAAAGTAATCACCACAAAGTTGCTCATCTCTTTTGCCGCACCAAAAATCATTTCACCTATAGCGGCGGCATTAGCATCATTAGTAATTGCAGAAGGAAGCGGAGAATATCTCTTCACAATTTCCAGAACATTTACATAACCCCAATTCAAATTTGGAGGCTGTTCAACAGTTCCTTTATAATAATTTGCATTCGGCGCACCTATCCCGATGCCGATTAATTCATAACGCGCACTAAACTTTTTAAATTCTTCGTCAACCTTTTTGAACAGTCTGTCAAATAAAAGATCAGCTTTTTCATTAGCGTTTGTTTGAATAGACGATTCGTAAATCAATGTTCCTTCATGATCTACAAAACCAAATACTGTATTTGTTCCACCAACATCAATACCAATTGCTACTTTTGTCTTCGACATTATGTTTTCTCCATACAAGGAATATTTAATAGATCTAAACCTAACATTTTTCTATTTAGCAAAAGTAGGTTTGTATCCTTTCATTCCATAATAAGCAATATATAAATAACAAAGTACCGGGATAAAGAAAGCATGATGAATACCAATATTATCGGCAAAAAAACCTTGAATAACCGGTAGTATAGCACCTCCAACTATTGCGGTGCATAGAATTCCCGATCCTTGACCGGTGTGTTTTCCAAGCCCGTCAATTGCGAGCGTAAATATGGTAGGAAACATTATAGAATTAAATAATCCAACAGCAAGAATACTCCACAATGCAACCTGACCGTAAGTCAACATTGATACAACAACAAGTGTCCCGGCAAACATTGCAAGAATTGCAAGTGTTCTATTCGGTTTTGTTTTACCAAGGTTAAATGCAATAAAATTAAGAACAACAAAAAGAAGAAACGTTAAGGTTTTTCCAAACCCATATAGTGAGAAAGTGGATAAATTTTCATACTCTTTTGTTACATATAACGCAAGGATTATAGCCAAACCGAAAACAAGAACTGCATAAATGTTTTTCTTTTTAGTATCAGTCATGCCAGAAAGTGTTATTGAACCGAAAAATCTACCGATCATAGCACCGCCCCAATAAAGCATTATATACTTAGCGGCATCGGCTTCTTTCATTCCGAGCAATTCTTTGAAATAATTAACAAGAAAACTTCCGATAGAAACTTCTCCGCCTACATAAACAAATATTGCAACTGCGCCAAGAACTAAATGTCTATATTTCCATGCACTTTCGTGATGATGATCGTAACTTCCGTTACCGTTACTTGAAGCAATCTCTGCTGCTTCAATTTTAGGCAATTTGATAACGGCAAATATTGCAGCTATAACAAAAAGTGCGGCGGCTAATCCTAAATAAGGAACTTGCACCGTACTTGCTTCGAGAAGTTGATACGCAGTTCTTTCATCCGGGGTTAATGCTTTTAATTCTTCGGCTGTTTTTACTGCAATAGATAAAATTAAAAGTGAACCGAAAAGAGGAGCGATTGTAGTACCGAGTGAATTAAAAGCTTGTGTTAAATTCAATCTGCTTGAAGCTGTTTCAGGTTTGCCGAGAATTGCTACATAAGGATTTGCAGCAACCTGGAGGAGTGTAATACCGGCAGCTAAAATAAAGAGTGCAAGCAAAAACATAATATATGATTGATATCCGGCAGCCGGGTAAAATAATAAACAGCCTATACCGGCAGTTATTAAACCAATTACAATCCCGTTTTTGTATCCGATCTTTTCAACAAGCATCCCGGAAGGAAGTGAAACAATTGCGTAAGCAGTAAAAAAACTGAATTGAATCAACATTACCTGGGTATAGTTGAGCGTAAATACTGCCTTGAGGTGAGGTATTAATATATCATTCAAACAAGTGATGAAACCCCACATAAAGAATAACGAAGTGAGAACTGTAAGAGCAAATGAGTAGTTTTGTTGTCCATTACCAGTTCGTTGTGATGTCATCGTAGGTGCGGTAGAAGCCATTTATCTCTCCCGGTTAATTAAAAAAATTGTTGGAATTATTGATTTGCACTTGAGGTCTTTTTTGTAAGATAGTAAAGCAATAAACACTAATTTACCCGATTTTGTAGTAGGTATGTAAGGCAAATTTTATGCCTTTGAAGGAACAAAGTTAGAAAAAAAAAGATTGTTTTTTATTTTCTAATAGCAGATTTAAGAAGCGGTATTTAAACGATTTGTCGTTTGCTTATTAAATTAATAAATCGCGGTTATCAAATTAATAAGCAGAAAATAGGTTTTCAGGAAAGTGCTTTTAACATACTATTTTTTTACTAACTGCACTTTTACCGAAAAATTAAGCGGTTCCGGGTTCACACGATCACGTCTTGCCATGCCCTTACCTTGTCGTGGTCTTTGACCACCCCCGGGAGGCATCATATCTCCCCTTTCCGATTTTCCGCCACCACGCATTTTTTCTAAATCAAATTCTTCGGTTTCAAATTGTACCGATAAATTTTCACCAGGTTCGGCATCGATACGATATAAATGATTTTTGTTACCTCTTAAAGGTACACGTAGTTCATAGACAAATCGATCGTTGCTATATCCAACTTTCGTTTGAATACCTTCTTTATTTGAAATGATAGGAAACTGTCCAAGCGGATACTTATCCTTATTCACTATTGATAATTCGGTCTGCTTCAGAAAATATTGTTGAGTTCTCTCATTTATATTTTCTCTATTGAACATCTCCTTATCAAAATTTTGCCCTTCTCTTTCCCCCGAAAGTCCTGGCAACGGATACCTTATACCAAAAGTTTTGGACTCGTCTTCGCCCTCAAACCATATAATAGCACCGGACCTCATCAACATTAATTTTGACGGCTCAATGAACACAATACACATGTACAAAAAATCTTTGTCGTTTCTGAACGCATAAGCTATACCGTTATCTTTATCGTGTTTTAATTCGGAAAGCCATTCGGCAGAATTGCCGTCAATCGCTATAACATTCTCATCCCAAATACTTGTTAACTGTCCGCTTGATCCGCAACCGGCTAACGACACAAGAGTGATCAATAATAAATACTTTAAAATATTCTTGTTCCCTGACATCTATCCCACCAATGATAATTTAGATTTAGAGACATTAAAGAATACGCTTAGGTTTAATAGGTAAGAATTTTTACTAGAAAAAATGATGCATTAGTTCAGAAGCATTAATTTTTTGGTTTCGGATCTTTGTTTTCCCTCGATAAAATAAAAATAGACACCGGAACTTAACTTCGTCCCGACATCGCTTTGTGAATTCCACGTAAATTGGTTTAAGCCGGCATTAACATAACCGAGATACTTGGAATAAATTTTCCGTCCAAGCAAATCATATACATTAAACGTTATTTCATCGGGCTGTAAAAGAGAGTACTTAATTTTTGTTGAACCGTTAAACGGGTTTGGATAATTTTGATCTATTTGATAATTCAGTTGAAGTTTCGGTTCTTCCTTAATTCCAGTTGGACCAATATAATCAATAATAATCCCGTGCAAGAATGTTGCACCAACTTCTGCGGCAAAATGAATATCGATCAAGCCGTTATAGACTTCTATGTTCGAAATGCTTTTTATCAAAGCACTGTTTAACCCGGCTTCGCTGTAAACATCAAGGTTATCAAATACTAAATTACCTTGTGCATAAATATCCATTACACGTGTACCGGCAGATGTATTTTGATTTTCCGAAAAGAGCAACTGAACCGAATACTTTCCGTTAGGTACCCTAACGATATATTTGGTAATATGAAAAACATTTGTCTGGAAGATTATATCATCATCGGTATTTGCAATTGGATCCGTTTCCTCAAACACTCCCCATTTTTCCATGAATCCAAATTCGGAGGTGTCGGTTGTAAATTCTCTATCCTTCACAAAATCCTGGTATATATCTCCGCCAACATTTACCTTGAATGGAAAAGTTATCTGCTGCGTAACTTTCACCGTCCGTGCATGCGAGGCAGAGCCGTTCGGCGTATCGTATAGATCTTTAATTCCATTTAGAATTATTAAACTTATTGTTGAAGAAAAATTTATCCCGGAAACGGCCAGTTCAACAGTTCTTTTATCGGACATTAAGGAAGCGGATGTAATTTGTCCGTTGGTTAATACATATTTGGCTTTATTTTCTGCGGTTATTTTATCAACTTGTTCGGAAAAGAAAACTAAAATTTTATCTGTTGCGTAAGTTCTTGCTGAAATAACACTTGGTCCAACTTTATCGGTATAACCAATGTCTGTATTATTTGTCAGGCACAAAATCATTTTGCCGTCTTTGAATACAATGTTATCGGGCAAGAAATCGCATTGATTGCCACCGAAAGTATGTGTAGCTCTATCCCATCTCGATTCATCCCAAAAATCAAATTCATCTTTCCATGCGAATTTAAAATTATTTTCGCTTCCGTAATTTCCCTCGCCCGGTTTATATTCATAATATGCAGCCCAATCATAAAGACCGAATGCCGGTAATATTTCTTCTCTCCAAACCCCGACCCAGCTTTCATTATTTGGATTCCATATGTTGAACATAAATTTTTGCGCACGTGTTAATTGTTGAATATGTTCACCGGTCTGCCGGTAAACTTCCAAGCCATCAATAAACCATGCAACATAGTCGGGCGTCCATTCGAATGCGTATATATGATAATCGAGTGCCGGATCAAAATTTACATACTGATGGCGCACATGATTAGTTTGTCCATGAGTAATTGTGTTAAACTGTACATCATTATTATATCTTCCCATAATTTCGATATCGATCTCGTTCCACTTAGACGATGTCCAATCGTCACCCGGTAATCCATCAAAGTATGTGAACATGGTCGTTGTCATTCCTTCTTTGCCGGCGGATTTAATGCTTGCTTCAAATCTTCCGTAAAGGAATGATTCTTTAGTTCTGTATTCAGCGCCTTTGTATTTCTTTTCGCTGTGGACAGATGAGGTAATTAACAAACAAAATAAAAACAACAGTAATGATTTTTTCATGATCAATTTGTTTTTGTGAAAAAGTATGTTGTTTAAAACGCAAAAGGGTGAGGCTGCAATCTCACCCCGTTGCTCCATATTGATGGGAATCAAATGGAGGCACCATGAATTACTTATAATTTGTACCCATCAAAAAGAAACACTAAGCGAAAACTTTTGAACATTATTTAATCTTCCAAAATCTCCATAGGAATAATCTATTTTCAATCCAACATTTCCCAACAGCGTTTGTTTAATACCGGCACCGAAAGTATATGATTCCTCCGAATCTTCTAAGAAAAGAGATTTATAACCGCCTCTTACGAAAAACATATCGTTGAATGAATACTCGCCGCCAATATTAACACTTTCATAATTATCACTGGGATGTGCCGCATCAAAAGCAATCAATAATTTATGCAAATCGGTTTTTATTGGTTCGTAAGCTAAACCGACTCTGAAGTTCAACGGAAGCTCCCATTCCTCTGTCTGCAAATAAGCCGGAATCATATCATTATTACCGGTTGAGTTGGGATCCGGATCATAAAGTACCAAAGCAGAATTTCCATCGAGTTTCATTTTTGTACCAAAGTTTGAAATCGACATTGCAAGTACAATCCCATCGAACGGGGTTATGTATTGGACACCCATATCTACTGCAAAAGCACTTGCGGACATTCTCCACAATGTTTGTTGAATAAATTTGGGATTAAACCCGATAGAAAAATTATCAGTTAAGTTGATAGCATATGCAATGCTAATTACCATATCATTCGCTTTGAAAGTTTCGCCGGTTCCATCAGGTTTTTCAATAGTGGTTACTTTCATTTCATCCATATCGGAAGCGATAAAACTTACACCCACAGCACCGTAATCACCTAGATTATAAGTTGCGGCAACAAAGTTGTAGCTAATATCAGCGATCCAATCGGTACGTTCAAATATAAGACCAACACCTTTTACTTTTGTGATACCGGCCGGATTCCAGAAAATTGCGCTTGGATCATCTGCGGCAGCAACAAATGCGCTGCCCATTCCCGATGCACGTGCACCTTGACTAATAGATAAGAACGGAGCAGCAGTTGTACCTCGTTTAGATACATTTGATACAAACTGTTGTGCCGATGATAAACCGGCAGCAATTAAAATTATCAAAACTACTTTTATTATATATGATTTCATTTCTCTCCTCCGCCCTATTTAATTACCGCAAATTTGCCAATATGTTCGCCTATACCTGGTGCATCAACATGATATATGTAAAGTCCGTAAGCTATATCCATACCATCATCAGAAACAAGGTTCCAGGAGAGGGAACCGTCGCTTGGTCCCGAATCCTTATTCAGTGTTTTAATAAGTGCGCCGGTAATAGTATAAATTCTTATTGTGCATTGTGCCGGTAAGTGAATAAAATCCAATCTTCTTTCACCTCTGCCGGTTTGTCCGAAATTTCTCTTTTCCCAGGCGGCTGCGCTTATATAAGGATTAGGAACAACTCCTACATCGCTTAATTCCGTCTTTGCAACTTCCTGATCAATTTTGGCTGACTTGGTCGAGAAGACAAAATTATCGCCGGTCTGAAACGGTTTTGCAATTTTGATTCTATATATGTCGCCCGGTTCAGGTGGGAACCAGAAAGTACCGGAAGCTCCGCGGTATTGAACACGCCATGTAAATTTAGCATTGGCAAATGTTTCGGCTCCAACATACTCAAGAATAACAATGTCATCACCGGCTTCGAACAATTTATTATTATTGTTATCGAACACTTCAACTTTAACATCCGTGCCGCGCGTAATATTACGAGCTTTAAAGGGAATATCGATGTTTGAGTACGGTGTCTTGATTGTAGTTCCTCTCGGCAGCCATTCAAGTTCGTAATCCGCCGGCCATTTTACATTTCGTGTTGGAGAACTTGCATCAGCAATTACTGAGATTTCAAAATTAGAAACACCAACAACCCAGCCGGTTTCATTTGTTTTAGGTGCAATTGTTGTATCATTTTTTATTGCTACAGCAATACCATCAAACGGCGGACTGAATTTGCCGCTATTAAAATCAGACGAGTCAATTCTTTCACCTATCTGTTCTGTAGTTCCCCCATAAGTTCGTGTTATTGTATAAGATGTAGTTTTGTACTTTTGTTCATTACCGCCGGAAGCAAATTCAATTTTATATGATGCGTTTTCTTTAATTTGTGCCGGGTCTAAAACAATTACATTTAAACTTCCCGTTCCTAATCCGCTCGTAACATTATCAACATCACCCGAAATTTCCGGCGGTATATAACCGGCAACCGGCGCATTAGGTATAACCACCGCGCAGTTCTGATCGATAAACGTAACGTTGCCAACTAAATCTTCCGAAATAATTTTAGTAGTTTCTTGCGGTGTTAAGCCTTTAGTACCAAAATTTGGATCACCCTGATCGTAAGCTGCAACCGAATAATAGTATCTCATTCCGTTTGAAACAGTTGTATCTATGTAAGAATGTTCTATACCAGTATCGTTACCTCTCCAGAAATGAGCGCCGTTAACACCAACCGGGTCGGGCCCTTTAATGCCGTTCTTCAAATCAAATTGCACTAACGGCTTCCAATATTTTGCTTCGCCTTTTGAATCCGTAATTACTTTTATATCATTAAATGCCGGTTCCTGGCTTCTATATATTAAGTATCCTTCAAAATCTTGTTTATAGCCAAGGAATGGATCCACAGATTTTTCGGCTACATCATCCCAGAATAAAAATACTTTTTTATCACCGGCTATTGCTGTTAATGTCGCTTTGTTTGGTGGTTTAGCAAAATTATAGTTTGCGTTGTAAATCTCTTGGACGGTCTCTTTGTTGAATACCATATCCTCGTAATCCGATCCAAAAACAAGTGCAACAGAGAATCTTTCTCTTCTGTAAAGTTTAAGTGGAAATGCACCCGAACCAAAAAGTATTTGGATATTCGAGTTCTGGATAGCGGTATCAAAAGCACCTCTATTCATTTTGCGCCATATAACTTCATCATTCTTAGGCCATATAGCGTTCGGTCCTTTATTAGATAATCTTTCAATTGCCAAACTTGTCAAACCAATCTGGTCCGATTCATCTTTGTCGGTTGCATCAAATTTAGGTTCACCATCTGTCGGCACTCCATCACCTTCGCCTTCATCCGGTCCATTATACTGTAAATCAAGCGGACCAACACCATCTTTGCCAACATCATTGTTAAGAGGTTCATTAAGGTCCCTATCCCACACACCATTACCATTAACATCGGTAAAGCCGACCCAATCCCCGTCATTATCAATTCCATCATCTCTTTTTTCATCGGTCAAACCGTCTTCATCATTATCAACACCGTCAAAACCATCACCGGGACTTTCAAGGAATGCATATCCTACATAACCGGTTTTCCAATTATTAGGCGGTGCTTTGCCGTCTTTATCAAAAGCATAAGCTATATCAAGGTAAGTATCGTAAGATGCATTATCATCACCATTATCATTTACACCGCCAACACCGGTATCGCAATAAAAACCAAAGAAGGTTGTATCATAATCAAAGTCCGATAGATTGATAATATCGAAATGCCAGAAAATAATATCCTCGGCAAGTACATGCGACCATTGAAAACCGCGGACTTCCATCCTCATAGCAATACCAGCTCTTTCCGGATCGCTTGCAACCGGGTAGAATCCATACGGCGCTCTGTTAAATTCTTTATCTTTCGAGTCGTCAAGAGCATAAAAAGTTTCATATTCTGCATTCAACACACCGCGTCCAAAATAGCCATACCAATAACCGTCCCATGTCGCATCAATAAGCGGCAGAACTTTAGGCCATTCATCGGGCCAGGTTCTCTTATCACCACTGATAGCCGGCTGTTCTGAATCACCGGCTGCATAACCCGGTATCGGTTCAACTACCCATAAAGCATTTGAAACCGGATCGTAGTCAACTTCTTCGCGGTATGAAGTCTGTGCCGGGTGAATAATTTGACCATTGCCCGGTGCAGTAACTGCCGTAGTTACAAGAGGTGTACAACCATCAAGGTAATGATGATCACTGTAAACCGGCCATTCGCCTGATGGACGGTCGGGCCAATAACCAATTTGTCCATCATTACGGAATAACGTCCGTATCTGGTTCCCATTCATTATCCCTTTTTTACGGTAAGTTTTATCACCGTAGGGATCGGTTCTATATTTTGCAACCTGGGTACCATTTTGAGCAATTAACATTCCGCTGAATGATAATATTAATGCTATTAACAAAAATTTACGATTCATTATCTTCTCCATTTTCAAAATTTAAAAACCAACACTAAGACCTAAACTAATTCTACGCGGTGTAGAATACATGCCTGGATTCTTAACATATTCATCAATAGTATTCAAACCAATAACCGGTGAAGCGAATTGTGTATTAAGATCCGTTGTAGCACGTCCGGTAGATCCATAAACGCCGTACTCGTTCTTTGTATCCAACAAATTATAAACAAGTAAAAATGTATTAACATCAAGTCCAAAAACTTTGAACAGCTTATTTGCTTTTAGGTCTAAGTTATAAGTAGTCGGTTTTCTTCCGCCGTTTTCAAAGCGGACACCTTGTGAATATCTTTGATCTTCAGTGTAAGGCATACCGGAACCGTAACTAAAGATTAAGCCGGCGGTCCAATCCATCGGGTCACCTACTGTTACCGAGAGATTTAAAGTATGTGTTTGGTCCCAGTTTAACGGCAAGATTTTCTTTGTCACTTCAACCGGCGGATCGGCAGTATTGTTATAGTAAACTGTCAATGGATCCGAAGCATTGCCTTCTGCTATCTGGTATGTATAATCTAGTTTTGCACTAAAGAAATCTACAAATCTTCTTTCGAGTGTAACTATAAATCCTTTTACGTTTCCGTAATCTCTGTTAATGTATCTTCCAAATAAAAATCCTTCATAGGTCTCAAGAATTTGCATTCCGAGAAGATTTCTTATATCGCTGTAATAAACGGTAAGGTCTAAAGAAACATCCGGGAATATTACTTGCTGCAAGCCAAGTTCATATTTAATCGTTTTCTGTGCTTTCAATTCGGGATTACCAATAATAGATGAAAGTGAAGTTGTTTGATCTATTATGTAATTATAATTTGTGTACAAATTTTCGAAAGAGGGAATCTGGAAAAAGTGTCCGTATGAAAAGTGAATTGCACCCTTATCGGATATCGGGAAAGAAACGCCAAGGCGCGGACTAACCTGGTATTCACTTTCGGCATCCCTATCAACATTAGCATTCGGGAACAAAGGGTTATCCAAAGGATTGCGTAAATCTGACGGCAACGTTGTCTGAGAACTAAAATAATCGAATCTTACACCGGCATTTATTATCATTATATCATATTCCATCTTATCCTGGATATATGCAGAGAACTCGATCGGTTTTCTTACATATGTTTGATTGTACTTAGTATTTTCAGCACTGTAACTTAGAATAGGATTACCTAAACTATCTATTTGATTTTCAGTTAAGGTGCGCCAATGGTTGTATAATTCGTGCATTCTGTATTCTGCACCTAACTTAACTTTATGTTCTTTCGTTAACTGGGATTCAAGAGAAAACTGCACCAAGTATGTATTAGTTGATCTTACGTATCTATCTACTTCATTGCCGCCGGACCAATATGTGTAACCGGTAATAGGAGCTCCTTGATTAGGACCTACATATTGCGAATCAAAAGGATCATCGTAAAGGTGACCGGCATATTTATGTAAGTTGGCGGAAAATTTTAATGTTGCATATGTACTTTGGGAAGGAACGTATGAAATCTGGAAATTATTTATTGTATTGGTTCTGTAATGATTTTTTATTCCATCCGGAGTCTGTCTGAGAGCGTGACTGTAGTATTTATTCCAGTTATCGTCCCAGAAGAAACTGTAAGAAAATTTAAACTGGGAAAGATTATAAGATAACTTCCCGTTGAATGAATATTTTTCATAAGGATTCATCGGGATATAAGCACTATCACCGGTATTTTGATTAATATATATTGGGGGATCTTCCGAAATCAATATCGGTGTATTATCCGATGTATTGAAAACTCTTTGTCCGTATAAATGTCCGTCATCTCTGTAATACCTACCGGTTAGAAAAAATGTTAAGCCGTCTAAAATTTTTGTTGGACCGCTTAAACTAAATTGATAGTCACGCGGACCATCAATATTAAACCTATTTAAATTGTAAAAAATATCAGTATGAGTTGTGTAATAACTGCCAATATAAGCCGAAGCATTTCCTTCGAACCTGGTTCCACCATCTTTTGTAACGATATTTACAATACCGGACATAGCTTGGCCATATTCGGCGTTGAAAGTACCGCTTATAACTTCCATCTGTCTGATAGAACTATTTTCAACTTCAACTGATAGCCCTCCGTTAAAAACATCATTAACCGAGATGCCGTCTATAAGGTAAGCAACTTCGTTGCTTCTGCCGCCTCTAAAATGCCCGTCAATAACACCGGCTTGCAAATTTATGACCTGGTGAATGTTTTCAACCGGCATCATTTTAATATCTTCTGAAGAGACTATAGCAGAAGTTGATGTTAAATCTTTTGTGACAAGCGGCTGCTGGGCTTGTACTACAACTTCGCCAAGATTAATTGTAGTTGGTGTGAGATCATAATCCAATCTCGTTGTTAGATCAATTTTGATCACAACTTTTTCTACGGTTACTTTGTGATATCCTACCGAACTGATAATTACAGTGTAAACACCCGGGGGTATATTATTGATATAAAAATCCCCCTCAATATCAGCGGCAGCGCCGTAGTTAGTACCTTGCAGTACTACGTTAGCTCCAATTAAAGCTTCACCGGTTTCCGAATCTTTTATTCTTCCGGCAAGTTTACCGGTTGTACCGGCAAGAAGTGTGGATATCATTGAAAATAACAGCAGTACAATCAATCCAAGGTTAAATGTTTTTCCTCTGCCCAATTTAGCTCCCTCCCGTTGATTGACTTTACACATGATAATATATCCTTATGAATGAACCATTAGTTCGGTTTGTTGAAAAATAACAACTCTTAATTCACAATAACTTAATCGGTAATTTATCTTAATGTGACAGTTAAAAATCTACCTTATCATTTATTGTTTACAGCAAAGGTAATCAAAGATAAAACCTCAATAGAACAAAATGCTGTAAACGCACTAAATACACTATGAAAAAGTCATTCTATATAGACAAAATTCAAAGAGTGCGGTAAAAACATACCGCACTCTTTTGGAAATAATTATTTAACAAGCATCATTTTTTTAACACTCGAGAATGAACCGCTTTCCAATTTATAGAAATAAACACCGGTCGATAGTTTTGAAGCGTTGAAATCAACTGTATAGCTTCCGGTTTCTTGATGTTTATCTACTAAATTAGCAACAACACGACCGAGGATATCATATATTTTCAATGATACCATTCCGGCTTTTTCAATTGAATAAGTTATTTGTGTTGTCGGGTTGAACGGATTCGGGAAGTTTTGTGACAATGAATATGTAGCCGGTAAAGTTTCTGTAGGTACATCGGTTGTAACTTGATCATCTTCTAACCAGGTGTACATCCACAATCTTGTATCATAATAACCGGCATCTTTATTAAATGGCGACCAGAATAACCTTGCTTCTCTGTTTCTCCATTTTTCAGTATTTGTTCCGCCATCATGATCAAATACACCAAAATCGAATCCTACTTTCCAACCTTTTTTAACATAGATTGTGTCAAGATATTGTTCTTGCGGAGCGTCTCTCTTTGTTGCAAGATCAATCAAAGGAATTCTGGCTTCTACAATATAACCTGACGGGAATTTTTCTTGCCAATAATAATTGTCACCTGGCAATAATAATTCGTCTGTTTCTTTATTCCAATGATCTTCTCTTGCTTTCTGTTTATTAAACCGTAAATGATAATCAGGTGTTTTACCATATCTGTAATCTTTTACCGGTGGGTATTCATCGCTATTGTATAGACTGATAAATAATTCAGTTGCGTCCAATGCCCATGTATCGCCCGGGTAATAAGCGTCATCATCATATACAACATTATCTGTTACATTGTAAGCTACATACAGATATTGATCATCAATAGCTACGTAACATTCGGCAGAGCAATCGTCATCATTATCAACAACATCACCCTCGCCCAAGAACGCTGTACCTTCCGATGGTTTTACACTAAATGGTGTAACACCAGCTGTAACCCATTCAGCTAACCCACCATCTGCCTGGAAATTAACAGAGCCAACATGGATGGTTGGAATTCCTTTAGCGGCATTAGTTATTGCGCCGGAAGAAAAGACTGCGCCTACGTTTTCAGCTTTATCAATACATCTAATAGCATAATACCAGGTTTGGTTAACATCCGTCTTTGGTGCTCTAATTAAATGTTCTACTACTTGAACTCCACCAGATATATTAGAACCTAATGGAGAAACGCCTGGTGCTGTAACATCAGTGATTGGATTTTTGCTGAAATAAATATAGTATTTTTCGCCTTCTTCACCCGGTAGGTCTTGCCATGTTACCAAGTTGCTGTATGAAGATGGAACTACAAGCAAGCTTGATACTGCTTCCGGTGGAACTTCATCAGCATATTTGAAACCGGATTGCTGCATAACATCTAAAAGGATAGTTCCGGTAACCCGTGTAGGAGCTGCAAACCCATCTTCAGTTCCCCTTCCGAATAATTCAATTCTAATCTTATAAATGTTTTCCGGTTTAAACTTTCCATCACCGCTGCCGCCCTTTAAAGCAAATCCACCTATTGGCGGAAAGCGGTCGGAGGCGCCCATCGGTTTTTCATCAAACGGTAAATAATAACCGATCCAACCGGACGGTTGTGTAAGATCAATACCAATATCGGTTATCCATTCTTCGTTACCGCCGCCGCTGTTTTCATCAACAAACACTCTCATAAAATGTCTGCCGGCTTCGCCTACTGCCGGAACAAGATTTTTTACAAACAAAATTATTGCTGTTCTTTCTTCAAATTTTTCAGGTTTGGTTACATCTTTTTCAATAGATAGAAAACCACCCCAGCCAAAAGGTGCACTCAGTTCATACTCAATTTTCAATGAACCTTCACCTTCAACTTTATCTGTGGTTTCATCTGATAAGGTAATAGCGCCGGCATCTGCGCCAGCCCAGGGCATATTATCGGGGTTCCAACCAGAAGCAGCTGAATTATCAAATGTGAAAATTGGAGGATAAGCATTGCCGTAAACTGCAAAGCCATCTAATAATACAGTACCAATTGCTGTCGGATAGTTAGGCCCAACACCGGCACCGGTTGGACTATTAGCATAAACCATTGCAATTTCATAAGAACCGATCTTATGTACTTGCAATTCGCCATCGCCATCGCCAAATTGTAATTCGAAACCGGTTGTTCTGTCACCAGTTGCAGCAATTGGAATAGATGCTTGAATCCATTCGCCCGAAGCATCGGCAAAATCAATAGGAGTATTGGTTAACCAAAGGTCACGGTTTCCTTCATCATCAAATTCTCCCATTTTAAATTCCATAATGAAGCTTCCGTCGCCACTCGATTTAACTACCGGGGCAGTAACTTTGTACCAGAATTTAATTTCGGTTCCGGCAGATGCATCCATAGTTGGAGAAAAAGGTGATGTACCGGTAACGCGTACTGTGTATCCGCCCCAACCATCTTGAGCATCAACACGGTAATCAATTTTCATTGAACCGGTGCCTTCGATGTGGTCTGGATCATTGAACAAATTCATATAAGAATTTGTACCGTTAGTGTAAAAATTTACATCACGTACAGCTGGATCGGGCCAATTGGTGCCAACCGAGTTGTCCATTGGGTCAAAAACCCTTTGAGCACTCGCCGTTCCAGCCAACACTACTGCAAAAAGAACAAATAGAAGTTTCTTCATAATGCCTCTCCTTTTGTTGTTGGTTGATTTATTAAATGTTCATTAAATATGTTATATAAATAATGACCATAAACTTAACGTTAATATCAGTATTACTCCCGAAAGAAGAATATTGAATTTTACTTTCGACATTCCGAGAGCGCCTTTCTGCAAACTTTCCCCGGCTGTATAGCCGTTAAAAACTAAATTTAAATTCTTACCATACAACTCATTACCCAGGTGAAATAAATAGCTAAGAGTTAATAACAGTATTGATGAGCCGAGAAATAGAAAAATTGTAAAGTGTAAATAATTTATCTGCGAATAAGCTATCAACAATGGATTCGTTATCATGTCTGATTTCATAAGCAGTTCAAGTACAAATCTTGACACACCAAAAAACTCTCCCACGATCAATGTTACCAAAACACTTTTTGCATTTATCTTTTTTAATGTAAGACCAAATAAAAATACGGCAGAAATCGGCGCGCTTATAAAAGCTTGTGTACTTTGTAAGAAAATATAAATCTGTGAATTAATAATTTTAACAAACGGGATAAGAAGAAGAACAAGGACAACAATCGTTATAGTTGCCATTCTGCCTACAAGTACAAGTGTTCTTTCGGATGCATCGGGATGTTTTGGTTTGTAGAAATCCAGAGTATATAATGCGGAGATGCTGTTAAACGCACCGGATAAGGAAGACATCATTGCAGCAAGAAAACCCGATAGAACAAATCCTTTTATTCCGACCGGTAAAATGTTGCTCGCTATCAAAACCGGGTAAGCATCGTCTCCTTTAATTTCGGGGAATAACGCAAGGGCAATCAACCCGGGAAGTACTAAAATAAATAGAGGGAAAATTTTTAGGAATGCGGTAAAGATAGTTCCGCTCCTGGCATCATTAACACTTTTTGCACCGAGAATTCTCTGTGCCATGTAATGATCTGCACACCAATACCAGAATGCAATTATCGGCGCGCCGAAAATAATTCCCGTCCATGGAAAATCGGGATCGTCCATTCCTTTAAACATTTGAAAATGTTCCGCCGGAAGTTTTGCCGCCAATCCGCTGAATCCTCCTACTTCATTTAATCCAAACAATGTTAACACAAGCCCCGCTAAGAATAACATTATACCTTGAAATACCTGGGTACGAACAACTGCTGAGAATCCGCCGACTAATGTGTAAATGCCAGTCAAGAGAACTATTGCAACTGCTGAAGTGAAAATGCTCCAACCAAAAATTTTATTCAGCAAAATTCCGCCGGCAAAAAGCGTAACTAAAATTTTTGTGATTACATACGTAAAAATTGAAAGCCCCGAAAAGAATTTTCTGCTTTTCTCGTCGAATCGTTTTTCCAAAAACTCGGGAGTTGTAAATACACCGGCTTTTTTATATATGGGTGCAATAAACCAGCCGAGTATTATCAAAAGAAAAATGGCTATCAATTCAAATTGTGCAACAGCTAAACCACGCGAAGCACCCGATCCGGCTAATCCTATAAAGTGTTCGCTTGAAATGTTTGTTGCAAACAAGGACATACCTACAGCAAACCATCCTAAATTTCGTCCGGCTAAAAAATACTCCGTTGTGTTTGTATCCCTATTCCGGAGATATAGTCCAATTCCTATAACGGCTGCAAGATAAATCAAAATTACGAGACTGTCGTATAGACTAATAGGATCGTTCATAGATTAAATCAAACAAAAATAGTACCGCTGTTACGTTATGAATTCTATTAAAAATCGAAGGTTTAAAATTTCATTGTAACCGTTTACTTATTAAAATAATAAGTCCTTTGTTATCAAATTAATAAGCTACTTTATCAGCAACATTTTCTTCGTCTCGTTAAACACCGAACGGAGTGAAGAATCTTTTACTCTGAGCGTATAAAAATATACGCCAGAGGCGTATCCGCCTTTGGCGGAAACTCCGCTCGGTAGAGACTCGCCGCGGCGAGTCTTTACATTAAATTGTACAGAATATTTTCCCGGTAATTGGTATTCATTCACCAATGTTGCGACTTCTCTACCAAGAATATCATACACAACTAACTTTACATGTTGTAAAGACGCGCCATGGCGCGTCTCTACGATGGGAATTGTATACTCAATCGTTGTTGATGGATTAAAAGGATTCGGATAATTCTGCCCGAGAAAAAATTTTGTTGGGATTATTTCTTTCTTATCATCTTCAACATCGGTATAAACACCTTCCTGGCTGAAATACGGTAAGTACGCAACCTTTAATTTGTTCACCACCGGTTTGGCAGTTTGCCTATCCATTGTATGGAGACCCATCGTTTGGTAGCCGCCGTCATTCCTGAATTGATACCAATCAAAAACGCACCACCATGTAGAAGCCATAAGTCCGCCGCCAAAAGATTCGTTAAGCGTACCATTTGGATTTAGTGCGGCAAAAAGTTTAAATGCATTGAAGGTGTTGTCAAAAATATAATTTTGATCATCATAACTTGTTCCGCCTTCACCGCTCCAATAACCGAACTCGGTATCAAGTGCCGGTTTGTTCGGATAATTAGTTCTTACCTTTCCTAAAAAGTCATAGGTGCCCACAAAGGTATCGGACTTTCTAGTTTTGCCTTGATATGGATGAAATACTCCAAAGTACATCGTCCACCCGGCAACATCTAATGCTGCTTGTGAAGCATCGTCCGGTCCCGGTCTATCCGCAGCGGCAGATTGCGTAATCATTCTGCCGTCGTAATAATTTTCTCTTTGATCGTTAACTATATTCTGGTTGTAGATTGCCCGATTCTCAACATCCAAACATTCGTTTGAAGTACTCCACAAAATTATTGATGGTCTGTTATAATCTTTAAATACCATCTCGCGGAACATCTGGTATGTAATTCTTCTCTGCTCCTGGTGCTGCCATGCATCGGGTGTATCAAACCAAAATACCGGGATTTCTTCCATGATCGTTAAACCGATTCGATCGGCAATTAAGTATGTATAAAGATTGTTTGGATAATGCGCGGTTCGCAGAAAATTTACATTCAGACTTTTTACTTGAACAAGGTCGGAATAAATAATGTTTTTAGGAACTGCCCTTCCATAATCAGGATGTTCTTCATGGCGTGCCGCACCGGTTAAAAATACAATCCGGCTGTTGAGTATAAATTTATTCCCCTTTGTGCCGACTGTACGAATACCAAATTGGGTGTAATACTCATCGATAATATTACTGCCTTCCGTTAAAGTAACTTTCATTACATAAAGATTCGGATTCTTCGGTGACCATATATTGGGATTCGGAATTTGAAGATTCGTCTGCCAAACGGAAACATCATTTGCGGGAATTGTGATGCTGTTCTGCGCTATACCAACCAACGAAACTTCATTGCCTATTAAATCACTCGCATACTCGGATTGAATGTTATTCTCGTTTACATCTGCTTCATACACACTTATATTTGCAATAACATCCGACGAAGTACCTTTCCTATTATTAATAATCACCATGGTTTCAATATTGCCGTCCAGATCCTTCGGGACGATGTTAGCTCTAACCACATTTACCGGGTCGCTTATCTCCAAATAAATATCATGATAGACTCCATCATAGTTAAACCAGTCCGGTGTGTTGTACGGAACGATGAACTTATTCGAATTCCACCTGATATTATGAACACGGATAACAACAGTATTGCTGCTTCCGTAATTCAAATACGGAGAAACATCAAATGCAAATGGTGTGTGTCCGCCTTCGTGGTAACCGAGATAATGATCGTTTATCCAAACATCGGTTACATAATTTGCGGCGTAGAAGATTAGTTTAACATATTTACCGGAGTTAGCGGCATCAACCTGGAAAGTTTTTCTATACCAGACAGCATCGTAATCAAAAGAAATGGTGGGTGCAGTAGGCCATGGATGCAGATCATTTTCTACACCGGGTAAGGTTTTATCTTCCCAACCGGAATCATCGTAGCTTGCAAGATGTCTGTTTGCCGCTTCACTTTCCAGGACTGCAATACCGGCTGCATCACGTTTCATCAAAGAAATTTGATCGCTCGCATCGAACCGCTGCTTCTTCCACGTTCCGGCAAGATCGATTATTGTTCTTTGCTTCTCGAACGAAGGTAACGGAATTCCATTTTGAAAAGGAATCTTAACACCGCTATTATCTTGGAGCGATAGTGTTGCCTCCAGAGTTGCTGATGTTGCACTCTGAGCATATAATTTATCGTGTATGACTAACGCTATTGTTATCAGGATAAAAAATTTTAAGGCAAATTTCATAATTCTCTCGATCTATTTAGGTTGGAAAGTTTGTAAGCGCAAAAAAGATACCACACAAAAAATGGAATTTTAGTTTATAACAGTGATTTGAGTGTTTCCATAGAGACTGGTAATTATCAAAGTAATAAGAGAGCGGTTATTAAATTAATAACTCATTTATTGTTGCTTCTCTGGCTTGCTTAACGTTTCACTTAGCGAATTTTGCATGAAAGAACTAATTTTCTCGCAAAGGCCGCAAGGACGACGCTAAGTACGCAAAGAAATGAACACTGAAAAACTTTCGAACGTATGGTGGGGTTAATAAGTCAAAAAATTATTCGGCGGTATAAATATTTATTTCAGTCCAAGCTCTTTGCACATTCTATAATAGTTGGGCGGTGCGAGTCCAAGTTTCTTTGCCGCTTCGGAATCTGATTCCGATTGCTGGCGTATATACTTAAAATATTTTTCGCGGAAGATTCTTTCCATTTCTTTCAATCCCATCGGCTCTTCGCCCAACTTGAAACTAACACCATCATTCCCAAAATATTTATCGAGCTGTGAGATCTTCTTGCCCATTGCAGATTCAATCAGTTGTGCCGTGATCAGCTTCTCATCATAAAATAAAAGTCGCTGGACAAGATTCTTTAACTCGCGGACATTCCCCGGCCAGTCGTAATCTACCAGCATTTTCATCGCCTCCTCACTGAACGTAGGCGGCTCCTTACCCATATCGATTGCATAATCATTCATAAAATAATCGGCAAGGTATATTATATCATCCTTTCTTTCTCTTAACGGCGGCATATGAATCGGCACTACATTTAATCTATAATATAGATCTTCCCTGAAACGTTTTTCTTTAATCTCTTCATCAAGATTTCTATTTGTGGCTGAAATAATCCTTACATCAACTTTTATTTTGTCTGTTCTTCCGAGTTTTTCAACTTCGCCATCTTGAAGAACACGCAGAAGTTTTACTTGCGATGATAACGGCAGTTCGGAAATTTCATCCAAAAAAATTGTACCGTGGTTTGCAACTTCAAAAAGCCCGGGTTTGGATTTATCGGCACCGGTGAATGCGCCTTTTTCATAACCGAATAATTCGCTTTCAATTAATTGATCCGGAATACCGCCGCAGTTAATCGGGACAAAGTTTTCATATTTACGCGGACTATTATAATGAAGATTATATGCTACGAGTTCTTTCCCCGTTCCGGAAAATCCGCTAATTAGTATCGGTACGTTGCTGCTCGAGTATTTTGAAATCTGGGCCTTCAAATTTTTTATCGAATCGGAAACGCCAACAATCTTTTTGGAGGCTAAAATATCGTCAACGTTTCTACGCAGCTTTTGCTTTGAATATTGTTTCTCCTTTATCAGCTTTCTTCTTTCATACGCATTGAAAATACTCATTATAAAATCCGTCGGCTGGTAAATGTATTCTTCTATATCCCCGGGATACTTTGTGCAGTACCAAAACGCACCGGCTTCAATCAAACCGTGGGCAAATTCGTAATCGGTTATATTGATTGTCATTTTAGTAATTACAATTATCTGAAGCGAAGGATCAATATCTTTTATTTTTTTAACAAGCTGCTCACCCCGTAAGCCGCCGGCTATTTGAAAATCCATAATAACTACATCGTAAAAATTTTTTTTGAGCTCCAAAAGCTCTATCGCAGATTTGCCGTCGGAAACCATTTCACAGATTTTAATGCGGTCGGCAAACGGTTTGATTGTATTTTCAACTCGCCGCGCATCAAAGTCTTCATCTTCAATAAGCAGAACTTTAACTTGTCCGTCTGTTAAACGGTTTGTATCTTCGCTCAACATCTATTTCACCTATTAATGTGGAATTATAATTGTGAACCGGCATCCGCTTCCGGGTAAATTTTCAACATCAATTTTCCAGCCGCATCTTTCTTTGGAAATTTCGTATGCAATATAACACCCGTAGCCGCCCGATTGCACACCGGTTTTTGTTGTTACATTTTCCAGGAAAAGTTTTTTAATCCCCATTTCATTTGTTTCCAGTAATTCCGGATTAACACCTTTACCGTTATCTGAAATTAAAAGTTTGGTTCGCGAATTTTCCGGGGAATATTTTGTTGAGACAGTAATCATCAAATCGTCATCACCACCGTGATCGATGCTGTTTTGAATCAGCGGCTCAATAACTTCCCAAACAACAAATTCATTGATGTTCACCGGCGGAACTTTATCATCAAGCTCAAGTTTGATTTCAAACGCACCGGATTTTTTAGCTGTTCTATTAAATATGTGCTCAACTATAAATTTTATAACTTCATTTAAGTTAGTGTTAAACGAAGAATTCCTAATCGTTTGGATCGGCGGATCGTACCATTTCATATCGTAAATAACACGCGAAATAAAATTGGAATATTTTGTTACCCGGTATTTAATCTCATCGATATTTTTAGCAGAAAGCTGGCGCAGATCATCCTTAATAAAACCCATTACCTTTTCTGCTTTATGATGAGTGTGATAAATCCGTTTTGTGAAAAGCGATTCTTTCTCGTGATCGATCTGCTGTTTTAAGCTCCGCTCATGTTCTTCAAGCAGCAGATTTTGAGTTTCGTCTCTTTCGCGGACCGTGTAAGTAGATATGTAGTACATCGCCAGTAATCCCAATAGAAATAATGCCGAATAAATAATGGATGTCTCTTCATAGTTCGAAACAATTTCACGTTGTATAAAAGAATAATCGGGCGTGTTTTTCATATAAAGAGCGCCGATAAATTCTCCGCTCGGTACGAAAGGAACAAAGATGTGGTAGGTGTTCTTATCGCGTAAGATATTTACAATTTGTTCTTTTGTATAAAGTTCGCTTTTAACCTGATTATATAAATAGACAGCGTTGTTATGCTCTTTGTTAATCCTGATAGAATCAAATTTATGTGCAAAGATAAATTCATAAAGGTCGCGCCCGTTGTCGATTGCTCTTGTGCCGCCGCGGTCGTTAACAAGAAGACAAATATCTTCAACGTTCTGTTGAAGAATTTGCTGGTTTAGAATTATGTCGAAGAACTGAATTATTTTTCTTTTTTCCTCTTCGTTTTTCGGTTCGCGCATCATAGCGGTTTCAAGCAGAAGTTCGAGAGTTGTTGTACTGAATTCCGCTAATCTTTCTGTTGAGTGTTTTTGATACCAGTCTTGTGTGTTTTCTACAAACGAACTTAGTGATGATTTATGTATGAATGAGAGAATCAATTGGAAAATAATAAGTCCCACAAACAACACGGTTAGGTGTTTGAACTCGAAATGGTATTTCTTAAGATTTTCAAAAAGTTGATTCTTTTCCATGTTATTTAATAAAAATGTCCCCTGAGTTAATAACTTGTTCTGCTTTGAGCAAAGCGTCTTCCGGGCTCATTTCGTTTTTAATTGCAAGATTCAGATAATGGGCAATAACATCAGAGTAGCGCGTGTACAATTCAAGATAAGGTCTCTTAACCGCGGTTTCTATTATCTTGCTGTAAAATTTTAGATCATTATATTTATTTAAATATTTTTCTTGGGAGTAAAAATTTTTCGTTATAGGAAGATAACCGCTGGCTTCAAACAAGGTAGTTTGTGCTTCCTCGCTAATTATGTACCTGATAAACTCCAGCGCTTCGGGTTTATGGTTCGAATAGTCTGAAATCATCAAGTTCCAGCCGCCTATTATACTTGCCGGCAGACTTCCCTTGAAATGCGGAAGCGCTGCCCGTTCATAAGTATTCGGCGGTACTTTTTTTTCGAGAAATGTCTCGTACCATTTATAAAAACCGGGCCAGTTGCGCAAAAATGTTCCTTCTTCATTTAAAAAATGGAGATCACTTTCAGTCTCTTTGTACTCAACAACATTAGGAGGCGATAGCTTGTACTTATTAACAAGATCGGCTAACAGTTTGAGAGCTTTTATCGATTTAGGTGTAGTTAACACAACAGAATCACCGCGGAAGATCGATTCATTTTGCGATTCAAGCATTTCAACATAACTGCACATTAAACCTTCGTAATCATCTGCCGGGAAAACATAAAACGGTTTGTTGAATTTTTTAATCCGCTCGCCCAACTCAATAAATCTTTCCCACGTAATAAAATTATCGAGTTCATTTTTTACTTGCTGGTAATCGGGTAATTGTTTGAGTGCTGCTATGCGGTAATACATAACACTGATATCGAAATATAGGGGGATTGCTACCAACTGATTTTTATAAAAACAAGATTCGAATGCCGGGTCTATGAATTGTTCTCTCTGATTGGATGGAAAATAATTACCAAGCGGCTCAACAAATTTAGCAAATCTCGGCACCCAGATTTGATCGACCGAAAAAACATCTATCCGTTCGTTCTTACTGCGTAAATACCTGATTAACAATTCTTTCCGTTCGTTGGTACTAAATTTTTCAAACGGAAGATCTATCGGCACTACTTCAATTTTCCCTTTGTGAAGTTGGTTGAACTTTTCTATTACAAGTTTATGCCCGGGTGACATATTATCGGCGTAGTAGATTTTTTTAAGCGAACTCTCCTTAATCAGCAGATAATCGCCAATCAACGACATGAATACAAATACAGTTAACACCAAAAAAGTAATGGCGGCAAGAGATAAATAAAACGTCTTTAAATATTTTTTAAGTCCGCTCATTTAGGCAAATCTCTTTTCTGTCTTTGTAAATATGTTGTTAACCATGATGAATAATGAGGAGTAAACGGAACCGCAAGTGTTTGTCCGCCGAATCCGAATCTTCTTAGAACAACCATATTAACATTTGTCACTTTAGCAGATTCCAGTACCGGTTCATAAATTCTAATTCCTTTTTCTTCAGCGAGTCTTGCCGTAACATTATCAAGTGCAGTGTACATCTTTTCTGTTTTAAGAATGTTTTTAATTTCTTCTTTTGCCTCTTCAAACATTTTGTATTGTTTTTTCTTTCCTTCCTTTTTATCAACAAGTTTCAATATCAAGTATCCTTCGTCCATCTTTACCGGTCCATAAACATCACCTATTTTCATAGTTGAGGCAATAATTCCCAATTCACCTTTTTCCGTTACCGGAAAGTAATCATACTCGCCCTTCTTTGCTTTTAATTCTTCCCTTATTGTGAACTGTGCTGCCAATTCCTTAAAGTCTTCGCCGTTATTTATTCTTGTTAATACCTCTTCTGCTCTATTTAAATCGGGGAGAAGAATTTCCAGCAGCTTAACCGAATCGGGCTGAAGAACAATTTTATTTTCTCTTGTGAAAAATTCCAAAGCGTCCTCATCGCTAACATTCTGTTCCCTGAATATTTTCTTCATCACTTCATGGGCAAGATAATACTCTTTCCAATATTTCAATTCATTTGCAACTTCGGGTATATTATCATAACCGCGTTTTATCGATTCGCGAATAAGGAGTTCGTTCTGTATAAAACTATAAATAAAACTATTTAAAATGTTTCTTACATGCTGCTCTTCAATTTTTTGAAAACCTATATCACTAATTCTTAGCTGCTGTAAAAACCGCCCAAATGTTATAGGGTTAGATTCAAACTTGATGAACGCTTTATTTCTTTCTTCGTCGGTTATATCCGGGTCATTAATAACTGCACCTAATTCCTTTTCGGTAAATCGGAATTTAACAGTTTTAATAGGCACAAAATCTTTCTCATGCTTTTGCAGATAATCTAAGAATGCCTTGGCAAGTTTATCAAATAACGGTCTATCGGTATTTACATTCACACCTTTGAAGAATTTCCTATAGAACTCACTGTATAATCTATCTTCGGTTCTCGATTCAAGTACTTTTTTCATATTTGATATATCTGCTTGTTCCAAACTTTTCTTAGTCTCAACTTCATAAACTTTGCAGATATACCATCCTTCTTCAAGTTCAACCGGGGGCGTGAATCGACCAGGTGACAGTTTATAAATTTCATTTTCAACTTCCGGGGCCATGGAACCAAGAGTAACTTTTGCTGATTCTTTCTGTTCGTTGTATTCGCTTCTTGTTTGAAGTATCGAATCAAATGATGCCCCATTTATTAAAGAGGAGTAGATTTCCGTAATTTCTTTTTCATCGTTTGAGAAAATAAATTTTACGCGGAAACTTTTTAAACTTCTTTGATATCCTTCAACCATTTCAGAATCAGGCACTGCAATTTTATCTTTTACTTCTTTTTTATATAAATAATCTCTCAAATAATTACCCCTCATATAATCCATCAACGCCCGGAACTCTATTTTCTCCGCTATTTCTTCAGTTGATTGAGATTGAGCAAGCAGTTTTTCTGCAAGGAGTGTATAAACAAATTCTTTTTTCAATTCTTTTTCATTAAGTCCTTTTGGGTTCGGGTGAGCCATCATTTCGTATCTTTTTGTAAACTCATCTTTAGTAATGGAAATATTACCCGCCCTGGCAATTATTTCTTTTGATGATTGACCATGAAGGTAGATTGAAAAACAAAACAATAACGCGGCAGTTGATAGTATATTTAACAAAAATCTTTTCATTAGAAACCTTATTAATTAGGAATTTAGTAGAAACAAACTACCGCAAGTATATCTAAACGTGTGTAAAAATAAAAGGCGTGATGAAAACTATAGATTCGGTATCTATCCCAATAATCTTGCAGAATGATAAACAGTGAGAATGTTAGTTTCGTTGTCGGCGAATCTGTATATAATGCTATAGTTACCTAAAATAATTTCTCTTATTTGTTTGTTTTCATATTCCGGGATAATTCTCCCGGATTCCGGGAAATCTTTTAGAATTTCAATTGATGAAAAAATTTTATCCGCAAAAAACTTGTGCAAATCTAATAGAATCTTTAGCAATGAACTCGCAAATCTCATGAACATCGGTTATCGCCTGGTCGGTCCAGATTATTCGAACCATTTACCCAATTTCTCCCTAACTACGTTATGAGGAACCGTCTTTCCTTCTTCTGCTTGTTTTAATCCCTTCTCAATCTTATAAAACAGATAAAGTTTTTCAATAGCATCTTCTACTTTTATTTTATCAGGTAGTTCATCGATGGCACTTATTATTTTTTGTTTTGTATTTATTTCATTCATACATAAACCTTGGTTATAATCTTGAACATAAATTAATTATTGTAAATTCTTTGTGCAATACTATTTACAACGGCTCTTCGTGGCTTAAACAATGAATTGTGCCGAGTCCCCACACAAGATCAACTGCATGAATACCAACCACTTCGCGATCATTAAAAAATTCTTTTATTATGTTGAGAGCAATACGGTCATTAGGATCGTTAAACGTTGGAACAAGAACTGCATTATTTGAAATGTAAAAATTTGCGTAGCTTGCCGGCAGCCGTAAATCTTCAAAGTGGACCGGGTTGGGCATAGGCAGTTCTACCACATTTAATTTTGATCCGTTTTCTAACTTTGCGTCTTGCAAACGCTCAAAATTTTCTTCGAGGGGTCTGTAATTTTCTTCTGCACTGTTTTTTTCTCTGCATAACACAACAGTATTTTCGTTTACAAAGCGGCCGAGGTCGTCAACATGTCCATGTGTATCGTCCCCGGCAATTCCTTTACCAAGCCAAATTACATTTGTGATTCCCAAATATTTTTCGAACACTTCTTCATAATCTCTTTTTGTAAATCCCGGGTTGCGCGTTTGAACCTTATCATCAAGCAGACATTCTTCTGTAGTAAGTAAAGTTCCGTAACCGTTTGAATCAATTGCGCCGCCTTCGAGTACCACTTTTTTATTTTGATATCCGGCTTCCATTAATTTCAAATCCAAAACTTTGGAGAGTGTTCGGGGAATATTTTTGTCTTTCTTCCAGTTGGGATATTTTGCCCAGCCGTTGAACACAAACTTTACTGCATGAACACCTTCTTCGCTTTTTACAAATGCCGGTGATGAATCGCGCATCCAGCCGCGGTCTGTTTTCGTAATTATGAATTCAACATTGTTTAGATCAACATGTGCGCGTTCTAAAAATTTTTGTGTTTTCTTTCTTTCTTCTTGTGATTGCACAATTATTCTTACCAATTCACCGGGAACAATATTTTTTACGATCTCAACATAAACCCATGGAACCGGTGCAAACTTTCCGGGCCAATCTTCTTTTTGATGAGGCCAGCATATTATTGTTGATTTATGCGGTTCCCATTCCGCCGGTAATCTTAATTTATTTCCGTTCATCGGTTATTATTCCAAAAATCTTTTTGTAATTCCTTCGTAAGCATCTATTCTTCTATCGCGCAAAAATGGCCAGTTGCGTCTTATAGTTTCAAGATGTTTTAGATCAATTTCTGCTAATAATATTTCTTCTTTATTTTCAGAAGCTTGCGCTAATACAACTCCTTGCGGATCGCAAATGAATGACGAACCCCAAAATTGTATTCCTTCCGAACCGGGTACAATTTTCTCCAAACCAATTCTGTTGGCCGACGCTACATAAACTCCATTTGCAATTGCATGACTTCTTTGAATTGTTATCCATGAATCTTTTTGCGCTTTGCCGTAACGTTCTTTTTCTTTGGGATGCCAGCCAATTGCTGTCGGATAAAACAAAACTTCAGCACCTTGCAATGCTGTCAACCGCGCTCCTTCCGGGTACCATTGATCCCAGCAAATTAATGTTCCGATATTTCCGTGTTTCGTTTTGAAAGATTTAAAACCGAGATCACCCGGGGTGAAATAATATTTCTCATAATATGCCGGATCATCCGGGATGTGCATTTTTCTATAAATACCAAGAATTTTTCCATCTGCATCAATTATAACAGCACTATTGTGATAAACACCCGGCACGCGTTTTTCAAAAAGCGGAACAATGATAACAACTTTGTTTTCCTTTGCGGCTTTTTGAAATGCAGTTGTCGATATTCCCGGAATAGTCTCGGAAAGATCAAACGCTGACGAATCTTCCTTCTGGCAAAAATATTGCGAGCGGTATAATTCCGGCAGACAGATTACTTGAGCACCTTGCTTTGCTGCTTTTTTAACCCATGAAAGTGTTTTTTTCAAATTATCGTTTGGATCGGAATTAAAGGCGAGCTGCAACAATCCAATATTATATTTTAATCTCTTTTTCTTTGCCATTTATTATTACCAATTAATCCTGGGTTAAATATAAATAATTATAAAACTACTGACTTACAATTTCTTAATATTGTTCTAAAACTAAAATAAAAAACTTACACCGCATAAGATTCCGGTTGTATTATCCTTAACATTCAAATTTTTCATTAAACCAACATCAAGTGCTAATTGATCTGATAATTGAAAACACGTACCGATCAAACCATAAACGGGAAATTTATTTTTCTCTTCTACACTTTTACTGATTCCGGTTTCAACCAAAAAAACGAATTCTTCCACTATGTAAAATTCACCAGCAAGTGAAGCATTCCATACAAAATTATTGTCATTAAAATTATTATAGTTAGTAAGTAGTGACACATTAAAATGTAAATCATATTTGTCATTAAATTTTGAAGTGACAAAACTCAGACCATAATTATGTTTTCCATTACCAAATCCTTTTTCCCAATCGCTACTGCCAATAATCAGAACCGGCTTTATGCATAAACTTAATTCAGTGTTATTAAACAGTTGATACTTGTATTCAACGCTTATATCTCCTATCCCAATTTTGTTTTCGCTCCCGTTAAGGTAGTGTGAAGGAAATGAAAAAATTAAATCAGTTTTATTATTCATTCCTATTGTTATTATGGTTGGAATATCTAGTTGTCTTACATCCGGGTTGTAAAAATAATCACCCAAGATTTCTACTTGTATCATTCGTATACCTATCAGCTTTGCATCATCACCCCTTAATGGATGACTGGCTTGAGCTAGACTATTAATAGATAACAATGACATCAACAGTTTTATTATTTTTTTCATTTTAATCCCAAATTAGTGCTGTGCTAATTTAGACTGAATCTAAATAATAAACAAGATGGTCTGATCTTTTTTTAAGGATGTGATGTCTTATTGAGTCGTGAAATTCTGTAATGTTAAATAACCAGTGTAATAACAGCTAATACATCAATCACTATTAACATCCAGCTAACTTCTTCTCTTTTGCCAATTGCAAGTTTGATGATAGTCCAAGAAATAAATCCCCAGATAATTCCTTGCGTAATTGAATAAGTTAGTGGAATCAAAACCATACCAAAGAATGCCGGTATAGCATCGTCAAATTTTGTCCAGTTGATTTTAATAACCGGCTTCATCATAAACACACCCACAAGAATAAGCGCCGGTGCAGTTGCAATTGATGGAACAATCGAGAGAAGCGGAGAGAAAAACATAAACGGTAAAAATAAAAGTCCGGCTACAATTGCTGTAAGCCCGGTGCGTCCGCCTTCCTCAACACCGGTCGCAGATTCAATATAGCTGGTGGCGGAACTCGTACCCAGCGGACCGGAAATCATCGTCCCGAATGCATCAACAATCAACGATTCTTTGATTCTGTTCGGGTCACCGTTTTTATCGATAAGATCGGCTGCTTCTGCAACACCGATAAATGTCGATATGGAATCGAACATATCCGTAAAAAGAAATGCAAAGATAACTGGCCATAAAGCAAACTGAAGCGAGCTGATAAAATCTAATTTCATTATAATGCTGAGATCTGGCCAGGAAGATATTCCGTTCCAGGTAACTAAGGTTGCTTTACCAAAATTAATTGCAGATGCATCGCCGTACAATCTTCCAATCGGGATTGCCAGCAGAGTTGTGATAGCAATACCTAATATCAAGGCACCTTTAACACGTTTAATCACAAGAAGCGATGTGATGATCAATCCGACTAAAAATGTAATTCCAACGGAATCGATTTTGCCAATGCTTACAAGTGTAGCCGGGTTATCAACGATGAATTTTGCGTTTACAAATCCGATGAATGTAATGAATAATCCAATGCCCGAAGCAATAGCAAAACGAAGCTGTCTTGGTATCGCTTTTAAAATGTGTGTACGAATATTAAAGACAGAGAGCAAAATAAAAATCACTCCCGACCAAAAAACCGTTCCAAGTGCAACTTCCCATTTAACACCCATACCAAGCACAACCGAATATGTGAAGAAGGCATTGATTCCCATGCCCGGTGCCAACACGATCGGGTTCTTTGCGTAGATTCCCATTGCTATACTTGTAAATGCGCTGACTAAAACAGTGGCGGTGAGCACACCGGAAAACGGCATACCGGTGTTTTGAAGAATGGCCGGGTTAACAACAATTATATACATTGTTGCTAAAAATGTAGTGATGCCAGCAATTACTTCCGTCTTAAAATCTGTTTTTTGATTTTTGAAATCGAAATAGGTTTCCATTTTTCTTCCGTGTTATTTTATACCCAGTGAATAATAATCTATTAAATAATCGATCAATCTAAACTAAAACCTATTTTTTTCTTCGAAGAATCAGTTGGTGTGATTAATTGATTTATGACCTGAATTATCTGTATGATCTGGTGATCATGTTCTTTTAGTTTACTTTCAAGTTCTTTTAATTTTTCTTCAACTTTCTTGTGCGTAGAGATAATTTCTCTCAGTTTAACAAAAGCGCGCATAATTAGAATATTAACTTCTATCGCCCTTTCACTTTTCAAAACCGATGAAAGCATTGCAACACCTTGCCCGGTAAAGGCCATTGGTGTTGCACCACCGAAATAACTTTTGGATGGTATCACATTTTGTGATACCATTTGATCAATTTCCTTCTTTGATAGTACGAACATAAAATCATAAGGGAATCTTTTTCTATTTCTTCTAACAGCTTGTTTTAATGCACGGGTCTCTACACCATAAAGTAGGGCAAGATCGCGGTCAAGGATAACCTTTTGATTTCTAATGACTAAAATTCTATTAATAACTCTTTCTGTTGGTAATAGAGATTTGTTTGATGTTTTAGGCATGAATAATCAAGTTTAACTAATTAGAAAATAACACAATATTTTGGAAAAATAAATCTTCATGTAGTGTGGGATAACTTGTTTACTTGGAAAGATACTGTACGAACAATTAAAAATACAGCGTAAGAAAATCTTACATATACTTGATAGAAAATCTAACATTACTTATTTTTGCATTGTACAAAAAAGGCGCTAATAATGTCTAACGTAAATAAGTTAATAGGCCAAAAACTTAGTCGGCTGCGAGCGTCCCGCGATGTTAGTCAACAGAAGCTTGCCGATTATCTTGGTATATCCCGTCCGTCAATCACACAGATTGAAAAGGGGGAACGATATTTAACACCCGAAGAAATTTTGAAACTATCGGAATTCTTCAATCTTTCTCCGAACGAACTAATAAATCCAAAGTCAAAAAGTGAGGTAGTTCTTCATAACGAAGACACTACACCCACAACAGAAGAATCACTTAGAATCTCTGTTCCGCAGAAAAATCTAAAAAAATTCAAAGAAGTTCTCCTTTATATTCTCAATAAAGTCGGTGCTAAACCGAACATCGGTGAAACGGTTCTTTATAAACTTCTTTTCTACATTGACTTCGATTATTATGAAAGGTATGAAGAACAATTGATTGGTGCTACTTATATAAAAAATCATTTTGGTCCAACACCAAAAGAATTTGTAAAAATAGTTGAAAGAATGGAGAAGGATGAAGAATTGGTCCGTGTTAAAGATAAGTATTTCAGCCATCCGCAAACAAAATATCTTCCACTACGCGAACCCGATCTTTCAATTGTTACCGGGAGGGAAATAGAATTGATCGATGAAGTAATTAATAAACTATCCGATATGAATGCTGCCCAAATTAGCGAGTATTCCCACAATGATGTTCCCTGGCTTACAACTGATGAAGGGAAAGTAATTCCTTACGAATCAGTATTCTACCGTACACCGCCATATTCAGTAAGGAATTATTCCAATCCCGATGGGGAGTAATGCACACTTGAGCAAAGTATTCAAAGATATTGTTTATTTACCAGAATTTGAGAAAGATAAAAAGAAACTGTTAAAAAGATTTCGAACGCTTGACGAAGATGTGGAAACGTTCATCGATGTTCAATTAAAACTATTTCATAAACTTGGAATAGATAACGGAGCTGTTGAACATATCAGTGATCTTGGGATTACTGAACCCAAGGTTTATAAAGTAAAGAAATTTGCATGCAAATCATTGAAAGGTAAAGGTGTTCAGTCCCGTATTAGATTAATTTATTCATACTTTCAGAACGATGACAAAGTTGAGTTTATAGAAATATATTACAAGGGTGATAAAGAAAATGAGGACCGGGAAAGAATTAAAAGATTTTATAAAAATTGATCACAAAGAAACATAAAAACAGAATGGTTAATGTGTTTAATGAATAGTTTTACATCGTAAGCTATTCATTTTAAATTATTCATTAATGAAAAGTGCACCTAGGGGAATTCTTCCAAAGAAATCCCCTCGGGAGAACCGACGATCAATGATCAAGCGGTGTTACCTGATTTTACAAACGGTCATATCCAGATAACTTAAAATTTTTGCTAAGGTTTTTTACGTAGTAAATAAAACGAAAGCTATTTCCCCAAGAATTCTTTTACATAACGATAAACTTTTTCCGGTTGTTCAACCCAAGAATAATGACCGCATTTTTCTAAAAAAAATAGTTGTGCGTGTTTATAATAGGTTGAAAGTTTTTGTGGAATTGATTCTCCAACCGGATCTTGTCTTCCGTGAAGTATAAGAACCGGTTTGTTGAATCGTGATTCCACCTTTTCCAAATTCAAATCTTTTCTTTGGATATCCCCCCATATCCATTTACCAAGTTCAAAATTGAAATCGGAGTCTTGCATGTTTTGACTTACAATCAGAGATTTTTTTCTATCATAAAAATATCCGGGTATTCTGGCACGAATTCTTTCAACAAGCGTGTGATGAGGATCCGCCGCAACCCTTGCGGAATCATTCCAGTAATCGAACTTCTCTATACCTTCATTACTTAGCCGCGATGTAATGTTGTCGTTGAAATATTGAAAGATGCTTAGGTTAAGTCCGATGGAGCCAAGAAGAATTAGACTCGAAACGGCATTCGGATAAAAGTGGGCATATAAAGAAGCGAGATAACCGCCATATGAGAATCCAAGAACTGTCCATGATTCCAGATTAAGCTCTTTCCGCAACGCTTCAAAATCAGATAGAGTTAGCTCAATAGAAATTGTTGTTGAATCAAGTACCGCAGGCATTGATTTGCCCGTACCTCTCTGGTCAACTAATATACATTGGAAACTTTTCGAGAGAAGTTCGCATAGACTTAAATAACGATTTGCATTATCACCGGGTCCGCCGCCAAGAATAAGTAATGGTTCTCCTTTCCCAAAGACACGGTAATAAATTTCAACTCCATTACTTTCAACCTGATTATACTGTGCAAGACAATCAAAAGAAATGTTTCCAATGATTATGAGAATATAAAATAGTTTACGAATCATATTATCCTCAAATATTATTTTAGTTCCGGCTGTAAAAATGACCAATGATTATGAATTATTTTCCAGTCGCTATTTATTAAGCGATATACTTTTGTACTGTTCCATCTGGTAGATTCTTTTAATGAACCATCAGATTGTTTTTTGAAGTTGAATAAATTGTAAGAAAGAATAGCGATGTCCCCATAAAGTTGTACTTTGATGTTTGTCATTTCGTACTTGTCAATAAATATTTGTCCGGCTTGTTCACCATAATATTTTTGCATTGCATCTAAACCATCGATTCTGCTGTTTTCAAAAGGATTATAGTAAGTTACATCATCTGCAAAAATGTCGAGATAACCCCACGGATCGCCCTTTCCCCAGCGGTTGAGAGCTGTTCTTTCCATGGAAATAATTTTGTCTGATATTTCTTTTTCGTTTACTTTTATTTCTTCCTCTTGGCAGTTAGTAAATGTGATTGCAATAACCAGCATAATCGGGATAATTGTGATTGAAGATTTGTAGTTCATTATTACTCCTAAATTAAATTGAAATATTTTGTTGAGTTCGAGTTGCTAAATATTAAGGTTGACATTTTGTTAAAATAATTCAATGGCGTGTTCAAGTTGTTTATCTCTTCCGGCGTTAATATCGGCTTTTGTTTGCCTTACTAAAATGTCCGGTGGAATTCCGTTCCATTCAATAGGGATACCATCATACCGAAGAACGAAGCTGTTTCCAATTTTAATATATCTTCCGCTTGGGAGAATATAATCGCCTTCAATTTCTTCATAATTGTCGCTGCATGCTGCCCCATTGGTTGTGTCGCCAATTAATGTAACAAAATTTAACTGCCGCATATACTCAGCAAATAATTCTCCGGAACTCAACGTAGATCCATTTATTAATACTACAACCGGTTTGTTGTAGAGAGTTTTATTTGTAATTGGTAAGATTGGATCCATTTCAATTGGAATGTTGTTTTTCCTATATGCCTTCAAATTGGTCATCGGTTGGCTGATAAACCTCCCGACAATTTTATTTACGTTTTCAAGTTTACCGCCATTATTTTTTCGGACATCTATTATCAAACCTTTTGTATTCAGCATTTGATCGAGCACAAAATCAAAATCATCCATTAAACCTTCCCCGTTAAAAGTTGCTATTCTTATATATCCGATGTTTTCTTGTAAGATTTCGTACTCAACCTTTTCTCTGCATGCATATTTAAGTCCTTTATCAAAATATTTTCTTACAAGTATAGGTGAAAATGCATCAAAGTCCCTTTGCAGTCTTATCCCGGGATATGGTATTATTAAGCCCATCCCTTTGTTGCTTAGAATAACATGCGGATCTTTTAATTCACGCATCATATCAAATAGAATTTTTGAGAAGTCTTCTGTGGAGTTGAAGACTTTTTCGCAATATCTGTTATACACTTCGTTCCAATCAATTTTTTTATACTCAAGTAAGGGATAAACATTATTAACTGCATTCCATGCTGCTTCAAAATCCATTACATTAAAAGAATCATCCGGTGAAGTAATAAATAAATCTGAACATCCGATGACGAGTATTACTATAAACAAAACGGGTATAAAATTTTTTTGTTTCATCCCATCACCTAAAAATTATACGAAATAGAAAAAACGAAATGATCGCTGGCAGACGACATCTTTTCCCAAACGCTGATATTAGTAAATTGAAACCGGTATTGCGCTTTCAGGGATAAATCACCCCAAAGAAAATAGCGGAGTCCCAAATCGAAGCTGGCATTTAATGCTTTTATTGCTGAGAGCAGTTTGAAGCGAGACCTATCATTTTCAATTCCGTCAATTTCATTAACAAGCGGTATTCTTATTCCAACTGAAAAGAGATTTGTTCTTAATGAGGATTCCGCAATAATTTTTTCAGTAATCGGAACAAGGAGAGATACGTTACCGCCAATGGAGATTAATGAGGCAAAAGAGAAATCGAAGAAAATTCCGTCGCTGGCATAATTCTGTTTGTTTGAATATAAAAACATTTCAGCCGAAGGACCGGCTAACAATAGCCAGTCTTTTGAAAAAATCTTGTATGTATTGATATGATAAAAATAATCCCATGCGAGTGAAAAATTGAGTACGTCGGCATTCATATTTTTATTTTTAATTTTATCAGAGTTATGAACCGAAAACGAAATTCTAAAACCGCTTTCATCGCTGTACTTAGTCCAGCCGATAGAAAAAAAAGGAATAACCCCGGAATATTTTTCGGTTGTTAAAAATTCATCACGCACGGAATAATTACCGTAACCATATTTAATGCTTATTCCTCTTTCAAATACATCAGTGATAGTTACTGACTTTGTAAATGTTGAATCAATGTCTTTAGACATACCGTTTTGTTGAGCGGAAAGCACGGTGCAAAACATCAGTAAATAACAACTGATGACGGATAGTTTTTGCATTTTGAATTCTCCATTATTTTTTTTCTGTTTGAATCTATAAAGCTGAATAAATCTGACGGCGTACAGTGAAGAAATTAATAAACCATTTGATCCTTTATCTCTTGAATGAGAAAGCTGCTGAGTCTTTCAAGATATACCTCACCTTTGTCTAAGGAAGCTTTCCGAGGATCGCCAAGCACTCCGTTTTTTGTAAGAGCCGGCATTCCTTTCTCTAAAATTATGCGGATTTCTTTTTCACCGGTTGGTCCTAAGTAACCGCATTCATATTTTTCTTTTAGCACAAGTTTATTTTCTAACAACAGCATAATAGAAGTTTCGTTCTCTCCAGCATGAGCACCGGATTCATCATCAGTTACTCCGAACATATTTGATACCGAATTCAATAAATGGGCAAATCCAAAAAGATCAGTATAACCAATAATTTTTGTTTCCGGATATTTTATTTGCAACTCTTTAATTGCTTGCTCAACTGTAGGAAAATTTCCACCGTGACTTGGTAAAAAGATTATTCGGGTAAAACCGCATTGAACTAGACTATTCACATAATCGCAAATAATCATTTTTAACGTTTCCGGTCTGAGTGAAATTGTTCCGCCAAACGCAAGATGATGATCGGAAACTCCTACCGGAATTGTTCTGGCTTGCAAAGCATTATTCAATTTCAATGCGACTCTATATGCAACTTCATCTCCTATTCGTGTATCGGTCATTGTGGGAAGATGTGGTCCGTGCTGTTCGGTTGATCCGACACCTATGACGGCAGTCTTATAACCATTGGCAATGGCAGCTTTGATTTGGGGAGCAGTCATTTCCTCCATTCGAATTGTTTTCATATTTATCTCTCCAAGAAATGAATAAGTTTTTAATATTCTTTTTGTCTCAGATCCTTCCCTGAGTGACTTCTGCAATCATTGTTTCGAGCACCTTTCTACAATTCTCACTTTACGGATCTAATTAGAGAATAAATTCAAGATTTTGATTTATCTGCGGAATTTAATAGCAAGCAGCGATAATATTTTTTAATAATGTACCTGGGAAATTATCTCTCATCCAATCTGTATCAATTGGATATGGCCACGCGGTTACAACTACCACAAGATTTTTATAAGGGATAACAATAATATATTGCCCTCCGTGTCCGGCTGCCATATATCCAAGAAGATCAGACATCAACCAAAAATAGTAACCGTAGCCCAAATTATTTTCATTCTTAATAGCTTCTTGAATCCAATCACTATTAACAATTTGTTGTCCATTCCATTTTCCATTCTGCAATAACATCTGACCAAATTTTGCCATATCACGCGGTTTCAAATATAGATTAGAACCCCCGAAACTAATACCATCATTAGCAGCTTCCCATTTCCATTCAGTAATCCCAAGAGGTTTAAATAAATACTCATTAGAAAATTCGGATAATGGTTTTCCATATTTACGTTGTATCGCATATGATATTAATGTTGGATTATCGTCACAATAAAAATATTTATTTCCAGGTGCGCCGTTCATAGGAGAGGATAAAATATAATCAATAATATTCCCACTAAACCTGAATTTATAATGATGTTCCTCATCGTTGAATTGCAGACCAGTCTTCATCTTTAAAGCATGCAATATGGTGATACTTTTTTTATCTGGGTGATTAATAAAGTATTCTGGAAATATTGAACTGAATGTTTGATTGAGCGAATCAAGTATATGTCTTTGTAGGGCAATGCCGGTTAAAATAGAAGTAAATGACTTTGTTGCAGACTTTATATTTTGAATTTGGTGAATTTCATTTGGATCATGCAAGTAAGTTTCAGCTACTATTTTCCCATTTCTTATTATTGTGATACTTCTTAACAATCGAAATCTTCCATCTTGATAGGCAATTGAGAAAACATTATTAAGTGCTGAACTACTCATATTTTCATTTTCGGGCGTAGATAAAATCCACCCGTCATTCAGTTCTCTTGGAGCGAAGCCGGTATAAGGGAGTTTAAATGGCTCATCTTCCATACATGAAGTCATCACAATGCAAAGAAGACATATTTCAATTAACGTTAATAATTTTGTTTTCATAACCATATACCTAAGGATATTTTTGGAATTAATTCGGTCAACGGTTTACCCGCTTCATCTTTTATTCTTGAATAGTAAACTGAAAGTGCAAGAGATAAATCATTTGAATTCCATATCTGTGTTCTATATTCAGCTGATGCTTTAAATTGGAAGGCATTATTAAGAAATCCAAATTTGTAATTACTATTCATTATATCTATGATGTTTGAAAAGGTCCAATATTCGTTTGAATAAAGTCTATTATACTCGGGGCGAGTATATAATCCAATAATTGAGATATCCAGATTAAATACTAAATCTTTTTCAGGATCAATTGATATAAAGGAAACATTGCTTAGACACAGCGACAAAAAATTACCCCAGTATGCATGTGCTTCATCAAAAACTCCATATTCGGCAAGTGAGGATGTAAACGATATTTTGGGACCTAAATAATAATTTATAAAATCATTCCTAATTAAAGAGAGATTGTAACAATAACTTAGAGCCAATTGGCAATTAAACGAGACGGCTTCTTTTTCAATTTTAGTTTTTAGTAACCCATATCCCAAATTAAAATCAAATAGATTATATGAACTGCTTATTCTCTCATAGCGATATGATATCATATTTATCAAACCGGAATGGACTTTAGGTATAAGATTCTCATCCTTAGTTTGAATATTGCCAATGGAAAAACCAAAATAATGTCGGGAATTATTTGCTGAATCTTGGCTATAAAGATTTATATAGCTTTGAATAAACAACATTACCATTATAAATTTTTTCACTTAACCTCCATCAAATAGTTTATAAACATATTTTTTATTCGTATATGCAGAAAAAGGTAGGATAGTATAAATATAATTTTAGCTCACTTCTTTTTTGTTTTCGCATTTTAATTATTTGTTATAATTGATTTTTAATTGTTATTCTGAATCCTCAACGTTTCTATGATTTTTGCGTAGACCCAGTAAATACCTTCCTTATCAAAAAACATCTTTTTTATTGAAGGGGTCTGGCACTTAATATATAACTTAACAGAATTCCAAATTCAGTAGCGGTAACATTATTATTTATATCACTGTTAACGCGATGAACTACTACGAGATCATATGATGGAATTACAACACAATACTGCCCATAAGCTCCTTGAGCTGAATATGATCCATCTGGCAGATTGGCCGGATAAAAAGTGTGCTTACCGTTCAAAGCTATCCACCACATATATCCGTATCCACCGCTGTTACCAAGATCTGAATATGATGTGGTACTTTCATCAATCCAATTTTCCGAAATTATTTTTTTATTATTCCAATTTCCCCTTCTTAAAAAGAGCAGTCCGAATCTTGCCATATCTCTTGTAGATATTCTGAATGGATAAGCGGGATGAATTGAAGCACTTTCAAATTGGTATTTACCATCACTCACCAAAAAATCTTCGCAGCCGATTGGATCTAATATTCTCGATTTGAGTTCTTGAAAAAAATCTTTCTGTGTTTCTTGATTGAAAATTGTTACAAGAGTGTTGAAATCCCAGTTATTATAATACCAGAAAGCTCCGGGGAGATGACTTCCGCGTACCGGACGTGAATCTTTCATTGATTGAGCTTCAGCAGCCGCTTCGTGATAAACACCCGATCTTGATTGAAGCAGCATTTTTACCGTTGCTTGTTTCTCTTGATCTGATAAACATGGATTGATGTCATCAATCCTTAAATCATCCAAAGTTTTGTTTATATCAAGAATTCCCTCTTCAATATAAATACCGTATAAAGCACTCATAAAACTTTTTCTTGCGGAGTGAGTCCAGATTTTCTTTTTAATGTCTCCCCAGTAATAAAGTACTCTCCCCTTATAAATAATCATCACCGATTCTGTTTGTATTTTTTTTGAATATTCATAAGCCCGGTCTAATTTTTCGAGTGACCATCCGGCTGAATCTGGGCGAGAAATTTGTTCCCATGTTGTATTCGTTAAGAGGGGTGGGATATAAAAACTGTTATCTGGATTTGTGCCGCTATCATTGCAGCTAATTACTAAAACAATAAAAAGGAAATGGATTTGAGTAAATATTTTTTTTGGCAATGCGTTATTATATCTTTTTAGTAAATGGGCGTATCCGGTAATTGAGCTGTGCCATATAAAAAAGCGTTTAAAAACTCCTGGGCTACAACCGAACGATTAACATTCTCATCACTGCCTAATCTTTGTGATGCTGAACTTAATCTATCTGAATTAGCCAAGATTACAAATGAAATTTCTCTATCGGGAATTTTTATTATTAGCGTTGAGCAAGCATCCCAAAACCCATAATGCCAAATCACCATAGCACTTTCATTTTTATCTATAAACCACCCAAGTCCGTAAGGCAATTCAACACCGCTGTTCGAAACGGTTGGTGTAAACATTAATTCCCTGGATTCAGCTTTCATTAATAAATTCTTATCAAGTGCAATTGAAAACTTTGCAATGTCAATAACGCTTGATAGTAAACCGGCGGCAGTACTAAAATAAGATTGGTAGGATAATATATTTTGTCCATTTGAAGAATAGCCCTGAGCTAACTGTCCAAGAATCTGAATATTTCGTAAACAATCATCCGGGGATAATGGATTAGGTGCAGTCATGCTTAATTGAAGCGGTACTATTATCTTTTCGTTCAGCAATTCACAAAATGATTTTCCAGAAGTACCGGTAATAACTTTATCGAGATAGGAAAATCTGTTTCCATTATAATTATAATTTGTACCGGGAACACCTTCGGATGTATGAGACAATAAATGTTTAATTCTAATTACTCCTTGTGATTCTAAATTAATTCCGTAATCTGAAACCTGTGTTTCAAGAGTTAATTTATTTTGTTCAATAAGCTGCATGATTATAGTGGCAGCAAAAGGTTTTGTGAGCGAAGCTAAATGATAAACTGTTTCCGGTTTGGCTTGTATGGCTTTTTCTTTATTAGAATAACCAAAACCTTTTGCCCATACGATTTTTCCTCCTTTTGTTATTGTAGCAGAAAAGCCGGGAATTTTTAATTCCGATCTAATTCTTTCCAAAACAGTTTCAAATTCAGCTAATGTTTTGGCTGGAACACCAACACTTGTATATCCAAGCGGTTCGTCAGAATAAATAATTGGCTCATTTACACTACAACTAGAAGAAAGGATAATAATTATAAGAAACATGAATTTAATTTTGTTCATTGAAAACTCAATTCTATTTTTAAATAAAAATCTTGATGTAATTTGCAGAAAGAGATTCCAACCAATTTTTTCAAGGCGTTTATATACTACATTCAATATTTTGAATAATATCTGTTACAAAATAAATTTGATTCCAGTTAGCAATTGAATTCCACTGTTCTTAAACCATTGGCTGTCTGTCATAGTACCCGTAAGTGTTAGTCCGCCACTGCTTGCTTGAAACGTTCCGTTTTTATGTTGATCAACCAATCCATATGTATAACGTCCTTCAAGAAAAAGTGAAATTGATTCGAGCGGAATTTCAAAACCAGCACTAACTCCAAAACTAAAATCAAAAGGAACAGTAACATTTTTTAAATCTGCTGTAAAAATTAACCCGGCATATTTTCCTTCCGTTTCTGCTTTCAAACGATAACTTAGCGTTGGCCCAGCAATTAAGTATGGCTTTATTGAACTTGAAAGGGGGATTGAGTATTTAATAAATATCGGTAACTCAGCATATGAGGTCGTAGTAGTCATTTCGGGTTCGGTTAGTGTCTTTAATTTTACTGCTCCCTTTTGCGAATACATTGGTTCGACTGAAATAGAGAAATTATCATTTATCGAATACTCTATTATGCCTCCAATTCCAAATAAAGTTCTACTCTCCATTTCTGTTTCAGCTCTCCAATTAGAAAAATTTAATCCGCCAAGTACACCTACTTTCCACTGGGCATTTATTGATGGAATTGAAATAAAAGTTAATAGAGCTATTAATGCCATGTTGATTTTTTTCATTGTTTTTCTCCTTTCAATTATTTTTTATTTATTCTTTCGGTCGCAACGCTTCTATGATTTTTGTGGAGATAATTATTTTTTTTGTAATTGTTCCAAAATCTTTTTTACGTACTCGTTTTGCGGGTTTAACTCCAATGATTTTTTATAATTCTTAATTGCCAAATCTATTTGACCATCTTTCAAACATGCTTCACCGAGACTATCGTACACATTTGCTGAGTTCGGGTAAACGACAGTATTTAGTTTGAAAAGCTCAATCGCATCTTTGGTTTTTCCGTTTTGTAAAAAACTATATTCTAACGCATTTATTTCGTTTTCTTCAAGTATTTTTACACCCGGTTCGCTTTTCAATTTCGTAATAAAATGTTTAACCGCTGCATTTACTCCTTGAGAATTCAGAATAATATAGAATTCTAATCCGTTTAAGAATTTGATAACCGATGAATTGAATGCTTCCGACTGTTCTAAAGGGATTAGATGACCCGATTTAAATATTATATCCCGTTTTGCATTCGGAATTAAAACTTCCATAACGCCGGCATGCGCATGAATATCGGGCATATCATATTCCCCGAAAGAACTAAAGTAGGGCATTTAATTTCCGAAAGATATTTTAGAGCCGGTTTATCAGTCGGTTTTTTGAAGAACTCACGTGTGAAGTTGACATCATTTGGATTTTCCTTAAGCAGCTTATAGAGTTTTTCTTTCGCTTTTCTGTTTTCAGAATAGATTTCATACGGATCTTTCCGAACAATATATTCTATAAATTTCTTCGGGTCAGATAACAATTCAACTATTGAATTAACGTAACCGCCGCGTGTATTTGTATGAGAAGTAGCTCCATAACCGCCAACCACAGCGCCGGCTAAAACCAGCGCATTTACTTTTTCAGGATATATAAGAGTGAAATCAATAGCTAATTCACCTCCACCGGACATTCCAAATATTATAGCTTTGTTTATCTTCAACTGTTCAAATAACTTTTTCAGATCTTCAATATGAGAAAAAGGAGCTTGCGGAAAATCAGATTTACCGTAACCTCTTCGGTCATAACGCACAACGCTGTAGTTTCTTGCAAATACTCCGAATTGATTATCCCATATTTCCCGATGAGCAATTCCATCATGCAATAAAACAATACACTCTCCTTCACCGGCAATCTCGCAAAATAATTTACCGCCTTCGACATTTATGTATCCGGAATCTCTTCTAACAGAATAATTACTATCAGTATTCTGTGTAAACAGATTTGATGAGATAAAAACAAATAAACACAATAAAAGAATATTTCTTTTCATTTTGTTTTTCTCCTTTATAAGAATACGATTCTTTTCGTTGATTTTTTAATATTGAAACCCCAGCCAATTCCAGTGATGAAGCCAGAAAATAAATCCAACACATATTAGTGTAATTAGCGAATAGCTTAGCCGTTGTGTAAAATGCCAGTATTTATTTTTCCACACAACAAAAGTGAACGCCGCTAAACCAACAGTTAGAATCAATGATAAGATCGGGAGGACAAGAATCATTTTTATAATGAAAGGCATTCCAAATTCAAGTTCATCACTAAACAAATGGACAGTCGGGATAAAACAGATAATAAAAATTAGGTTAATAATAACTGTTACAATTAACAACAAATGTGCTTGTCTATCCTTAAGTTGATTTTCTACTATCAGGTTATGCTTGCGAACCTTATTGCGCCTAATAAGCATAATAATAGAAGCTGATAAGAACACTACAAAAAACAAACCCAATGGGTACCATAAAAATTCGGATGAATCGTACCAGTGAACTTTTTCGTAAGATACCGGCATCTGTTTAGAATCAATAAATAAATGTGTGATTTCTCCATTTTGATTTTCCCGGAACAACAAACGTGTCTTGCTGTTTGGTATTTGAAAAAAGAGGGATTCTATCTCAATCCAATTTCTTATATCATCATCTGATAAGGTTAATAACGCGGATGCGGCTTCATATTTATCAAAGTACTCAATTCCAATGCGTAAATTTCTATAGCTGCCTAGAATACGTGTATCCGGTGCTTTCGTTTTCGTAATTGATTCCTTCGGATTCTGTTTTTCTGGCAATGGGAATAGATAACTCATCAGTGTATCGGTTAACTGCATTCGCAATCTTGAATTGCCGCTATTATTACAAACGAAGAATCCCGTATTCTGATCGGGTAATAAAAACAATCTGCTGGAAAAACCGGTTACATCACCATCAATAAAAATTGCACGCTGATTAAAATCATGATATTCGTAAAAGCCATAACACGTACCCGGCAATCGGGGATCATTTGAAAACTGTTGCCGCTGCATTTCACGGCAAGTACTTTCATCTAATATTCTTGTGCCATTATAATATCCTCCTTGCAATTGAGCAATCATTAGGTGCGCCATATCTTCAGCAGTTGAAAGTAATGAACCGGCTGGAGAGACGAGAGAAAGTGAATAGTCTTCTTGAACAGCAGAATAATTTCCTTCTACATATGAATAACCCTTAGCTAAATACTGAAGCATATCGAGTTTGAGGTTAAAACTACTTCTCTTCATTCCTAACGGAACAAGAATATTTTTTTCAATGTATTCCGGAAACGACATACCGGACAAAACTTCAACAAGATAACCGGCAAGCTGATAACCATGATTCGAATAGCTAATAAAGCAACCCGGGGGTAAAGCTCTTTCCGGCATATTTGATGTAATAAAATCTTCAAGTGATATTCTTTCGGATTCTTTGCGAGTCAAACTTCCAATTGATCGTCCTCTGAAACCGGCAGTGTGAGATAACAGATCTGTCATTGTAACCGGTTTAGGAAAGTTGTTTTCCAATTTGAAAGCCGTGAAATATTTGTTGACATCTTCATTGAGATTAATTTTATTCTTCTCATATAGTTGCATTGCAGCTATTGCAGTTAACAACTTTGAAACTGAACCAACCTTGAAAATTGTCTCCGCCGGTTTAATGTTTATTTTCATTTCTACATCTGAAAATCCGAATCCTTTCTCTAATATTATTCTACCGTCTTTTACCATTACAAAGACAATACCCTGAATTTGATCTTTTGCCATTTGTTCTTTAAAGAAAAGATCTAATCTTTCTTCCAATCTCTTTAAATCAATTGGAGTGTTACTTTTCTGGATATTTGTTAATCTACTATTATCAATTTTTTCCGGTATTTTTTCTTCAGCATAAACTGATGTTATTAAAGATAACAACAAACAAATCCTGAGAATATTTGTTTTCATTTTGGCTTCTCCAGTGATTTTGTTTATAAGCAATTTTTTAAAGCTCCGCCACGTGAGTCACATGGCACAAATAATTTGTTTTACCTCTATTATGACTAAAAAAATAACGGGATGTTGTAAGGAATGATATGCAGATACTCTGAATGGCTAAATAAACATCTGAAAACCAACGGCGGGTTATTGATAATAATAAATTGAACGCCATACTAATTTCCAATTTTCCATTTCTCTCTTAAAAAGAAAAAAATCGCGACCGGATTCAATTACATTTTTATTATTCTGTTGATACTCCATGATAAATTTATAGTGGGCTGTTGCCGTTATTCCATCTGTATGAATAGAAAAATCCTCTTCGTTATAACGAATTACTTTTTTATTGATAAGTGAATCATAGAGATATTCTTTGAATTGTGATTTGCCGGAATATTTTCTTGAACCTACGGAAGAGCAAAATGTGATCTTGTTATCAATCAATTCATCAACCTCTTCAATTCTATCTTCTAGCCATGCGAGGATTATCTTGTGCACATAGTCTTCAATTATTTTCTTTTCAATTGAGAATTGAGCAATAGTCATATCTTCTTGAATAAATTTTCCAAATGGAATTATAAAAGATTAAGCGAGAGATGAAAGTGAATTACTCCCAAAGTCAAAATAAACTTTTCAATACTCACTATTTACTTCTTATCGGCAAGCTGCTGGAGTGTTTTATATGCAGAAGAACTTAATGGAAGATGTTCGCCTTGCTTTAGTATAACCTCGTAAACACCACCGCCTTTATGTTTGTAGGAAATGATTTCATTTATATCAACAATATAAGAACGATGGATGCGAATAAATTTATCTGGTAGAATTTGCATTAACCGGTTTAATGGTTTTTCAATTATTTCCGCTTTTCCATCTTTCATAAAAAGCTTAACTATATATCCATGGGCTTCAAAGTATTTTATAACCTCAACAGAAATTAGATGATTGGAATTATGCTTACGAACAACGAGAAATTTTATTCCGGCTTTTTGTTTGATCTCTGTGTCGGTAAATTTATTAAGAGCAGTACGAAATCTTTCCATATCAACCGGCTTAGGTACAAAATCAAGCACTCCGTAATTGAATGCTTCTATCGCTTGATTTGTATATGCTGAGATTATAATCGTATGAAACGAGCCGGCTGCAGCTCGTTTGAGTATTTCATAACCATTCTTGCCTTTAAGATTAAGATCTAGCAGACAAAGATCAACCGTATTATTATTCGCTAAAAAATTTTCAGCATCATTAATTGTATATGCAATGTCAATCTTCTCAATTCTTGAAGATAAAATTAAACCGCACATTTCTTTAATGTCTTCTGCAATAGGAGGTTCGTCTTCGATTATTAATATTTTCATTCACTACCCGGTGATTTTAATTACTACTTCCCACAAATTGTCTTTTAGACCGTAATTCAGTTGCCATTTTCCCGGATAACTTTCTTCCAGCCGGGCTTTAATATATTTAACACCGGTTCCTTCTTCAATCTCATTTTCATCCTGATTCTGTTTTTCTTGCAACAGCGATCCATTATTCAGCAGTTTATATTCAATAAAATTATTTGCTCTATTAAAAGTAAGCCAAAATTTTCCGTCCTCTTTTGGTTTGAATGCATGAGTAAGTCCGTTTTCAATTAAAGTATGAAATACTAATGGCGGTACTTTAAGCGAGTAATCGATGTTTTGTTTAATCAATTCATATTTGGCTTCCAAACGGTATCCCATCAATTCAAGATGCGATTCGCACAATTCAATTTCTTGAGAAATCGGAATCTCTTTTTCTGAAGAAATTTTGTTTATTAATCTATATTCAGCAGCTAAAGCATTAATTAATTTATCAGCATCGTCGGGTTTTCGCTTCGTTAACGATTTAATCGAAGCAAGGGTATTGATGATAAAATGCGGCTGAATGGACTTTCTCAATAAGTCGGTTTCTAATCGTAACGAATGTAATCGGAATTCCTCGTATAATTTATTCTGATATTTAATTTTCTGACCGACTGCTGTTATCAAACAATACCAGAAAATAAATAAACCGATGAGAAATAAAATATTAGGATCAATAATTCGAAATGCTGGATTTATTACATACAGATAAAAATAGAAGTAAAGGAAAAACAATTGAGCATAACCGATTAGCACAAGTTTAGCTCCGGGTTTGGTTTTCTTTGTTGGTAATACTAATAATCCGATGGAATAAATAGTTTCAATTAAATTAATAGCATGGTAATCAATGATAGGAAAAATTAAACCAAGCAGATTGCAAATTATCACAACCACTGCAAAAATTAGTAGAAGTAAATACTTCCACGATATTTCAAAAACATATAGGATAAAAGCAACAGAAACTATTGATTGTGCTAATAATATTAGGAAGTTTGAGAGTAATAAATAGTTGAAATAATTAATTGGCATCCGTACTGTAATTTGGAAATATGCTTTTGCATAAAAGATTAGTATTAATAAAAACGAAAAGAGTAAAAAGAGATATGCTTTGTATTTGTTATTACCGATGAAGAGCATAAATGTAAAAAGAACGGCAATTGAATATCCCCCAACAAACAAAATGACTTGATTCAATTCAGATTGAATTGCTTCTTGTCTGGTTGAAGCATATCCAAAAGCGATGAAACCAAAATCACTCTTCGGTATTTTTTGAAAATTAGATACCCTAACCGCAAGAGTATGTTCTCCTTCTTTGACTTCTGCTGGTTTTAATTTCTTAATTGAAAAAGAAAATCCAATTTCTTCATCATCTGCGGATTTCCCAATTTTACCATTAGTTAGAATTATTTTTCCATCCCAATAAACTTCAAAAGCGTTGGCAAGATTTATAATAGAAATCTGAAGAAAATCCAATTCAGCAAGATTACCCGATAAATTTATTTTTGTTCGAAGCCAATAAATGTTATCGGTATTTTCCACTATATCTTTTCGGGTAATCACTTGCCATTTATTATCATTATAATCTGGAGATGTCCATATTATTGAATCACCTTCCCGGTAGCTCCAATTATTAAAAAAAATTCCCTTCTGTTGTGATAAATCCAGGTTATAGACGGATTGCGATATTGAAAAGGATGGGTAAAAAAGGATGAGAAACAAAATGGAATATCGTTTAAACATTTTTATCTTTTCTAACTAGTATTATAAAGTTAGCAGAAATGGTTTATAATATCTAACCAATTTTCTTTTTATGAATCACTACTGTTGCATTTAGAGTGTGCTAACAAATTACCGGGACAATTAAACATTTTAAAATAACAGACCCCGAATTCTTCTGATTTCAAGGCCTTTGTGCACCCTGGGGGATTCGAACCCCCGACCTGATGATTAAGAGTCATATGCTCTACCAGCTGAGCTAAGGGTGCGGTGCAAAAATAACAAAAATCTCCCACCTAAAAAATTCGGCCATTCTACGACTGCCATGGGTATTTACACGGTATCACGTGTAAGTTTTCAAATTTCTATACGTCTTTAACATCACAAGTAGTACAGATAAAAACCATTTTTTAACGTATATGGATTTAATAATCGGAAGAATTATGAAAAATGTAATTGTAATTTTTTTATTGCTCGTTTCAATTTCGACGGCGCAATCCGTATCTGAATTAAAAATTGAGACTCTTAATAACAAGAAGATCAATGTTAAAGAGCACTACCAGAAAGGTGTACTGTTAATTAACTTCTGGGCATCATGGTGTCAGCCGTGCAAAAGCGAACTGCCGCATTTAAATCGTATTTACGAAAAGTACAAGAACAAGGGATTTTCGATTATCGGGATTAACCAGGATTCACCCAAGAGTGTTGCAAAGGTTAGATCATTTGTTGCTTCACAAAACATAAAATTCCCGATAGCTATTGATCCAAATTTTGAAATCTTCAACAAATTCAACGGGCAAGTTCTTCCTTACAATTTATTAATAGACAGCAACGGTGAGATTGTTTACCGGCATACCGGGTATGTACCCGGCGATGAAAAGAAATTAGAAGAAGAAATCGTAGAATTGCTGAACAAGTAAATGAAACGACTGAAAATTCTTATAATAATATTACTGCCGATAAGTTTTGTAAACGGGCAAGTTTCTTATAGCATTTCAAATTATCTCCGTTACGGAAACGGGGATAGATCGTTTGGAAATTTTAAGGGCAACTTTAAGTATTTCGAAAACCTGACTGACATGAAAATATTCCTCCCTTATAACATAACTATCGGCGGAAGACTGCTCTATGATAATCCGCCCGAAGTAGGATTAACTTACAAAGGTTTGAAACGGAGATTCATTGAATACAGCGGCGATGAACTTTACATACGCGCCGGAAATTTTTCCGAGTTATACGGACGCGGACTAGCATTGAATTTATTTGAATCGCGAGGATTGGGATTTGACAGCTGGATGGACGGTATTAACCTAAATTATAGAAAAGAAAATTTTTCGTTTTCTGCTATTGCCGGTGTTCTTGAGTATAAAGATTCAATCGAGATAAAAAGAAACGAAGATTATAAAATCTACGGAGGGAATTTTGAAATTGACCCAATAGATAATTTCAAGATCGGTTTAACATATATTTATTCGGAAGCAGATTTCGACTTGATTCCCGTCGATAGAAAAATTAAAGTGAACCTCCCTTCACTAAACTTATCCATTAACGAAGATAACTTTTCATTTTTATTTGATTACGCTTACAAATCAATGAGTAACTTCAACGACAATAATAAATCTTATGGTTACGGTATATACTCATCTATCAGTTACAACACAGAGGGATTTGGAGTTACACTTGATTATAAGAACTACCGGTTTGATTTGCGCGATCCGTTTGAGAGAAATGACATCACACGAACTACGAGATTTTTACCTTTTCAAAATGCACCGATAGTGCTGAAGGAGCATTCATACACACTACTGACAAGAGCGATTCACGAAGTCGATTTTAACGATGAATTAGGTTTACAAGTAGAAATATTTTATACTCCCTCGGAAACAACAACAATAAATTTTAACTCGAGCATTGCAAGCAGACACGGCAATTATTTATTTGACCAAAACTCATTCTCTTTCAGCAGATTAGAATTCATTAATGTTTTACCAAGTTTATCAAAAAAGTATTCGCCCTATTACGAACTATTTGGTGAAGTTGAACAGAGTTTAAATGAAAAGACTATCGTTAAAGTTGCCGCAGCATTAAGATCAAAAATACTTTCCGATGAATTTTTTAGCGGTACAAATAACCATGAAATATCTTCCATAATTTTTCCATTTCAACTTAAACATGTTTTCAGCGATCCCTATTCTGCCGAATTCGATTACCAATATGAATCGGTTAAAGACAATTTCAATGCCGAACAGACAGAGTATAGCAACCACCTTTTCGGTTTGATAAACGTGATTGATACGAAAATCAACGTAACATTTCGATACGAGTTTTCTACAAACCGTTTTGATGTATCCGGCAAAAGATATTGGTCTGCCATTGAACTCGGCTACCGCCTCAATCAGAATCTTTCGGCTGCTGTTTCATACGGAAAAGAAAAAGGCGGACAAATTTGTTCTAACGGTGTATGCCGTTATATCCTTCCATTTGAAGGTCTCCGTATATCAATTTTAGGAATTATTTGAGAAGGCATTTATGAAAAACATAAAAATCATTTTATTGATATTTCTATTTGCAACTTCAATTTTTGCATCCGGCAAAAAAGTATTGATTGAAGTTTTTACAAACTCACACTGCCCTCTTTGTCCAAGTGCTCATTCGGCTGTTGATAATTATGCCAGCAACAGTCCAAACAAAAACAAAATTACATACATTTATTACCACATGAGTTTTCCTTATCCCGATGATAAACTGAACCAGGATAACACCGCCGACCCGGCAGCAAGAAATAGTTACTACGGGCCATTTGGTTCAACACCGCGCGGAATTTTTGACGGACAAGTACAATCAAATAATTATTCAAGCTGGAGCGGCATTTTAGATAGCTACGTATCGCAGCAATCTCCATTCACACTGAATTTAAGCGGAGGGACTAATAACAGCGGCTTAACTATTAACGCTAAGATTAATCAAACCGAGCAAGGCACTTATAATAATCTAACACTATTCGTTATTGCGGTAGAAACAGTAAACTACCAGGGCAGAAACGGTATATCACCGCAAAAAAATGTTATGCGTAAGATGTTCCCGAATTCAAGCGGCAGAAGTTTTACTATTTCTGCCAACCAGGAAATTCAATTAAGCGAGCTTATCACTTTAAATTCGAAATGGGATACTTCCAAGCTCGGCTTTGTAGTTTTCATCCAGAATAAACAAACCAAAACGGTTTACCAGTCGGAATTTATAAGCTATAGTTCTCTTATCAACACAGATGTGGAAACAACCCCCGAAACTATTCCTTCAAAAATATCTTTAAGCCAGAATTACCCGAATCCCTTTAACCCGGCAACAAAAATATCTTTTGAATTACCTCAAGACGGGTTTGCTGAATTAAAAGTGTTCGATATACTCGGAAGAGAAGTTGCTTTGTTAGTTAGAGAGTTTAAAACTTCGGGAAGTCATACAATCAATTTTGACGGGACCAAACTTTCGAGCGGTATCTATTTCTATCAATTAAAAAACAATAGCCAAACAATCACAAAAAAAATGAGTTTGATCAAATAGCTCGTTTCTTATTTTTTCTGAAAAATTTGTTTTACAGTAAAAAAGCACCGGAAAAAAGAGCCCACTAAATAACCGGTGCTTTTTGTTCAACTTCCGTTTAATAACTATCTTTGCGCTGTAATTATTCGAACAATTTTATTTTCAATTCAGCTAATTCTTTTTTTAAATAGATGCTAATCCAATGAAAAAATTTATTATTCTCGCACTATGTTCATTCATCATTTACTCATGCCGGGGAAATAACCAACAAGCCCCTGATGGATTATCCATCGTTGATGATCTCGGGAATAAATTCATATTCGATAAAACACCGGAACGAATAATCACCCTCGCGCCAAATCTTACGGAAATGATTTACAGTTTAAATCTTCAGGACCACCTTGTTGGTAATACTCTCTACTGCAACTATCCCGAAGAAGCGGTTAACATTGAGAAAGTTGGTGATTTGCTTACATTCAATTTTGAAAGAATAGTTACTCTAAAACCCAATCTTATTTTTATTACCGTTGAAGGAAATACAAAAGAGACTTATGATAAATTCAGGGAACTTGGCTTGAAAATATTTGTATCTAATCCGCGGAATTACAACGGCATAAAAAAAACATATTCAGATATAGGAAAAATCTTCGGTATAGAGCCGAAAGTTAACAGCGAATTAGCCAGATGGGATTCAATAATTACCTCAATATCATCATCAACACAAAAAAACAAAATTCTTTCCGGCGCAATGTTGATTGAGATTAACCCCATAATGATTGCCGGGAAAAGTACGTTCTTTAATGAGTTCTTTGATATCTGTGGCTTGAAAAACATTGCCGAAGATTCACCGTTAAATTATCCCGTCTTCAGCAGAGAGGAGCTGCTTAATAGAAATCCCGACTTCATTTTTTTCCCGACAGCACTTGATGATAAATTGGAAAGAGTTGTAAAAGCTTACCCGGAATGGGAGAATTTAAAATCGGTACAGCAAGGGAATTTTCATTTGATTGATAGGGATCTTTTTGCGCGTCCCGGTCCACGGTTCGTTGAGGCAGTTCAGTATCTATATAAACTCACTCATCAATAAGAAGATCTTCGTTAGATTCAGCAATAAAGATCATGGCGCATTTATCACCTTTAAACTTGCCCGTTTTTTTGCATTGTTGAAAACGTTTTGTAGCTTTACTTAAATCAACCTTCTTGCTATCGATGCCGAACATTTTAAGATCTTCACCGCATTCTGTACAGTAAATGGTATCTTTTTTTGCTTCTTCCTTGTTAGAATTAATTATTTTCTTTTTTCTCATAACTTCCGCCTTTCGGTTCCCATTCCAAACCTTCGCACGGTAGATAATCAACCGTTGGATGTTTATCGTGAAGCAAGCATATTACTGCAGTAGCATCAAAATGTTTGCAAGAAGAGCATAAAGTATCGTTAATAACTTCCTTGTTTTCTTCTTTAAATAGTCTGTACTGAATCATCGCCGGGTGAATTATCACGCCATAAATAGCCATAAGCCCGAACCACCACCAGTACTTGTATTCCATGTAATTCTGCAAGACCCACAGAGCCGGTATAAGGATTGCAGTTCTTACTATTGCCCAAAATATTATTCCGCCCATAATTGTTTCTTTGCGAATGACTAAAAGAAACTTAATTATTGTTTGCTGTAGTGTCAAACATACTTCTTGCTTACTGTTAATTGAGAAATTAGAAACAAACGACAACCTTTTGGAAGATAAACATAAAAATTACGAGGATAGTGCCATTGCTGCGTAAAATAAAAAAAAGATTTTTCATCAGCTTAAATTGCATTGCGATTCTGTTTTAAATAAATGATTGCGGTTTTCCGCTCTAACATAAAAACTTAAATATGGATAAATACAAGTTCTTTCATTTCATAAACTTTCAATTACCTTCTTTAAAATTTCGATTGCTTTCTCTTGCTCCTTAAAATTAAGAGAGGCAAAACCGAGACGCGTTGCATTATAATTTTTTGTAACCGAATTATGAATTACCCCGTTACCTATTATAAGACTATTTTCAGCGGCTTTCTCTGCAACAAGTTTAAGGTCAACATTATTAAATTTTGTCCAAACCGACATTCCGCCATCGGGAATTTTAAATGTGATGTGACTACCAATTTTTTCTTTTAATTGTTTACAGAAAAAATCCCTTCGTTCGTGATAAAGTTTAACCGCTTTTTTAATGTGACTTCCAATCGTTCCGTTCTTATAAAGTTCGGCTATCGCCATCTCAGTCATGGTATCGCCTTGCCAATCAATAGAACGACGCAAATTTGAAACAGCATGAATAAAATTTTCCGGTGCGACTATAAATCCGATCCGTATAGAAGGAACAAGCGTTTTGGTTAGTGTACCGATATAAATAACATTACCATGGTAATCGAGACTTGCCATCGGAAGCACCGGGCTGCTGTTGTAATGAAAGTCATAATCGTAGTCATCTTCAATAATTGCAAATTTATATTTAGCCGCAAGTTCAAGTAATTGAATCCGCCGTTCAGGTATTAGTGTTACCGTTGTCGGGTAATGATGATGCGGAATTACATATACCAACCGTATCTTTTTCTTCCGGCAAAGAGTTTCAATTGCATTGACATCAATCCCGAAATCATCAACGGGCACTTTGTTGATTGATGCGCCGGCTTGTTTAAACGTGAAATTAGCATTGAAATAACCCGGTTCGCCAACAACAACATTGTCTCCCGGTTTAATCAAGAGTTTAGTTGTAAGATAGACTCCCATTTGAGCACCCCTGGTAATCATAAGATTATCGATAGAAATAGGAAGTCCTCTTGTTTCTGATAAGAAAGCGGCAAGAGTTTCAAGAAGGTATGTTGGTCCTTTTGGACCGCCATACTTATAATATTTTCTAAATGCATTCAGTTTAGTAAGCCGCCTTAGTTCACGAAGCAAAAGTTGTGTGGGTGCAAGTCGTATATCGGGAAAACCGTCATCAATTGTTAGGTTTTTAGATTCCTGGTGATTTGAAAACGGGTACCGGATAAGATTTTTTTCGTCAAAAGTAAAAAGGGTTTTATCAGGATAATAGTTTAATGATTTAGTTGGTGAAAGTTTTATCGGTTTTACTTCCGGCAAATTTTTTGCAACAAAAGTTCCTTTACGCGGAATAATTTCGACCCAACCTTGCGCCATTAATTCTTCATAGGCATTCTGTAATGTTTTTCTGTGAACATTTAATAGTGATGACAATTCACGTGCACCCGGCAGTTTCATTCCGCTTCTTAAATATCCTCGCCGGATATTATATATGACAGCATTCGTAATTTGCAAATAGACCGGCGTTTCTATTGTGTGGTCAACATTAATTAGTTCATTAAAAGAAAACATTCCTGGTACACTCGAATTGTTTTTTGTGGACTACGAACATGACTCATTAAAGATATATTTTTTCGAGCAAAAAAAACAAATACAAAAAATTCAATTACAAGGAAATAATAACTATGAGATCCAGGATGAGCATTAAACATGAAGAACCGGTAGTTTACAAGGTATTGGAAGAAGCTGATTCTCAAATTGAAAATTTTAATCTTGATCCGAAACTTGTTGAATTAATACGGCTTAGAGCATCCCAGATCAATGGATGCGGATACTGCGTTAATTACCATTCAAAAAATGCGACCTCATTAGGAGAAACAGCCCAGAGACTTTTTGCAGTTAGCGCCTGGTGGGAAACTCCTTTTTTTACGGAAGAAGAACGTGCCGCTCTTAAGCTGGTCGAAGAAGTGACAAGTATTTCTGACCACGGTGTATCGGATGAAGTGTTTAACAATGCATTAAGAATTTTTGGAAAGCAAAAATTGGCTCAATTGATTTTTGTAATTACGGCAATCAATAGCTGGAATCGTATTGCTATATCGACACACTTAGTAGCCGAAAAGGATTAAACGGATATGAAATTACAAATCACAAAAAGTTCTCAAGTAAACTGGAAACCGCTGATAGAAGAAGGTGTGAAAACCGACGGCATCTTTGTAAAAGTTTTACGTTTTGATGAGGCAGCACAAAGATCGCCCACCTTCCTACTAAAATTCGAAGCCGGTGCGTCGTACCCAAATCATGATCATCCAGCCGGTGAAGAAGTTTTTGTTCTGGAAGGTGAAGTTCGTTTTGGTTCAACTCACTTATATGCCGGCGACTATTTATTTACTCCGCCCGGAGCCAAGCATTCTGTGTATTCAGAAAAAGGCTGCGTGATGTTGTTTGTTGTACCCAAAGAAGTGAAAATTTTATAATTATAAAATACCGCTTACGTTTTAAGCCGTTTTACAATTCTATTAATGCTATGAACTTTTATAGGAAAATAATTTTATGAGAAGAATAACTATCATACTCATATTTATGCTCGCTGTTATCAATCAGTTATTCTGTCAAACTGATAAATTAGAATTATCACTTTTCGCAGAGAGTAATTACCAATGGACCGGGATTGCGATTTCAAAAAATGACCGTGTGTTTGTTAATTTTCCGCGATGGACAACCGATACGCCGGTTTCCGTTGCCGAAATTATCGACGGGGTTATTGTTCCTTACCCCAATAAAGATTGGAATAACTGGGATGCCGGTTCTATTACAAAGAATAAATTTGTTTGTGTCCAGAGTGTTTTTATTGATGATTTGAACAGACTATGGGTATTAGACCCCGGGTATGAACTTGCATCGGACAAAACTAAAGCAGCACATATCTATATTTTTAACTTAGATGATAATTCACTCACCCGTGAATATTTTATTCCGTCTGATCAAATTTCAGAGAACAGTTATTTAAATGACCTCCGAATAGACAATCAGTTAGGGGTTGCTTACATATCAGATTCTAACATCGGCGGTATAATTATTTTAGATCTCCAAACCGGTAATGTAAGACGGGTATTAAGCAATCATCCTTCTACATTATCAGAAGTAAAACAAATAGTAATTGAAGGTTATACCAGGAATCATCCGGTACAGTCCGATGGAATTGCTTTGGACCCGGATAAAAGGTACCTCTATTATTGCGCACTAATGGGTGAAAATGTATATCGTGTTCCAACAAAAACACTTCTTAACTTAAAACTTACCGGATTGCAGCTTGGTGGTTTTGTTGAGAAGTTTGCAAGGACCGGTGCAAACGATGGAATCATCTTTGACAAGAATGGAAATCTATACCTAACAAGTTTAGAAAAAAATGCTATCAGTATTGCAGATAAAAACGGTGTTGTTAGCGAATTAATCGCCGACGAAAAAATAAAGTGGCCGGATTCCTTTGCCTGGGATAGTAAGGGAAATCTTTTCTTTACAACATCTCAAATTCATCTGCCAAAAGAAAAGAGAAGCACATACAAAATATTTAAAGTTAAACTCAACAAGGGGATGTAATTGGAAAAGAATATACCGATACGGTTAGGAATCATTGGATTAGGTGCGATGGGCTCGGAAATGTTTCGTGCGGCTATAGATCACCCGGAATTTCGGGTCACTTATTGTGCCGATATTGATTCCAATAATATTATGCGGTTAAAATCAGAATTCCCTTCGATAAAATTCACTCAATCTCCATTCGAGTTAATTGAATCTAATGAAGTTGACGCTGTTTACATAGCCGTCCCCCCGGATTTTCATGCAGTCTATTCAGTCCGTTCGATGATACATAACAAAGCTGTCTTTTGTGAAAAACCCTTAACCGTTAATCTATCTGATGGGATGACGATGATCATGGCGGCAACAGAAACAAAAATGGTTAATGTTGTTAACTTCCCTTTTGCTGATCGACATGCTGTTTATGAAATAGAAAGAGCAATAAAAGAAGGTGAGGTAGGAAATATAATGGGCGTAGAAATTAGGTTATTGTTCCCGGAATGGCCCAGAAAATTTCAAGCGAAGGCTGCATGGCTTTCTACACGAACACAAGGTGGATTTATTCGGGAAGTGTTCTCGCATTTTGTATATCTAACTGATAGAATATTAAGTCCGCTTACACCGGTTTTCGTACGGCTTGATCACACACCGGAAGATTTTTTAACAAGCGAAGTTAATGCAAGCGGATTATTTTATTCTGGAAATGTTCCGGTAAAATTAAATGCTCTATCGGGTGCCGCAATACCGGAGACTTATGAATGGAATTTGTACGGCTCCAAACGCTCTTATAGTATTCGTAATTGGGATGAGCTGTATCAATCCGATGGAACCGGATGGCAGAGTGTTACACTTCACCAACAGCGCGGTACGGAAAAGACAAGACTCACATTATTCGCAAAGGCAATACGGGGCGAACAACATAATTTACCCGATTTCGCCGTTGGCTTTAGAGTTGCCAGAATCATAGAATCATTTCATCAAAGCATAACATAATTTATTTTCGGTAAATTCCCATTTAACCGCTCAATAAATTTTCGAATGATCTATTTAAACTTCTCTTCTTTTTTTATATTGCATTTGTACTTATAAAAAGGAGAATCATTTGGTATGAAAAAGTCATTCACAAAAGAATTCTTTTCACTTCTCTCTGCAGCATGGAATTTACTCTTTTTCTACCTTATAATAATTTGCGGCGGCGCAATGGTTTTTCACATCGAGGGATTGAAAAACAGCAGCGGCGCGTTTGGCGATAGTCTTTACACAGCTTTTGTTACGTCATTTACAATCGGGTATGGTGATATGACACCATCCGGTACACTGGGAAAAGTAACCTCTGTGATTCTGGCATTAGTTGGCATGATGTTTATCGGCATTATTATAGGCGCTTCTGTTAAAGCTCTTGAAAGATGTAAATAATTGCCCGGAACTTGCCGGTATCAACAGAAACAGCATGTTAATTGATTTTAGCGGCGGCAACCTTTAACTTTCGTTTAGTTGATATATTAAATAGACTTTTTAAGAAAACCGGATAAGAATTTGAACGAACAGACAAAACCAGAGACTAGCAGCACACCCAATCAGCCGCAGCAGAATCAGCAACAGCAACAAACCCAGCAAAAAAAACCTTATAGAAGGTATTATAATAGAAAAAGATTCCGTACGCCATCCGGCGAACAAACAGCCCAAGTTCAAAGGGTACAGAATTTCAGTTTTAAAAAAGTATCCATTGTAATTCCGCTACTGAATGAGGAAGAATCGATCCGCCCTCTTTACAATGAAATAAAAAAGTCACTTAAAACAATTGCATGCGATCACGAACTTGTTTTTGTTGACGATGGCAGCACGGACAAATCTTTAACGGTAATAAAAGACCTCGCCCGAATTGACAATCGTGTTCACTATTTTAGTTTTAAAACCAATTACGGCAAATCTGCCGCCTTACAAGTCGGGTTTAAACATGTAACCGGTGACGCAGTAATAACGATGGACGCCGATCTGCAAGATGATCCGTCGGAAATTCCAAACCTTCTTAAAAAACTTGACGAGGGTTACGATCTTATTTCAGGATGGAAGAAAAAAAGATACGATCCGTTCATAAAGAAATATTCTTCGCGGTTTTTCAATTTTGTTACGCGTATTTTTTCCAAAGTAAAAATTCATGATTTTAATTGCGGGTTAAAAGCATACCGCCGCGCAGTCGTTCAAAACATAAATGTGTATGGAGAACTTCACAGATATATACCGGTACTTGCAAATTGGAAAGGATTCTCAGTAGCCGAGATTGTAGTAAAACATAACCCCCGCAGATTCGGAAAAACAAAATTTGGTATCTCCCGTTTCTTTAAAGGTTTTATAGATCTTATCACAGTTTTGTTCACCACGCGGTTTGCAAGCCGTCCAATGCACTTATTCGGATTTGTAGGATTCTTGACTGCTCTTGCCGGTGTGGTTATCAGTTTATGGTTAACATATGAAAAATTATTTTTAGGAATCGGCATAAACAACCGGCCTATATTCTTCCTTGGTATTTTACTAATTATTGTCGGTGTGCAATTCTTTGCCATCGGTCTAATCGGCGAACTTATTGTTCACAACACACAAGATGATAAGGAATATGTGCTAAAAGAGAGAAAGTAAATTATGTTAAAAGTTCGGGATCGATAATTAATTAAGAAGTTCTATCCCAAACAATAAATTTCCTCCTTCAAATAAATAGTCCTTATACACTAGGTCATTACGGAAATAACTTCCCTTGATATATAATTCAATTGTATCGGATAAATCATATCCAATTTTTAAGCTGATTTGATTTTCAAGATTGAATGGTGAATAAAGAATCGAGATCTGTTCATCAACCTCTTTTCTTTTTATGTCTCTTAAACAATAATCAACCAACAGAAATATTGAAAAACCGCTCTCAATTAATTTACCGGCAACCAATCTCACAGAGTGCTCGAAGGAAGGATATTCGGTTCTATCTGAAATATGCTGGAGTAACCTATATTGGCCGTTAATTACAAAATCTTTTAAATAATAGAGCTCGATTTCCGGCCCGACCCTATAGCCGGTAATTTTTTCTTTAGCCCTAATAAAGTTGTCAGTAACCTCTCCTTCAATTGTAAACTTCTCAATATAAATTCCGTAACCAATCCTAAAATACGATCCCCAAAATGAATTGGCTTTACCTTCGAAGTAAATAATATCATGGTTTTGATCTGTTCCGGGATCTATTGTTTGATATGCATAGCCGAGAAGGAATGCAATAGGAATGTTTTCAATCCAATAAAAAACAGTGTTTCCTTGCAATGAAAAAATATCGTAATTCAAATCGAAATCTCTACCTGAAATTTTATTGTACTGCCTTTTAATATTCAGACCCCAGTCAAAATTTTCTTCGCGGCGCTGAAAATCCCCGTTTGCTCTAAAAGTTAATGTCGAAAGCTCATTTTTCAGCGTGTAAAATTCCGGTCTTAACTTTAAGTCGGCAACCAATTCCGTATTCTCCATTTCATATTTGTAACCGAATTTACCTTCGAGAGCAAACATTAAATCGTTTTTGTCGGTTAGAATATCGCCGGCTGATTTATACAACCCGGTTTCAATATTCCCTTGTACATTTACCTGGGCAATTACAACGGCGGATGTAATTGTGAGGAGTAAAATCGCGGCGTAGAATAATTTTAATACAGAGCGGTTCACTTAAAAGCGCTGATTTTATTTTTTAATACCAACCGGTAATCCGAAAGGCGTTTTTCTACCTCGGCTAGTAATTCCGAATATTCACGTAATGAAAGATTTTTATTTTTAGAATTAAACATAAAACTTTCTTTGTTTTTTATGTTCGTTTCCATTTTATAATCAAGTTGATCGAGTAGATACAAGTAAGTGCTTACCTGGAAAACCTCCTGGCCATCGCCAATACCATTTGTATAACCGGGCGTAGTTGTTTCCCGTGAGCCGGTTTTACTGCTCAGTGCAAGTGCTGAACGTCCAAAGGCAGAACTAAATTCAACATCCTCCAGAAATTTTTTTGTTTTCTTTTGTAGCAGAACTATTTGTTTAACCTCGCTATTTAAATTCTGAACCTGGTGAAGTTTTAATTCTGTTTCCTTCAGCGCTTCCTCCAAATACTCACGAAAAATCTTTTTTTCTTCGTTCGACTTTGCATTCGACACATTTAACGAAATTACTTTTTCTGGATTATAGGATAGTATATTTATCTTTGGAGAGATTAATATTTTCTTTTCGGTTACAAGTAAGATTTCTTTCTCCAAATCATCTTTATTGCCGGCGTAGCTTTCGGAATTTTTTAATTCGGTAAGTGAGTCTAAAATAACCGAGTATTTTTTTTCTAAGCCGACCTTTATCTTTTCGACCTCATTTTCAAGTGATGTAACCTTCTTTTGGTGATCGTCTATTTTGTTTGATAAGCCGACAGAAGCGGCCATCAATTTCTTTATAGTATTTTGATCTGCATCTTTCTTTTTCTTTTGAGAATCAATCTCTTTTGTGCGTTCTGCATAAACAGTTTGTAGTGAATCGAGCTTGTCGCTTTCCAATACCAACCTGGAATTCAAATCCCTCAGTTTTAATTCTAACGAGGAAACAGACTGGCCATAGTATATTCCAAAAACATTAACAAAGAAGAAGAGCAGAATATATTTTAGATATCTATTACTTGTTAAGTTTAAATACACGGTAAAATTATTGATAAAATAATATGTAATGTTAGTTTTCATTTTTAACTCTTTACAACAAATTAAACTTTTCTAACTTATAATAAAGTACGCTGGTATTAATACCAAGAATTTTTGCGGCTTTATTTTTAACACCGCCGGCTTTTCTCATTGCCTCTACAATTAAATTTTTCTCGAAAGAATAAACCGCTTCTTCGAGCGGCAGATTGCCGTAACCGTTAAAAACATTTATTGATTTACCAATATGCTGTGCTATTAACGCAGCATCAATTTCTTTGCCTGGCGATATTACCGATAATCTTTCAATCAAATTTTCCATCTCGCGTATATTACCCGGCCACGGATAATCAATCAAAAGTTTTAATCCCTCTTTGTTTATTGTTTTCAGCCCGGTATGGTTTTTCCCAGCTGTCTTTTTGAGAAAATGATCAACTAGATCGACAATGTCTTCTTTCCTTTCCCGCAAAGAAGGGATATTTATAGGTATCACGCTCAACCGGTAGTAAAGATCCTCTCTAAATTTCCCTTCAATAATTAATTTTTGAAGATCTTTGTTGGTTGCACAGATAACCCGTACATCTGTTTTCAGCGTCTCTTCTCCACCGACACGTTCAAACTCACCTTCCTGGAGAACACGCAGCAATTTAACTTGCATTGCCGGCGAAACATCTCCAATCTCATCCAGGAATAATGTTCCTTTATCGGCTAGTTCAAATCTTCCCTTCTTGTTTTTTATCGCTCCGGTGAACGCTCCTTTTTCGTGACCGAATAATTCACTCTCTAAAAGATTATCGTTAAGAGCACCGCAATTAATTTTTATAAATGAATTTGCCGAGCGGTTGCTCTTTCTATGGATTGCTCGCGCTGCAAGTTCCTTGCCCGTTCCGCTTTCTCCCTGGATTAAAACAACGCTGTCTTTATCTGCAACCTGGTCTATAATTGAAAATATTTTTCTTATTGAAGAAGACTTACCAACAATATCATCATAACCGGTATATAATTCCTCATTCAATAAGCGGTTGTGTTCCAGCAAATCCTCAATTTTTTGTTCATTGTTAATTTTGTCAAAAACCTTTTTTACTCTCATACGAAGTTCTTCCGGAGAGAATGGCTTGGTTAGAAAATCGAAGGCGCCAAGCTGCATTGCTTTAACTGCTGTTTCCACTGTTCCATATGCGGAAATCATTATAACTTCAGTTTTAGGATTGATTTTCTTTAACTCCGAAAGCACCGTAATACCATCCATCGGTTCCATTTTTAGATCTACAATTGCAGCCGGTGCCGGATTCAATAAAAAATTTTTCAAAGCATCCGGTCCATTTTCAAATGCAGAAACATTATAGTTTTCCCGTTTCAGACTTTCCACTAGTCCGATCCGCATTGTTTCATTATCTTCCACTATAAGTACTTTTTCAAGTTTCATATTCACTAATCCCGCTTATTATAACAGACGTTCCCTTACCGATGTTATTTTGTACTACTATCTGCGCTTTATTTTCGGTACACAATTTTTTACAGATTGCTAATCCAAGCCCGGTCCCATTTTTCTTAGTAGTAAAGAACGGATCAAAAATGGAAGATACATTTTCATCCGGTATCCCAGGACCATCGTCGGAAATAATCATCTGCCAATTTTCCTTTTCCATCTTTACAGCAATCGAGACGTTACCATTATCATTAACAGCATCGATTGAGTTGGCAAATATGTTGGTCAAAATTTGCTTTAGATGACCCCGGTCAAAAAAGATATTCCCCTTTTTAATATTCTTGTGAATATTATATTTTTTTGATTTCAGGCGGTCGCTCAAGTTATCGAGTGCTTCATTAACCAGCTCATTTAAATTGCATAATTGCGGTGCCGCCGGTTCTGGTTTACTAAATTCCAAAAATGAAGTGATCAACCTTTTTAACCCGTTTACCTCGCTGATAATTTTTTCGATATAACCGGCACTCAACCGGTTCTTAATTAAATCCTCTCTGGTTAAACCGGCTAAGAGTTCAATTCCACCCAAAGGATTTCTAATCTCGTGCGCAATCTGGGCAAGGATTTTTTCTCTATCTTTCTGGTTAGCGGCAAGATCAATTTTCATCTTCTCCATCACATTGCCGAGCAGATCAAATTCTCCTTTTATACCCGGAGGAAGTTTAACGTTAAAATTACCTTTACCGATCTGCGAACTGTATTTCGATAAAACCTCAACCGGTTTAGAAATTGATTTAGCAATAAACCAGCTTAATATAAAAGCGAAAACGATCCCGGCCAGCCCGATGTATAAGAACTTTACAGAAAGCTGATCTATCTCTTCAAACTTGGAAGCACTTACTTTTATTCCCAGCCAAAAATTTTCGTTTAACCGATTAAAGCCCCAGAGGTACCATCTTCCGTCATCACCTTTAAATGGTAACGATGTAATAGAAGTTTCAACCGGCAATTCTAAAATTTCTCTTTCATTAATCTGTAACCTTGGTTCTTTAGTACCGGTGCTGAATTGTTTACTCGAGTGAATTATTATGTTAAAATCTTTTTCAAAAACAAAGATATCGGAATTGGGTTCAACTTTAGTATAACCGGCAAATAGATCATCAAAATATTTTTTTACTGTTACTGTTGGAGGTCCAATTTCTAATAATTCAAGATAATTTTTATTAACCCGGTTTGCCATCAAACCGGAAACTGTGTTTACTTTTTCAGCCAGGTTAGTTAAGTATAAATCTTTTACAAAAACATAACCCGTCCACGACATCAATATGACAAGAATTATAGTTACACCACAGAATGTAATTATAACCCGTAGTTTGTAATACGAACGGTTGAAAAAGTTTTTAACTCTTTCCATAACTTGTTGTTCTTTATCCGCTTTAAAATATATCACATAACTACGAGTTACAAATCAAATATAAAAATCTGTCCAGCTGACTTACTCTTTCTGTATAATGCACACCGCCCCAATCATATGACCGGGGCGAGGTGAACAGAAATCATTATCCCACTTTCTGTTAGTTTAAGACGGATGAAAATTTAGCTATTTATTATTTAAACAAATTTAAAACAGATTTATAAACATCCCCGGCAAATTGGGGAACAGTTTCCTTTTCTATCTTTAAATTATCAACATATACATCTGCAAAAACAATTCCACCGACCCAAATCTCTAAAATAATTTTCTTGCCGGCCGGTACATAGAGATATCCTTCCGATTGATATAACTTCCAGTCTGTTGTATTGACTTCAACATTCAATTGATCCTTTTCATCTTGATAGGCATCGGATTTGAGAATCAAATGTGCTTGTTGAGACGGCTGACCCATCTTAGCGAGGAAACTGAATTTATATCTGCCTTCTCCGGGTGAATCAAATTCTATTGACGCCGCCGGCTGAATACAACCGCCGCCAAGATGAATAGAAAATTCTCCGCTATCAGGCATAGATTCATTAACAAAGGTATCTTTTGTTAATCCAAGCCAGCCGGTTGTATCTTCAAAACTTTCGAACGAATTAAAATAAAACGCTCTGCTTGATTTATCGTTTTCCGTTACATTTGTGCTTGAATCACTGCAAGCAGAAAATATAAATACAGAAATAACTATTCCTATTAGCTTGTATTTCATTTTACCCCCTATTGGTTAGAAATGTGCTTCAAAACTGAGCCACCACTGGGAAATACGGAAAAGATTTTCTAATTCCGGATCTACCAGCAAGTTGATTCTAAATTCCGAATTTATATCGGCATTAAATTTTACGAAGATGTCCGTTTCGTTCTCAGTATATTTTTCATCAGCCGGTGAGTACCGTTCTGCAAAATCTAATTCCTGATTTATTACACCGTTTTCGTTTCTTTTTCTATACGAGAAAAATGCTATTGTCTCTTCATCGATGTTCCAATTTTTTAACATTCTATTTATTCCAAGTGTAACACCAAAATATTGATTGATCGTAAAATCCAAAACTACCGGTATTTGTATCGTCCAATAATCAGAAGTATAATTCCATTCCAGTCTTTTCGCTTCTTCTAGAATTATTAAATTGTTGTACTCATAGTTATAATTGCCGGTACTTTTGCTATGGTATTCGGAATACTGATAAACCGTTACCGGTTCGGTAGTATTTATTTCATACGATCTTTTGTTGACATAAAACCCGGCACTAATTTTACCCCATGAAGTTAGTTGGGATGTAAAGTTTATCATTGCTTCGTAATTATCTTCGATGCGGCTGCCGGTTCCGCTACGGCTATCCTTTACGCTAGATTTACCATTATAATCATGAATATCTTGAATATTGTTGTACATACTTTCCCAATGAGAAACATAATTTGAAGTATCATCGATCACCGAAGAATTTTTAATATCTTCATCACCGTTTGAATAGCGGTAATAGCCGTTAATTGTTTTTCTTTCGTCCGGTTTATAAGTGAAGTTCAAACCTAAATAGGTACTTGATCCGTCATGTTTCCATTTTTGTTGATTGAAAGAATTAGAATAACTGTTGCTCCAGTTATCGTACGATGTGTTGTTATATTCATGTTTATAATAATCTGTCGAAATTAATTTCTGTTCCGCTAAGCCATTTAAAACTCCGAATTTTAAACCGGCTTTAAATTTTTCAGTGAAATTATACATTACGCCCGCACTGAAATCGGTATGGCTATAGTCTTGTTCTTTATCGCGTCCATTTCTGTTTTCCCACAAGTTATTATCTATATTACCGTAATCATCTTTGTTAGAATTAAGATAACCCCCTTCTCTACTATGCGAAACAGTATTGATATAGAGCCCGGCACTTAAATTATCATCAATCTTGTACCCGGTAAAAAAGGAAAGGAGATGGGCTTCGGTGGTCATTTCGTCTTTAGCTGAATAACGGTCCACTATGGGAACATCGGCCAATCCTTCTGCTCTGTTGCCAAACGAATCATATAAATATGATGTGCTATAAATTAAATATGGCGATGAGTAGAATCCCTCTTCTCTTCTAAGCATTTGATAAGTTGCGCCAACATAGAAATTCTCGATTACATCTTTTATTGGATTCATTAAGACGCCGAACGAGAATGTGGGCTCCGGTTCAGCGCGTGTTATTGTGATCCATCTGCGGTCATAAATAGGTCTCCATATATAATCAGCGTAATACGGCATAACATAATTATTAACAACTTCTTCTTCGGTTCTATCACCCCTAAAATCAAGATAGAATATTGTGCTCTTATCCTTAAAATCCGGCATTATCGCCGGGTTCAAGTAAACATTCAAAAAGGGATCGTCTATCAACCCTACCGATACGGCTTTAAAATTTTTCATGCCGAAAGTATTTAAGTAGTGACTGTTAAAATAAAGGTCGGATTGTTCAAAACTCTGCTCTGTTGTTCTCTCATTATAATACTGAGCAATAACAAACGAATGAAATACAAATAACAGAAATATCAATTTTTTCATATGCCCTCTGTTCAAGACGGGTTAATAATTTTACCAACAAATAGGATTGTGTTTGTATTTTTTTCGTAAATAAAAAACAAGAAAGGTCTATCAACACGAAGTTCTGTTTCATCACCAATTGATGTTCTTGAAAAGCCTATTGATGTAACTGCGGCAGCTTCTGTTCCTTCTTCATTTACTTCAATGAATGTTTTGTGTTTTACTTCGCTGATATAAATCTGTTCAACAGTTGTTATTCTTCTAAAATCTGCATTTGTCGGACTGAATGCGTCAGCCATACCCAAAGCAATCAAATAATCATTAAGTTTTGATTCGTACTCAAGCTTGAACCTGGGGAAATACAGAGTTAATTCGTGCTCGGTAAAATTTGATTTCATCAAGTCAAATTTATCTGCGTCAAAATTTTGTATGAGATCATCAATGTTATTCTCCTGGTTAGGCAGAACAACTATCATTTCATAAGCGTCATTTCCATAAGGCATTTCAATTGCCTGAAGTTCGGAGTTACCATAGTAGCGGAACTTATTTTTTTGTACCATCATTTTGATCGGAACAGTACCTCCGCTAATTAAATTAAATTGATCGTCACGTGTAAGATCCTTATCAAATTGGTATTGCCATGTGCCTTTGAAATAAATTGCATTTATTAAATACATCACAAGATCACGGTCAATATTCTCGATTATCTTATCGATCTTTTCATTTGTTGCCTCTTTAACCCAGTTATTAATCAAATTAACTGTTGCCGGACTATCGAAATCAGCTTCTGTTACTTCGGCATTAAAAAAATCTCTATTTACATTAAGGAAACTGTTTTCTACCTGGAACCCGGTCCGGTACCAGATTGAGTTTGCCGAAGTGAACTCAACTTTAATGTCAATGCCGGTTAACAAATTATTCACACTTTTATATGAGCTGTTAATATCATCGCGGCTCATGTTAATTAATCCAAGAACGTCTCTCATTTGCTCATAAGTCAGGTTCTCTGCCCCGTTCAGTGCCATCCCGAAAGCAGTTGAAATACTCAGCGGAGAAATGATAATATTTTGATCGGTTTCTGTGTTTGATATTTCTTTAAAAAGATTAAATCCAAAATTTGACGACGATGCTACAATTTGCTCTTCGGTCTTTGATAACGCTCTTACATGATTATCTTGCGGATTGTTAGTGCTCGTCTCACAGCTTATAAGGTATAATGATATAAAAACAATTAGAGATATAATTACGATATTAATTAACCTTTCTTTTTTCATATTCCCCTCTTATACGTATTGTTGCTTAGGACAATAATTGTACCGAAGAAAAGGTTGCGAATTCTGGAAAGAATCGTGGATTTTAAGAAATGAAAAAGAAAAGGATTATCAGATTTTTAAAATGCTATCAGTTTTTTGATGAAAATTATCTGGTACTATTTATAGTTAGTCTCATATGATACCTAAAGGAAGAAGAGTTATTTTACAACTAATTCTTTCGGAGGTATCATGATTGTTAATAATGTTGAACAGCGTCTTAAAAGTAAATCTGTTAAGAACGCTATAGTTAATAATATTGCACGGGACTTTAATCTTACTCCAATCTTTGCCGAAGCTTACTTCAAACAAATGCTTACCTACTTCACCGAGCATGTT